>PHBC01000002.1:456428-581622 GCA_002840505.1 Deltaproteobacteria bacterium HGW-Deltaproteobacteria-2 | reverse complement strand
AATTAAAGCGGTACGTGAGCTGGGTTCAGAACGTCGTGAGACAGTTCGGTCCCTATCTGTTGTGGGCGGAGGATATTTGCGAGGAGCTGTCCCTAGTACGAGAGGACCGGGATGGACGAACCGATGGTGTTCCAGTTGTCACGCCAGTGGCATCGCTGGGTAGCTAAGTTCGGAAGGGATAACCGCTGAAAGCATCTAAGTGGGAAGCCCACCTCAAGATAAGATATCCCTCTTGATGGAGACATCAAGACTGAAGACCCCATGTAGACTACGTGGTTGATAGGTCAGATGTGTAAGCACAGTAATGTGTTCAGCTAACTGATACTAATCGGTCGTGAGGCTTGACCATAATAATTATTTATATATATGGTCTCATATTTACTATAGCGCTTTGCTTTCAACTAAGCAGTAGGTGCGATATGCATTGTCACGCAATTATATAAGGAATTTTCGGTGGCTATCGCGAGGAGGTCACACCCGTTCCCATCCCGAACACGGAAGTTAAGCTCCTTTGCGCTGATGGTACTGCATGGGCGACTGTGTGGGAGAGTAGGTGCTGCCGGATTTAAAACATGAAGCCCCTTCATTATTTTGAAGGGGCTTTTTTTATCCTACATCTAAATTCATTAAAGGATTGTTATTTCGAGTCCCGCATACGCGGGATTATACTCCGCGAGAAATCTTGATAAATTGATTGTCGATATGACAATTAATTTACAGAATACATTTATTGAAAAATGTCATTTCGACCGAAGGGAGAAATCTTTAAACAAAAACGATAAAGATTTCTCGTCGTCCCTATAGTCGGGACTTCTCGAAATGACAGCTTTGATTTTCTTAAACGTCTATTGCGTAATTTGAATTAAATATTCTTTGCCAGCCAGTCTCCTATTTCACTGGTAGACATTCCCATTCTGCCGGCATCAAGGCTTTTTAGTTTTCCGCTTTCCAGGAGTTTAATAACAGCGGCCTCAATACGCTTGCCGGCTTTGTCTTCTCCCAGAGTTTCCAGCATCATGCCTCCGGCACAGATAGCTGCGAGCGGATTAATAACATTCTTCCCTGTGTATTTCGGGGCGGAACCGCCAATGGGTTCAAACATAGAAACTCCCTTGGGGTTGATATTTCCTCCTGCCGCTATGCCCATTCCGCCCTGAATCATGGCGCCCAGATCCGTTATAATGTCGCCGAACATATTGTCTGTTACGATAACATCGAACCATTCGGGATTTTTCACCATCCACATACAGGTTGCATCCACATTGACATAATCGGTTTTTATTTTCGGATATTCTTTGGCCAGTTCCTTAAATGTTCTTTCCCATAGATCGAAAGCGTAAGTTAGAACATTCGTCTTGCCGCAGAGAGTAAGCTTGTTGTCCTTTTTTCTTTTGGCGGTGTACTCGTAAGCGTAACGCAGGCAGCGTTCGACACCTTTTCTGGTATTAATGGATTCCTGAATAGCCACTTCATCAGGAGTGCCTTTTTTTAAAAATCCTCCACCTCCCGTGTACAGCCCTTCCGTGTTTTCCCTGACGACGACAAAATCAATTTCCTTTGGCCCTTTGTCTTTGAGAGGGCAGGGAACATTAGGATAGAGTTTTACCGGCCGCAGATTAATGTATTGGTCAAGTTCAAAACGCATTCGCAGGAGGATTCCTTTTTCCAGAATTCCCGGTTTTACATCCGGATGGCCGATAGCTCCCAGATAAATGGCATCGAATTTTTTAAATTCTTCCAAAACGGAATCAGGAAGGATTTCCCCGGTTTTTTTATAGCGCTCTCCTCCCAGATCATAATGGACAAGCTCATACTTGATTGATTGAGAAGCGGCTACGGCTTTGAGCACTTTGAGACCTTCCGCAATAACTTCCGGCCCTGTTCCGTCACCCGGGACTACGGCGATTTTATAAGATTTTTTTGAACCCATATGACCTCCTGTATCGCTGGTAAATTCCCAACGAGATTATAAAAGCAAAAGAGTGGATTCTATTAGCGCAATGGACATCCGAAGTCAATGTTAAAAAGAAGTGATTTTGCACAACGATATTCAATGAATTTAAGTTGACATGAAATATTGATTTGTTTATTGAATACTATTATAAATTCAAAAAATTGTTTCAAAAAGTTTTCACAGAACAAGTTTCACGGGTTTTTTAGATTAAAAAATATCAATGCTTTTATAAAAAACAATTCAACGTGGAGAAAAAACATGTATTTCCCTTTTGATCGTAAGAAGACATCTGTCAAAGAATTATTCTTGATAAATCAAACTAGCCTGAATGGCAAAAAACTTTTCCTAACTAAAATAATTAAAAAAAGTAGAACACTGCCTTTAATATTGGTTGCAATAATTGTAATTATTACAACCAATGCCGTTGCGGATGACGAAAACATCTTTATGAAAGGATGGCATGCCATGACCAAGAATCACATTCTTCGGCTGATCTCTGAGAACACATACGATAACATTACGGCAGTGGCCTGGAGCCCAGATGGCAAGTCAATTGCCACAGCCGGGGGTCTACCAACGGATGTGGTTATATGGGATGCAGCATCTCTTTCTATCCGAAAGCAGTTGAATCAAGGCGCCAGAGGCCTTGGCTTAGATAACATAACCTTCAGTTCGGATGGTCAATATTTGGTCTCAGGCCTCAAAATTATCAATGTCTGGAAAATCGCTGATGGAACCACGCAGGCGACTTTAATTGCTCCGCATATAACGCCCGGCATACCTCAAGAAGTAGACATTGTCTCCCTGCGCTTTAGCCCGGATGGCAAGATGCTGGTCGTTGTTCATGGCGGTAAGAAGAGAATCGTGATTGCCTATCGCACAGAAAACTGGCAAATTGCCTGGTCCTATGAACCGAAAGAGATAACACGTTTCACAACGCCGCTGGTATTCACACCCGATGGCAAATTCGTGATTCTGGGCGAAGGAGAATTGGTCGCTTCGGGGTCCGGTTATAGATTTCGGCCCAAGATACTATTCTTGGATGCAAAGTCCGGCAAGTACCTGCGCAGCATCGACAACATCCATACTGATAATCCGACAGCCTTAGCCATCAGCCCCAACGGCAAGTGGGTGGCTACCGGCACAACAACCGGCAGCACTGACACAATTTTATACCCACAAGGGAACAATGATCCTGTGCGCATTTGGAATGTGGATACCGGAAAATTGGTTAAGGAACTGCCGGTGCAATCCCGTGTGTGGTCATTGGCCTTCAGCCGGGATGGGAAATATCTATTCGGCGCCAAGAGCCAGATTCATACCCATTTAACGTTAGCGGTGTGGGATATAGAAGCGGGAATGATGGTTCAGGAGATCAAGAACAATCCCGGTCCCATAAGCCTGGCCGTCAGTCCGGACGGCAGGCGGCTGGCCGCGGCCTGCGACAACAAGCTGTCAATCTACGAGATTACGTCGGGCAACTAATCAATACGGCAGTCATTGAATTTTTACTGTCAGAAAAATATATGTCCGAATACAAAAGACAAGTTTCCTGTTACTTCGGATAACCGGTAATGTCTTTGATTTCCTTAAACAGCGGTTTTAGTTGTCCGTACATTTTAAGGTAAACTCTTTTATAGAGGTTATCGTAGAGTTGATGATTTTTCAATGACGGCTCAAATACTTTTCCTGTTCTGGTCATGCTTCTGACCGCTGATGGAAAGTCGGAATAAAGTTTGAGTCCCACAGCGGCATCAATTGCCGCGCCCAGCGCGGATGTTTCAAAAGTGTGCGGCCGCTCCGCAGCCATACCAAATATATCCGCTGTGATTTGCATTGCGGCTTCACTTTGCGATCCTCCTCCGGAGACTTTAAGTTTTGTTACCGGCACTTTTGTTTTGCGTTGTGTCAATTCTCCGCCTTCTCTCAGTCCATAGATCAATCCTTCAAGTAAGGCGCGATAGAGATACGCGCGATTGTGCACATCACCGAAACCGATTATGGATCCTTTCGCGTAAGAGTCGGCACCTATTCCCGGAGTCCAGTAAGGCTGGAGCATTAATCCCATGGACCCGGCCGGCACATTTTGAATCAACGAATCAAAAAGTTTTTCCGGCACGTCATTATTTTTTTCGGCGAGTATACACTCCTGAAGCCCGAATTCCTCCTTGAACCAGCTGACCATCCAGAAACCGCGGAATATCGAAACTTCCGTGTAGTATGTGTCCGGCACTGAAGCAGGATATGGCGGTATCATAGGACGCAGTTCGACATACTTGGGAGTAGCCACATCAAAAGTTGCTATTGTTCCGAAGCTTAGACATCCGGTTTCGGGCGTGAGACATCCCGAACCGAGTATTTCGCAGCCCTTGTCCGATCCCGCCGCGAAGACAGGCAATCCTGCCGGTATACCGGTTTCCAAAGACGCCTTTTTTGTGATCTGTCCCAAAATTTCTGAGGGCTTAATCATTGCAGGAAGTTTTTCCTGCTCAATTTTAAATAGCCACCATTTGAAATCGTATTTTCCGGCCCATTGATATGTCTTGTTGTTAAACGGCAGATAGCCGATGTTGTTGCCCACGGAATCAATGAACTCACCGGTGAGTCGGTGAGTGAAGAATCCGGACAGATGCAAAAACTTGTGTGTCTTTTCCCAAATATCGGGTTGTTGCTGACATATCCAGTTCGCCTCGCAATCCTGTATTGCACTTTCCACAGTATCCAGCAGTTTTACGGTCTTAAGCACGGGACGAAGAGCACCAGGCAGTATCTTACATGAATCAGCCTTCCTCTGGTCAAGCCAGGTAATTGCCGGGCGAAGAGCTTTTCCGTCTTTGTCCACATTAATCATTGTGGCACGTTGTGTGGTAAGCGTAACGCCTGCTATATTTGCCTTGAGATGTTCCTGCTTTTGCAAGAGCTGGCCAGTTGTTTTACAGAGCATCTCCCAATAGTAATCCGGTTGTTGTTCCGCCCAGCCGGGATGTTCCGAATAGTAAGGCTGAATTGGTGTTTTAACGATATGCAGTATGTTTCCGTCCGTATCTATAAGGGCGGCCCTTATAGACTGAGTGCCTGCGTCTATCGACAGGATTATTTCTTTTGATTTAATATTTTCTTGTGGCATATTTTTACCTCACTTGTTTTCTTGAACATATTTTTTATACCTTGAGATCTTTGTATAATGTCATTTCGAAGCGAAGCGAGAAATCTTTTTTTTGAACTAATTTTTTACTTTAAGATTCCTCATCCCGACTCGTCGGGATTCGGGATGACAAAACAAGTAGTTATGCAAAGTTCTCACCTTATCTCCGATTAACAGTTATTAATCCAATCCCAGCTGACCTCCGGGGTTCATTATATTGTGCGGATCGAAATGCCGTTTCAACACGCGCAAAACATCCATTTGTTCTTTCCCCAGATGGGTTTCCATCCAGGGGCCGATCATGCGTCCCACTCCATGATGGTGACTCAATGATCCGCCGTGTTTTTGAATGCTGTCGATGATGCCGTGCTGAAATCTCCGGTATTCCTCAGGATCGTTCATGTGAGCAATGAAAATAAAATAAAGATTTGTGCCCTGCGGATAGAAGTGCGAGGCATGCGTCATACACATCGTGTCCGGCCGGCTTTTCATATAAGCGCGAACACCTTCATGCAGATGGTGAAGATTATCCCAGGTTACAGCGGCTTCCAGCGTATCAATCAAAATTCCATAGTCACCTAAATCCTCGCGCATATATGGTTCAGTGTAGCGGGTCTTTTCCCATTTGCGTGCGGCATAACTGCCCAGGGACATTGCCCCGTGGCGGCGGGCAATAGCCTTTATTTTGCGCGCTACCAATCGCGTGTAATCTCTGTCGCCTTCCACATTGCCCAGACTCAAACAACGCTGCATCGGTTTAAATCCTCGCAGCACCAAAAATTTATCAACAATGCCCGGCATGCCATAGAGCTTTAACCCCCTGTCTGTTTCTTCGGGATCGGAAATACGATAAATGGCAGGCTTGCCGAATTCGGACTGCATAATTTCGCGGCTGGCGTTTACAGCGGCGTCCCAGGTAGGATACATAAAGCTGAAACGCGCGCGATTTTCGGGCATGTAACGAAATATTTTCATTGTTACCTCAACCAGAATGCCGAAGGCACCCTCTGAACCCTTCATTATATCGTTTATTTTGGGACCGGTGGCGGTAGCCGGATAGTCCAGAGTTTTAAAGGTTCCTGCCGGAGTCACGTATTCCTGACTGAACACAATGTCGTAAGCGTCGCCGTAATAAGTCGATGCCTGTCCGGAACCTAATGTAACAATCCAGCCTCCCACTGTTGAATATTCGAAAGACTGCGGGAAATGGCCGCAGGTATAACGCAGTTTAGAGCCAAAAAGTTCGGGTGCTTTGTTTAAAGCATCCTCATAAGCCGGTCCGAAAATACCCGGCTGCACCCGGGCGGTCTGATTGAGTTCGTTGACTTCCAGAACCTTGTTCATATGAGTGCTGACTACCAGAGAAATACCTCCTGTGACCGGACGGCAACCGAAATTCACGGAAGAACCGGCGCTGAATACCGTAACGGGGATTCCCTCTTTATCACAGTAAGCGACAATTTTTTGAACATCATGCTTGTCTCGCGGGTGCACTACGACGTCTGCTACTTCATGAATAATTCCCTGACGAAGCTCCAACATTTCTTCCGTTGTTTTCCCCGAAGCGTATTTGACACGGCTGTAATCATCCAGAGAAACATTTTCTTTTCCTACGATGGCTTGTATGGCCTCCATCTGCTGCTGTTTCAGATCTACAGGACGGTTTAGAGTAACTTGTTCAAGTCCTTCTTTAACTTTACTGGTAAAATCGGTGTCACTTAAGTGAAAATCCTGTTTGATCATCCTGTACCAGGCATCACTGGGATGTTTGAAATGTTGAGGATCACCATATTTAAAAATGGATCTGTATGTACCGGGCGCAGGCGATTTTTCCGTCCAATCCGGCCGGAATATTTTTGATTTCATCAGCATGTCCTCCTATACCTTGGCTCACGATTTGTCAGTACGTCGCTGGTGCTTTTATGTTTATATTTTTGGTAATCACTTGGGCAGCGTAAGCAATTTAACAGTGTTTGAGATTTCCTGCTCAACTTTATTCGCATCCCAATTTAATTCCTTAGCGGCAACGTTGGCAACTTTGCGCAATATATTCTCACCGGGATTACCGAGAGTGCCGATACCGGTCCGGCGCATTACTATATCGGTTAAAGTGCGCGCCATTTCTGCACGCACGGCATAAACTACCTGTGCCAGAATTTCGCCATCTTCGTTTAATGTCTCAGATAAAGTCTTGTCCGCTCGCGCCAACTTGATGATTTCAGCGTATTCGGTACCATAGTTACGCCCGAGATAATTCATGGTAGGCTTGCCGAAATCGCTATTTTCTTTTTGAATATCGGATAAGAAGGCATCTAGATTTTTTATTTCACATCCGGTCAGAAACTGTTTGTCGGTAACGCTTTGACCCAGAGATTGTTCCATCTTGGATGCTACAATATTGAGGCAGTTTTCCGCCAGTTTCCGGCTCGTCGTATATTTGCCGCCTTCAACGGTGATCAGACCGTTTAATCCATCTTTTTTGTTGTCGTATATTTCGTACTTACGGGAAGATGAATAAGTTTCCGACGTATCTTCTTCTACCAAAGGACGCAGGCCTCCGTAGGTGTGCTTTACATCTGCGTAGCTTAGTTTGCCGTCACTAAAAGAGGAATTGATATCGTCTATCAGTTCCATAATGCTTTCCCTAGTGACATGATAATCATCAGGATTTCCGGTAAAAGGTTTGTCTGTGGTACCTATGAGAGTGTGATTGCGCCAGGGTATAAGGAAGAAATGACGGCCGGATGGAGTCATGGATGCAACAGTGTAATTACCGGAAAGCAGATGCTTCGAAGTGATAATGTGAATACCTTCAGACCTGCGCAATGTTGAACTGCCGTCGCCTTTCGATTTAGCCAGACCCAAAACAATGTCCGCCCACGGTCCGCCGCAGTTAATTGTAATTGTGCCGGATACTTCATATGTTTTGTTATTTAAAAGGTCCCTTACTTTTACTCCGGTTACATTATTTTCGGAACCCATCATGAATCCTTCAACCCGGGTATAGTTGGATACTTTAGCGCCATATGCTGCGGCGGATTTGATGAAAGCCAGCGTTAACCTTTCGGGAAAGATACTGACACAGTCGCAGAAAATTGACGCTCCGGTGAGTCCTTCAGAACGAACATGCGGCTCGTTTTGCATAACTTCCTTTTTGGAAATGGTTCTATGCGAAGGAATCTTCTTGCAGGCATCCCAGGTAAAATTCTTATCGTAGGAAAGTGCATCATATACCAGCATGCCTATTTTGACGATCCATTTATTATTTTTAAGCGGTGTTTTGTAATGGGTCATCATCATTGGCCAGGGATAAACGAAGTTAGGAGCTATATTTTCCAGCACCCGGCGCTCGCGCAGCGACTCACGTACCAACATAATCTCGCCGTTGACCAAATATCGCAAGCCTCCGTGAATCATCTTGGACGTGGCCGCCGATGTGGCCCAGGAAAAATCATTTTTTTCCAGAAGGGCCACTTTCAACCCCCGCGTGGCTGCCTCATAAGCCACCGAAGCCCCGCTGATGCCTCCGCCGATAACAATGACATCAAAATGTTCATCTGTATGGTTTTCAATAAACCGCTGCATGGCATTTACTCCTTTCTCTGTTTGCCGGTCAGTGATTTTTTAACGGCCTCCTCTGCATAAAGAAGTACTTCCTGCATAATCCGTCTGGCCGCTCCAGCCTGTTTTTTTTTGATGGCTTCATAAATTTCCTGATGAAACTTACGTGAACGTTCAACGTTTTTTTTGTTGTCAAAATAAAGATAACCGTAGTCGCGGAAAATCTGATTGAAGAAGTTGAGAAAAATAGTGTAGAGCAAGTTATGGGTGGAACGAGCGATTAACTGATGTATCTTGATATCCCGTTCCAGCATGCTCAAGTCTTCGTTAGAGATGACCTGCTGAAGGTCTTCAAGATCAGTGGAAGTGCGCCTTTGCGCCGCCATGTAAGCCATCTGCGGCACTACATAGCTGCGAGCCTCCAGTATATTTAAGATTATTTCCGTTCCCTTATCCAAATTTAAAGCGGCTTTGATAAGATCAAAATTACCGCTTTCCAGATAATTTTTGACATATAATCCGTCACCATGTCTGATTTCAACAAGGTCGAGATTCTCCAGTTTACGTAATGCCTCACGCACCGTAGCACGGTTGACACTGAACGTTTCCGCCATTTCCCGCTCGGGAGGCAATTTGCTTCCCGGAGTAATCGTGCCATTCATAATCTGCTTCTGGATAATTGTCACAATCTCCTCATGAAGACGTGAACGTGTAAGCGGCTGGGAAAAGACTTTCTTGGCTGTCATGGTACATCTCCTTCTAAACCATTCTTTTCTTGTGATTGATTGGTCCAGTGGTTCAACCAATAAACTATTTCCAAGCTAATGTCAAGGGATTTTATTCGTGCCTGATTTATGTTGTTAGATTTTAAAGGCACGCTGCGGAGCCAGAGAAATCCATCACTTTTGTCTTCCCGGCGTAGGTCGGCCATGTTGCCCTTTAGGGTATATCCAGTATTTTCAAGTATTTCCTGGATTCCGGTTTTAACTGGAATGACGCAAATGGAGTTATGCAAAGCTCTCAATACAATGCAATAACATATTGCTAAAGCAGCTTCAAAGAATCGTATCTGGTATATATGACAATTATTTTAAATTGTTATGAATGATTCGTGATTTGCTGACGGGCAAAAACTCCCATCTGTATTTCGTGTTCGAATGGAACATATATTTCGGAACCGCTGTGTGCCTCTGAAAAATTATTCCCGTTCCTGTCAGTTATGGAAATGATTTTTATGGTAACAATATCTGCGGGCAGTAGAATTTCCAGACAGTCACCTATTTTTATGCGATTTCTAACGCTAAACAAAATTCTTTTATTCTCTCTGTCATAATTTAGCACTTTCCCCGCCGGTTCATAAGTTTGAATATATTTAATCTCCGGATTGGTTTCGTTTATTTTTTCTTCAGTGAACGCGAAGCCGGTGGTATAGCCGCGGTTGGATATTTTTGTAAGCTCGTCAATCCATTCGTGTCGACATTTGTATTTTTTTGTTTGGCGCATTAACGTGTTAAGTGCCTGCCGGTATGTCCGGGTAACTACCGCCACATAATAAGCCGATTTCATCCGGCCCTCGATTTTAAGACTGGTAACGCCGGATGCCAGTACTTCGGACAGATATTCGATGAGGCATAGATCTTTGGAACTAAGAAGATAACTGTAGCGTTCGTCCTCTTCAATAATAAACGGATCGGATGGTCTTGTTGATTCGTAAAGTAAATATTCCCATCGGCATGGTTGACTGCAATCGCCTTCATTGGCGCTCCTGCGGTTGCGGAATGCCGATAAATAACATCGTCCGGAATAGGCCATGCACATCGCGCCGTGGATAAAAATCTCCAACTCCATTTCGGGAACAGCCGCGGCAATTTCTCTGACTTCATTTAAATTAAGTTCCCGAGCCAGAATAATTCTCCGCACTCCCTGGTCTTGCCAGAAACGGACAGCTTCGATATTTGTGGTGTTAGCCTGCGTGCTCAAGTGAATCGGCAACTGCGGCGCTAAACTTTTAATCAGCCTCAGCATTCCCGGTTCGCTGATAATCAGAGCGTCAACTCCAATTGCCGTAAGTTCGGGAATAATTTTCTTTGCCTGTTCCAAATCAGTATTGCGGGCGAACGTATTGGCTGCCGCGTAAACCTTTACGCCTTTGGCGTGTGCTTCATTCACGCCTGAGGCTAAATCGGCCATAGATATTTCAGACGAACTTGCCCTCAAGCTCAAACCTTCCACGCCAACGTATACAGCGTCAGCTCCATAGAGCAGGGCGGTTCGTAATTTTTCCAGATTACCTGCGGGAATCAGTAACTCCGGTTTGCGCATTTAAAACCTCATCAAAATATTTTCGTTAAAATATATTAACAAAAAAATTGACCTTACACAAATAAAGGTCTGCATCCTGTTATTTTATAATATGTTATGAATAACTTATTCAAATACATTGTTAACATTTTTTACATAAATATATATTTATATATTGAAATAAACATATAAAATCGAATACCGAAATTCAACCGGTAATCTTAAATTCTGAAAACTGCCCACTACTGAGACTTTGTGAAAGTATTATGTGCAGAGCTTCCTGACCTGTTCCATGACCTTCAGCGATTTGACTTCTCGTCCCAGCACATGAGCAATAAAATCAATGAGAAGACTGCGCGATTCCATGGCTAGAGAATTAGTAAACGAGATTAGTTTAATTTTATCAATATCCACATCTTTGCCCAGAAGCAGGGTGCGCACTGTGCCGGCGGAAATCGGCTGTTCAAATCTTTGAGGCTTGGCGCAGGCACTGCATTTGATTCCACCCTCATGAGCATGAAAATAATAAGAGTTGCCGTTGGTCACCGGTGTTTTGCAGACGATGCAACGATCAATGGTCGGTTCGAATCCCGCTAATTTCAGCAAACGCATTTCGAAAAAGCGCACGACCGCATCGGATGCTTTTTCTCTACCCAGCAACAGTAGAAAATCATGCAATAGCTGAAATACACACTCATTCTTTTTTCCTTCCGGGCTGAAGTGATCTGTGAGGTCGATAAAATAAGACGCCATCAATGTTTTTTCCATATCCTGACGAATGGCGTGATGATGGTCGATGATATCGCAGGATTCGATGAAAGCCAGCATGTCACGGCTTTTACGGGTAAAGATGATGTTGGTCAGAGAAAAAGGTTCAAAAACGTTGGCAAATCTTTTCTTGCTTCTCTTGGCGCCTTTGGCAATTCCCTTGAGCTTGCCGAAATCAGAGCTGTAGAATGTTACGATTAAATCCGATTCACTGTAGTTTAACGTACGCAGAACGAATCCGGTGGTTTTTATTTGTTCTCTAGCGACCATCAAATTTTATTTCACCGCCTACGATCGTAAGGATAGCTTTGCCCTGCATCTGGCGTCCATGAAACGGAGAGTTTTTCCCGCGCGAGCGAAACGCCTGCACATCAACAGTCCATTTGAGTTGGGGATCGATTACGGTGATATCGGCATCCGCGCCTGTCTCCAGCGTTCCTTTCGGCAAATTCAAGATGCGCGCCGGATTTAAGCTCATCTTGGCAATTAATTCCGGCCAATTAAGAATTTTGCTGTTGATTAGATTTAAGCTTAATCCCAGCGATGTTTCCAAACCGCTGATTCCGTTGGCAGCGTATTCGAATTCCACTTCTTTATCTGTACGTCCGTGGGGAGCATGGTCGCAGGCAATGACATCAATCGTTCCGTCGGCAAGACCTTCTTTAATTGCCGCGATGTCCTTTTCACTTCTTAACGGGGGATTGATTTTGAAGTTGGTATCATAGCCCTGAAGTGATTCTTCGGTCAGAGTGAAATAGTGGGGTGCGGTCTCCGCCGTTACTTTCAGACCTCTTTTTTTGGCATCGCGAATCAGGCGAACGGAACCGGCCGTGCTGACATGCGCTATGTGAACACAAGTCTTGGTAAATTCGGCAATTAGAATATCACGGGCAATCATTGCTTCTTCCGCGATGCCGGGGATACCGCGCAGTCCCAGGATGGTTGAATAATAACCTTCGTTCATCAACCCATCCGCAGAGAGGTTTGTGTCTTCGCAGTGCGAAATAACCGGTAATTGCAGGGAGAAGGCATATTCCATAGCCCTGCGCATCAGGGCGGCGTTCATTACCGGATTGCCGTCGTCGGAAAGCGCGACAATGCCCGCTTCTTTGAGGTCCCAGAATTCTGTAAGCTTTGAACCTGCTGAATCCATGCTGATGGCGCCAATCGGATAAACATTAACCAGCGCGGCCTCCGCTGCTTTTCTTTTGATAAATTCTGTAATGGAACGATTATCGTTAATCGGATTGGTGTTGGGCATGCAGGCAATAGAGGTAAATCCACCGGCAATTGCGGCAGCGGCTCCTGATGCTATTGTTTCTTTGTATTCAAAACCAGGTTCGCGCAGATGTGTGTGCATATCAATCAGCCCGGGAACGATAATCATTCCGGCCAAATCAATAATCTTCGATGTTTTTTCTGAATCTTTTGATTTTAATGACTTGGAAAGATTTGCGCCAATCTTGGCAATTTTACCGTCTTCCAGAAAAATATCCATTCGGGAGTCTATGTTTTGCGCGGGATCTATTATTCTCGCGCCGGTTAATAATAGTTTCATTCACTACCTCCGGTGAGCAGGTAAAGCAGTGCCATTCTTACGGCCACGCCTTTGTTCACCTGATCAAGAATTACAGAATAAGAAGAATCGTCGGCAATGTCGGGCGATATTTCCACGCCACGGTTAATCGGTCCCGGATGCATAACGATGACATCTTTTTGGGCTAGTTTAATGTTGTTGCGGTTAAGGCAGTAATGCTGGGAATATTCGCGCAGTGACGGGAAGATGCTTTGTTTTTGCCTTTCCAACTGAATGCGCAGCATCATTACTACGTCCGCGCCTTCAATAGCTTCTTCCATCTTGTTAAAAACTTTTACACCCATTTGTTCGATATCGCGCGGCAGCATGGTCGCCGGACCGGCCAGGACAACATCAGCGCCCATTTTGGACAGGCCGTAAATATTGGAACGGGCGACACGGCTGTGTTCGATATCGCCGATTATCGCCACCTTCAATCCGGCGATTTTACTTTTGTGTTCTTTAATAGTCATCATATCCAGCAGAGCCTGCGTTGGGTGTTCATGCGCGCCATCGCCGGCATTGATGATAGATTGTTTAACCAGTGAGGCCAGCATTTGCGGAGCTCCGGAAGCGCTGTGGCGGATGACAATGACGTCGGGATTCATGGCTTCCAGATTGCGGGCGGTGTCAATAAGAGTTTCTCCCTTGACCACGGAACTGGTTGAAGCTGAAATGTTGATAGTGTCGGCGCTTAATCGTTTGCCGGCGATTTCGAAAGATGTTCTGGTGCGCGTACTTGCTTCATAAAAAAGATTGATGATTGTTTTACCGCGCAGTGTGGGCACTTTCTTTATTTTACGGGTGGATACTTCCAAAAAAGATTCCGCTGTCTCCAGAATGAAATTTATCTCATCAACGGATAAGTCTTTTATTCCCAGAATATCTTTTCTTTCAAATTTCATAACAAGCCTTAAAAAGTTTTTAATTTATGGTCCTTCTTCTATGACAACCTCATCCACACCGTTTTTTTCCACCAGGTCGACACGGACGGCTTCCCAAAGAGAAGAGGGGAGATTTTTGCCGACAAAATCGGCTCTTATCGGGAGTTCGCGATGGCCGCGGTCGATTAAAACGGCAAGCTGAATCATCCTGGGGCGTCCGAAATCAATCAGTGCGTCCATTGCCGCTCGGATGGTTCGACCGGTAAAGAGGACATCATCAACGAGTATGACTATTTTATCATCAAGAGAGAAATTTATTTTTGTTTCCCCGAGGCGAGGTTTCTTGTTGGACGCGGAAATATCATCACGATAGAGAGTTATATCAAGTATTCCCAGAGGAATCTTTCCGTGTTCGATATCGGACATTTTCTTCTGTAGTCTTTGGGCCAGATAAACTCCACCGGTTCTTATGCCGACGAGTACAAGGTTTTCCATGCCTTTATTTTTTTCCAGAATTTCATAAGCGATTCGGGTGAGGCATCTTTCAATCCCGTCCTTATCCATTACTGTTTTGATGTTTTTATTGTTCGACATACGTGTCAACCTCGGGTAATGTTATAAAAAAAGCCTTCCCCCGAAAGGAGAAAGGCTTGATAATATCTTGATAAACATTTCATTATGTTTTCCTTTTTCAATCTCACCGGATTAAATTAAAAGGGTAAAATCTGATTTTTAATACAACTAAGGTGTTAAAATGTCAAGATGAAAAAATAATTCAAAAAAACTTTTGTTAAAAAAGAATAACTGATATAAATGAAAATTCGGAGGGGAAAATGGATATAAATCAGGATCCCGAAATTTTTTTATTTTTAAGCAGAATTCTGGGGAAAAAAATTATCGGAGCCGGAGGCGAAACCCTGGGCAAAGTTTATGATTTAGCCGCGGAGTTTATTGATCCTTTTCCTATAGTTACCGGAATAATATTCAGTTCCGCGCAAAAAGAAAATCCCGTTTTTCTTCCTTGGGGAAACGTAGTTGATTTTAATGGAGATGTATCCGTTTCCATACATTCAACAAGTGAGTTGCTTACTCTTAATTTGCGGCAGGGGGAACTGCTACTCAAGGACGCCTTATTGGATAAGCAGGTTGTGGATACTGATGGAGCCAAGATCAGAAGGGTTAATGATCTTCAGTTTTTAAAAACAAGCCAGGGGATGCATCTCGTCCACGTTGATGTAGGTTTTCGTGGTGTGATCCGCCGCATGGGTTTGATAAAACCTTTTGATATAATTTTTCAGGGGCTATTCGACTACAAATTACCCAATCAGTTTATTTCGTGGAAATTCGTACAGCCGGTGCATTCGCCGGATTTGCTGCGCTTGAATATAACTCAGAACAGGCTCGGTAAAATTCATCCGGCTGACTTGGCGGATATTCTCGAAGAAATGGACATTAAGCAGCGTGCTGCTGTATTTCAGGCTCTTGATGTCGAGACTGCGGCGGAAACTCTTGAAGAAACTGATCCCAAGGTTCAGGTCAGTCTGATTAATGATCTTAACTCGGAAAAAGCCTCAGATATTATCGAAGAAATGTCTTTATCTGAAGCCGCCGACCTTATTGCTGATTTGCCCAAAGCCAAGGCCGAGGGAATTTTAAACGAAATGGAAAAGGATATTGCCGATGATGTCAAGGAGCTCTTAACCCATCCGGAAAGAGAAGCCGGTGGTATGATGACAACGTCTTACTTAAGTTTCCGTCCATCAATGACTGTACAAGAAACACTGGAAAGATTTCGCCAGGAAGCGGCGGATATTGAAATGGTTTATTATGTGTACGTTACTGACGACGAAGAACATCTTTTGGGGGTAGTAACTTTACGTGATTTAATTCTGGCCGATCAGGACAAAAAACTCGAAGAGCTGATGGATGAGCGTGTCATTTCGGTAAAACTTGATGATAATGATGATACGATTGCCGAACATTTTGCTAAATACGGAGTAACAGCTATTCCTGTTGTTGATGAAAATGACCGGATGCATGGGACCATTATATTTAAGAATCTTTTGGAAGTTGTCGCTCCTCAGTTGGAAAAATAACAACTTAAGCTGAATTTGCAAGAAGAACTATGAATAAAATAAAACAGCTTTGGGAAAAAATATTACAAAAAGGCTTCTGGAAAATCGGTCTTTTTTTTGCATTGATTGGCCCGGGAATAATCACGTCCAATGTGGACAACGATGCCGGCGGTATTACCACTTATTCTTTGGCCGGTGCTCATTATGGCTTGAAATTAATTTGGATACTTATCCCCGTAACCGTTGCCTTAATAATTATTCAGGAAATGTGCGCCCGCATGGGCGTTGTTTCCGGCAAGGGTCTTTCGGATTTAATTCGCGAACGTTTCGGGGCAAAAATCACTTTCTATTTGATGATTGTTCTTTTCCTGGCTAATTTAGGAAATACATTATCCGAGTTTGCCGGAATTGCCGCCAGTATGGAAATATTCGGTGTTAGTAAACATATCTCGGTTCCGGTTGGCGCTATTCTTGTGTGGTGGATGGTGGTAAAAGGAAATTATAAATCAGTGGAAAAGGTTTTTCTAATCGCCTGTGTTTTTTATCTTTCCTATATTATTTCCGGATTTATTGTGCATCCCGACTGGTCGGCAATCAGTAAAGCTGCCTTTACACCAACCATGAACTTCGATACCGGAATGCTTACTATGGCCATAGGTATCGTTGGAACAACGATCGCACCATGGATGCAGTTTTACCTTCAATCATCCATCGTAGACAAGGGTTTAAAAGCAGAGAGTTATAAATATTCGCGAATGGATGTTATCTTCGGTTCGATAACCGTTAATGTGGTGGCGTTTTTTATTATAATGCTTTGTGCTGTTACGTTGTTTCAACACGGGTTTAAAATTGAAACAGCCAAGGATGCGGCTTTGGCGCTGGTTCCTCTGGCAGGGTCATACGCTGCTTCTTTATTCGCCTTCGGTTTGCTTAATGCCTCTCTTTTTGCCGCTTCCATTCTGCCGCTTTCCACAGCTTATACAATTTGTGAGGCGTTTGGATGGGAATCAAGCTTAAACAGCAAATTCGCCGAAGCGCCGCAGTTTTACGGCATGTATTCGTTAATGATTTTTCTGGGTGCAGGGTTTATTCTTCTGCCCAATGTGCCTTTGATCGGCATCATGTATTATTCGCAGGTTATTAACGGAATGCTGCTTCCCTTTATTCTGATTTTTATGCTTCTTTTGATCAATGATAAACGAATTATGGGTAATTATGTAAATGGCCGGTTGATGAATATTGTTTCCTGGGCAACAGTTGTTATTCTGAATTGTCTTTCCGTGGCTATGGTAATATCGGCATTCTTTGACTAAATATCTACTGATTACCATTTCTAAATCAGAGATGATATTAAGGCGGATGGGCAAAGACGACGAGGCGTATTTTATATACGTTGAGGAAGCTGACAATCCCGATGAATCGGGACCAACAAAAATAGCGCCTTGATCGGGAGCGCATTTCCGCAAGGCGTGCGTAATAAATAGAATCTTACATTACCGAGAATTTTCGCCAACAGGGCGAAAATTTCCTTTAGAATTGGTATTAATGTAACAAATTGCCCAGCCTTTGCCAACGGAGATTATGATCTTCGCGGTTCCACGACCAGTATATTATAAAAGCTTTTCCTTCAACATCTTTTAAATTGACAAATCCCCAGAAACGGCTGTCCAGACTTTCGTCGCGGTTATCACCCATGACAAAAATAGATTTTTCAGGAACTGTAACCGGTCCGAAATTATCGCGGTTCTGGATAGAAGCCGGATAAATTACGCTATCGCTGTATATACCATAAGAATCTTTATATTCTTTATCATTGATGAATATTTTTTTATTTTTTATTTCAATTTTGTCACCGGCCATGCCGATCACCCTCTTGATGAAATCTTTCGACCGGTCGTTGGGGTAAATGAAAACTACAATATCACCTCTTTGCGGGTTGCTAATAGGGACAATAGTTTTTCTTAAAAGAGGAATTTTAATGCCATAAATAAATTTACTGACTAAAATATGATCTCCAACCAACAGAGTCGGTACCATGGAGCGGGAAGGTATCTTGTATGCACAGATTATAAATGTGCGGATAAAAAGAGCGATCAAAATCGCTATGATGATTGATTCAACGTATTCTTTAACTTTCGATTTTCTTTTTTCTTTTGTTTTATTATTTTCAGCCATATTAACTAGAAACCCCTAAGAGTAAATATTGGATAGAGAAAAGGCGATCATAGAAAGGGCAATTATTCCTTTAAATATCTTTCCTCCTATCATAGTAAAAATAACGCGACCAGGCATTCGGAAAGGAGCCTTTAATTTTGATTGATGGATAAATTCTATTATCAATGTTCCGGCAAGGCCTCCTAAAAAAAATCCTATCCATATTCCTGGTCCTCCACAAAATGGCGTAAGCAAAAATATTCCCCCCAAAGCTCCTAATGCCGCCGCTCCAAAAGATTTTTTTGAAGCAACCGGTTGAAATGCCCCGCCTATAACAAAAAATAAGTCGATTGTTTCGGCAATTATAGTGAAAATGAGCAGAAACAGGATAATTTTTAACCCAATGTGATCAAAGCCGGTAAAAATTGCATAAAACAAAACATCAAAAAAAACAACTACAGTTCCGGGTAATCCAAACAAATTCAGGAAAATACCCGCGAATAATATTAAAATAAAAACCGTAAATCCTGCTGCTGCGAAAAAAGACAACTTAATTTTTCCTCTTCATTTTTGAAAGCTGCAGATTTTCAAAAAGCAGCACACTGGTGCAGGCAATATAAATAGTGGAATAGGTTCCAATAACGGTGCCGATCAGCATGGCAAAAGCAAAATCGCGGATAACCGCTCCGCCAAAAATGTACAGGGCTAAAACAGTAAAGAAAACAGTCAGAGACGTCAAGATGGTTCTGCTGAGGGTTTCATTAATTGCCAAATTGATGATATCGCCTAACTTCTGTTTGGGGTTCCGTTTTACAATTTCCCGAATTCGATCCAACGTAACAATGGTGTCATTAATAGAAAAACCGATAACAAATATGAGTACCGCGAGAATGTTTATGGTGAATTCCATGTTCATAACGGCGACAGCTCCGGTTACAATCAACGTATCGTGAACCAGAGCAAGAATTCCTCCTGCGGCGTAGCGGAACTCGAAGCGCCAGGTTACATAAATCAAGATAGCCAGCCAGGAAAAAATAACAGCAATAATAGCTTTTCTGGTAAAATCAGCACTGACTTTAGAACCGACAACTTCCACGCGCCGGATTTCGTAATCCTTGTTGAAAGCCGCAGAGAGCGGTTGTTCCACATTGGCGGCCAGTATCTTTTGATCTGAGAAAGATTCCGATGTGCGGATCAAAAATTCATTGGCGCCGAACTGTTGAATAGTGCTGTTTTCCAGCTTTGTTGACTTTAAAGCAGTACGAATTTGATCGGCGGAAATATTTTTTGAAAATTTTACCTGAATGATTGATCCGCCGGCGAAATCAATACCCAGATTAAACCCTCCATGATAGATAATCGATCCGATGCCGATGAGAATCAGGATGGCTGAAAAAGCAATCGCGTAATTCATTTTTCCGACAAAATCTATGTTAACACCTGGTTTTATCAACTCCATGCTCATTTTATATCTCCTGCCTGCGCTTTAATTTTAAATGCTCAATTTTTTAATATTGTAGTTCCCCATAACATAATCGAAGATTACCCGCGTGATAAAAATGGAGGTAAAAAGACTGGCCAGAAGGCCAATGATTGTTGTTACCGCGAATCCTTTGATCGGGCCTGTCCCGAAAAAGATCAGAACAACGGCAGCGACAATACCTGTGATATGCGTGTCAATGATAGTAATGAATGCCCTGTCATAGCCTGTATCAAGAGCCAGGCGAACGGTTTTCCCCGTCCGTAATTCCTCCCGTATTCTTTCAAATATCAGAATATTCGCGTCCACGGCAACGCCGACCGTGAGAAGCATACCGGCAATCCCCGGCAGAGTCAGGGTTGCCCGGAAGGCTGCGAGTACCGCCATAATCAACAATATATTAACGATGAGCGCAATATCGGCAACAGCGCCGGAAAGGCGGTAATAAACAATCATGAATAAAATAACCAAAAGCGAACCGATAATGGTTGCAAGAATGCCCTGCCTAATGGAGTCACTGCCCAGTGATGGACCGACGGTTCTTTCTTCCAGAATATTAACAGGTGCGGGCAGAGCTCCGGCGCGTAAAACAATAGCCAAGTCGCGTGCTTCCTCCATAGTGAAGTTGCCGGTAATCTGAGCTTGACCACCCGAGATACGTTCCTGAATGACGGGAGCGGAGTGAACGACGCCGTCCAAAACAATTGCCAATCTTTTGCGAACATTTTCTCCCGTTATTCTTTCAAAATCAACCGATCCCTGAGAGTTGAATGTCAAACTAACAGTAACATCACCGAAACGGTCAGCAATCTGAACCTTGGCGGTTTCCAGTGAAGCACCGGTCAACAATGATTTGTCTTTTAGCAAATACGGAGATGAGCCTCTCTCTCCTGTTGATTTATCAGCACGCAATCCGTAAGCAACAATATCTCCTTCCGGGAGATTGCCCCGGAGAGCTTCTTCCAGTGAATTTTCGTCGTCAACAATTTTAAATTCCAAAAGAGCTGTTTTACCGATGAGATTTTTGGCCCTCTCCGGGTCTTTAATACCAGGGAGTTGAATAAGAATACGATTATCGCCTTCCGGTATAATCTCCGGCTCCGCTATTCCGAATTGATCGACTCTGTTTCTGATTGTTTCCAAAGAGTGTTCAACGGTTAGCTTTTTCAGGTCAGCGGCTCTTTTATCGTTTATTTTTAAAGTAACAAGTTGTCCTTTATCGTGATGACTGGTTGTATCGATTTCCAGATCAGGATATTTGTCGAGTAACACTTTTTCCAAAACGGTTTTACCATCAGAATCTGTTAATTCCATGGAAATTGTAGCGCCTTTGGCTTTTTCCAAATTGCGGAAACGAACCTTGCTGTCCATCAATGATTCTTTTAACTCATTGGAAGTTCGCTCCATCATCGCCTCCAGAGCTTTATCCGTGTCAATTTCCAGAACAAGGTGCATACCGCCCTGTAAATCCAGACCTAAATGAATTTTTTCTTTGGCCAGATATTTATTCCAGGACGATGGAATATTTGGGAAAAATGTAGGTATTAGGAAATATAAAGCGCCAAGACAAACAATTAAAGTTATCGCTACTCTGAGCTTTAAAGATTTGAACATGCAATGCCCCTTTCTATATTATGACTTTGTTGGAGGTGTCGGAGTCGCTGCACCGGATTTCTGAATAATAGCTCCAATAGCGCTTCGTGCGACTTTTATTCTAACCTTGTCGGCAATTTCTAAGGTTATAACTGAATCGGCTAAACCTGTTATTTTGCCGTGAATACCTCCGGTTGTCATTACTGCGTCACCATAGGCAAGATTATCTAACATGGCCTTGAGTTCTTTTTGTTTTTTTTGTTGAGGGCGAATCAGTAAAAAATAAAAAATCACGAAAATTACTGCCATGGTTATGAGAAAACCCCAATCGCCGCCACCGGTTGCCGTTCCACCCGGAGCACCGCCCATTGCGTATGCTAAAGTCATCAATTTAACTTCCTCCTTATTGTAATGCTAAAAAAAATATTTTTGGCAGGACCTGTCCCATCTTTGCGGGAATATTAACTTCAGGAATATTTGTATAATTTGTCTTGCCTCTTCTTTCTTGCCGCTTCAATATCATTTTTGATTTAGAAATGGTATTAAATTTAATCTTTATCAGGATTTCTTATAAATTTGTTTTCTTTAATAAAAAATCATTCTTAAATTCTAAAAAACGACCTTCTTTTAATGCCGTTCTGATTTGCTCCATTAATCGCATATAATAACGGACATTGTGAATGGTATTCAGTACCATCGCCAATATTTCACCGGCGACATAAAGATGACGTAAATATGCCCGGGAATAATTCCGGCAAGTATAACAATCGCACGTTTGTTCAATAGGATTATTATCTTCCCGCCAACGGGCGTTTTTTATAACAACATTTTTCTCATTTGTAAACAATAATCCATGACGAGCACATCTGGTGGGAATAACACAGTCAAACATATCTATTCCGCATGATACCGCAAAAACTATATCTTCCGGAGTTCCTACACCCATAAGGTAACGCGGTTTATTAGCGGGCAATAAAGGAGTGATTGAATCAGTGATTTTATACTTTATTTCTTTAGGTTCGCCTACGCTGACTCCGCCTAAAGCGTAACCATCAAAATCAAGAGGTATCAATTGTTCCACTGCTTGTTTACGTAAATCCAGATAAGTTCCCCCTTGAATAATGCCAAAAAGCGCCTGCTCATTGTTTGTTTGCGCCGTTTTACACAAATCGGCCCATTTTACAGTCAGTTTCAGAGATTCTTCGGTTTGAGAGAATGTAGCAGGGTAGGGTGTACACTCGTCAAGGCACATCATAATATCCGAACCGAGCGCTTCCTGGATTTCAATAGCTTTCTGAGGACTTAAGAAATGTTTGGAGCCGTCAATATGAGAACGAAATATGACGCCTTCGGGCGTAATTTTACGTAGAGCACCTAAACTATATACCTGAAAACCGCCGCTGTCGGTCAGAATCGGGTCCGGCCAATTCATGAACCGATGCAGACCGCCCAGTTTTTTGATAGTTTCATGGCCTGGACGCAAGTATAAATGATAAGTATTGCCTAAAATAATTTCAGCGCCGCAATTTTTGATTTCTTCGGGCAGCATTGATTTAACTGTTCCCTGAGTGCCCACTGGCATAAACGTGGGTGTATTCACTATACCGTGAGGGGTGGTCATCTTTCCTAAACGGGCGGAAGTGGCAGAATCTTGTTTGATCAAATCAAATTGAAAAGGCATCTTTCATTTGTCCTAAATAATAAGCATGCAGTCGCCGTAACTATAAAAAAGATAACGGCTTTCTACGGCGTGTTGATAAGCTTTCTTAATTAAGTCTGTCCCGGCGAAAGCGCAGACAAGTAAAAATAATGATGATTGCGGCAAATGAAAATTGGTTAAAAGTCCCTTAACTCTTTTAAATTTATAACCGGGATAAATAAAACAATTGGTAGTGCCGGACTTTGCGGGGATATATCCATCATCATCGGCAACACTCTCTAATGTGCGGGTAGCGGTCGTTCCCACCGCAATTACCCGCTTTGAATTGTTAATTATTTGGCTGGACTCCGCATTTATCTCATAATACTCTGATTCCATAACATGTTTTTCCACTTCATTTACTTCGATAGGCATAAAAGTTCCATATCCAACGTGTAGAGTTATCGGAGCTATTTGAATACCTTTCTTTTGCAATGTTTGCAAAACATCAGCAGAAAAATGCAGTCCTGCGGTTGGGGCAGCAACTGAGCCCGGATTTTTCGCGTAAATAGTCTGGTAACGTTCGCGGTCGGTAATATTCGATTCAGCATTTTTTTTACGCTTAATGTAAGGGGGCAGGGGGACGCGGCCGTAAGTATTCAAATAAGCTTCAAAACCATATAGTGAAAAAAATTCCAGCAACCATTTTTTATCAGATATGCGGGCTAAAACCTTTGCCTCGCATTTATTGCCGAGGTCTATAACATCATTCTCCTGCAGTTTCTTGGCAGATCTTAGCAGCACTTCCCATGTTTGAGAATCTTTTTCATTTGCTTTCCTGGTTAAAAGCAATATTTCCAGAATGCCTCCGGTCGGCTTTTTACCAAAAAGTCTTGCGGGAATAACACGAGAATCGTTAATGACGAGAACATCACCGCTTTGTAAGAAATCAGGTAGTTGAAAAAAAGAGAAATCCGCCATTTTTTCTTTCTTCTTGTCCAGAACAAGCAAGTGTGATTGGTCCCGCTTTTGGCAGGGGTGCTGAGCGATGAGTTCATCGGGTAAAAAATATGAAAAATCTTTTAATTCCATATATCTCTTTGTGCAAAATGAAAAAGTTTTGGCAAATAATCAGATTACGATGTGGATGTCAATATAATTACTCTCGGTTTCGTCCGAAATACAGCAGAATCAGCCCGAAAATCATTGCGGATATTCCTAAAAATCGTAAAGCGGAGTCATCGATAGTTGTTATTTTAAGCAAATAGATTTTCAATTTTTCCGGGAAGAGAAAGTAAGGCAAACCTTCAATGATAAAAACCATGCCCACTACGCAGAGAAAATATTTCATATTCAATCCTTTGTTTGTGAAACTCCAGTTTCAGCGAATAACCTAAATACACTGAAGGGCACCACGGGGTCGCTATGGGCGTATCGGAGCCGGTAAGTTGAACCCCGATGAATCGGGACAAAGCTGAGGGATTCATACCCTTGATTTTGCTTCATTCCAGAGCGCATCCATTTGGGCTAAAGTTGCATCTTTAATGGGTATGCCTCTAGCGGATAATTGTTCAGTCAGATAAGAAAATCGGCGTAAAAACTTTTCTGTTGTTTTTGATAAGGCGTTTTCCGCGTCAACAGACAAGAAACGGCTTACATTGACCAGGGTAAATAAGATATCGCCTAATTCTTCTTCAATCTCATCTTCATTGCTGTTTTTTACGGCAGTTCTTAGCTCTTTAATTTCTTCTTTCAATTTATTTATTACATCCTGCGTTTTGGACCAATCGAAACCGTAAGCAGAAGCAATGGCTGTTATTTTTTGAGCTCTTTTCAAAGCCGGAAATGAAAGAGGAACGCCGGAAAACAAATCTTCTTCAACATTTTTATTTTTTCGTTCTAATTTCTTTATTTGCTGCCAGTTTTCCTTCACTTCCTGCACGGAGTTTACTTTTTTACTGCCAAAAACATGCGGGTGCCGCCGGATCATTTTTGTTATAATTCCGTCCAGAACATCACTCAGAGAAAAAAGGTTTGATTCGGAGCATATTTCAGTCAGAAATAATATTTGAAAGAGTAAATCGCCCAATTCTTCTTTTATAGCTTGAGGACTTCCCTTGTCAATAGAATCAACTACTTCATAAGCCTCTTCCAAGATATATTTCCTTATATCCTCCTTCTTTTGTTGTTGATCCCAGGGACAGCCGTCTGGCGCACGGAGTTTTTTGATTAATTGCTTCAATTCTTCCATTTTTTCTAAATACTTATGAGTATGTTTTTTCATATACAATTAAATTATAAAATTTTCGCAAAGGTTTCTTAATTATGAGTTAAATAGCATATATAAAACTTACTTACAATACATGCATACACCTTAAAGAATTGTTAAATTTGTTCTTGACAAGGTGAAAAAAAAGCGTATTCTTCCCCTTCAATACAAAGACTTGGCTTGTTTAAGCCGGGCATTACGAAATCTTTGAAAGGAGGTTAGGCGTTAATGAAAAAAATATTTGCTATTTTTGTCGCTATGCTTTTTGTTGCTTCTTTATCTTTTGCAGTCGTAGGCTGTAAAAAAGCTGAAGAGCCGGCACCAGCAGAGGCTCCTAAAGTCGAAGTACCTGTTGCTCCTGCACCTGCAGCTACTGCAGTACCTGCTCCTGAAGCCGCACCGGCACCTGCAAAATAATTGCTTTAAAATAAAGTCGCAGGACAAATTAATCGGACATTTACATTTTTGTGAATGTCCGATTTTTTATTCTATATAAGGCTTAAATTATTTTATTGTGTTATAATGCAAAAAAATTAAATTATTTGTAATTCCGGGTAAGATGGCATTGAAATATCTTGCTGGAAGTTTTTTCCTTTCTTATAAAAAATGTTACATGCAAAAGAAATTGAATATGAATAACTTTGGAGGTGTTTTATGTCCGAAAAAAGCGGTGATTTATTAAAAGGTTTATTTATTGGCGGATTGATTGGAGTTGCTCTGGGAATATTGTTTGCGCCCAAAAGCGGCAAGGAGACACGAGAGGATATCATCCGCAAAACAGATGAATTCTTAGAGCATGCCAAAGAAGGGTATGAAAATGCCATAGAAAAAGGTAAAGCGATTTGTGAAACAACTGTTAAGCATTTGAAGGATTTGGAAATATCGGCAAAAGAAAAAATGGAGGAAGTGGAAGGGCGGATAAATGAATTTGCTCAACAAGGCTCCGAAGTTATCGAGGATAATAAAATTAGGTTGAGAAAAGCGGTCGATGCGGGATTAGAAGCTTACAAAGAAGAAAGTATCAAAAAAACAAATTGATTATTAATTACAGCAGTTAAAAATAAATTATAAAAATAGAATAAATAATTAAGGAGAAAATCAATGGATTTAGAAATAGGCTTATTAATTTTAGTTGTTATTCTTATTCTGCTGATAATATTTTGTATTCCCGTTCTTTTACAGATATGGCGTGTATCGAAAGATTTGACAATCACGTTGCAAACTATGAATAAAAGTTTGCCCACCATATTGAAAAACATGGAAGAGATTACCGCAAATGTTAATAACTCCACATCGGTGATTAACAAAAAAATTCAGAATTTTTCTGATACCACAAACCGTTCCGGATCGGTTATAAATGATGTTATTGACAATATACAATACTTTGCACCTCTGGCCATGAAATTGCCTGTTTTTAGTTCCTTTAAAAATATTATTGCAATTATAAAAGGAATAAGCGTTTTTATAGATGTTCTTGTAAAAAAACAAAAAGCTTAATACGGGGAAATTATAATGGCAAAAGTAACATTCTCCAGTAAATGGGGCAGCGTTAAAGTTCAAAAAAAATCGGTCTTGCCTGTTGTGGAAACGGTAAAATCAGCGGAAGACTTAGTTCGGGAAATGAAAGATTCTCAAAAAACTACGGCAGGAGAGGATTACCGGGAAAAATCATTGGCAATTAATGGTCTTGTTTGCGCCCGTTGCGGCCGGGAGTTTCCCGGATCGAAAAGGAAACTTTTGACCGTTCATCATAAAGACGGCAATCACAGCAATAATCCTGCTGATGGAAGCAACTGGGAAAATCTTTGCGCCTATTGCCATGAAGATGTTCATAGCCGGGGAGTCTTGGCGGAATACCTCGGGGGTGATGCGCATAGTAAAGAGGTAAGTCTGGTGTATGATGATTCGCAAGTTTCTGTCGGTTCAGGAATGCTTGCCGAAAAATTGAAAAAAGCTCTACAAAAAAATAAACCGGAGAAATAATATCAGCAAAGTATAAGTTTTGAATTCATATTTGCTTTGACCAGTTTATCACCCACGGAAGTTCCGCAATAGACGCAACAATAATCATACTTTTCTCCTTCCTGGAGAATCAGCAACAATCTTTTTCTTACGGCAACAGCTCTTTTGTATCGAGGACAGAACAATTCTGTGGCATCAAAATCTTTGTAGGTTTCCCTCATTTTCAATTGTCACCCTCCGGAATCAGGAATATTTCCCCAATTTTTCAGCCAGATTTCGGCTTCGCTGTCACTGGGAGCGCGGTAGTCGCCGCGCGGTGAAAGCGATCCGCCGGAACCTACTTTAGGTCCATTGGGTACGCACGAGCGTTTATACTGAGAAGTTTTAAAAAATCTGTACAAATAAACATAAAGCCATTTTTTAATTTCTTTCAAACTGTAGGCGTTTCTTTTATCTGTGGCAATGTCCGGCCAGAGACCTTTTGTTTTATCCCTCCAGGCATGATAAGCCAAGAACGCTACTTTTGAAGGCAGATAGCCGAAACGGGTTATATAAAAATTATTAAAATCCTGAAGCTCATAAGGGCCAACAGTGTTTTCTGATTTTTGATTGGGTTGGCTGCCCGTTTTGCCGGGAATCAATTCAGGAGATATTTCCGTTTCCAGAACATCAATGAGAATTTTAGAAACTTCCCGTGAAAATTGATTGGTATTTACGACCCAGCGAATTAAATGTTGGATAAGAGTTTTGGGAACGCTGGCATTGACGTTATAATGCGACATATGATCGCCAATTCCGTAAGTACTCCAGCCTAAAGCCAGTTCGCTTAAATCTCCCGTGCCTACTACCAGAGCGTTACGCATGTTGGCGAGGCGGAAAAGATGCGCCGTACGTTGTCCGGCCTGAACGTTTTCAAAAGTAATATCGAAGGTTTTTTTACCCTTAGCGTATGGATGTTTAATATCTTTTAACATTTGCAGACAGGCTGGTTTGATGTCGATTTCATTTGTTTCCACGCCAAGTGCTTTCATCAGTTTTAAAGCATTGTTGTAGGTTTTCGCGGACGTTGCAAAGCCAGGCATGGTGTAGGCCTTAACATTCGATCTGGGTAAGTTCAGAGAATCCATTGTTTTTGCGGCTACAATAAGAGCGTGAGTGGAATCAAGGCCTCCGGAAACACCAATAACAATACTAGATATGCCTGACGACTTCAAACGTTTTGATAAGCCCTGAACCTGTATGTTGTAAGCTTCATAACAGCGCTGGTCGCGTTTGGAAGGATCGGCCGGAATGTAAGGAAAACGGGGATATTCTCTATTTAACAGAATCTTTCCATTGGGAACGCTTACATTAAATTCCGTTCTACGGAAGGATAAAACTTTTTCTTTATGAGCGGCGGCGTTCTGACTGAAGGAAGTTAAGCGCATCCTGTCCTGCGCCAGACGGTCAAGATCCAGATCGCTGTAAATTATTTGAGCCTTTTGCGCGAAGCGGGCGGATTCGGCAAGGATATTGCCGTTTTCGTAAATCATGGCATGGCCGTCCCAGGCCAGATCGGTCGTGGATTCGCCGGGGCCGGCGGCAGCGTAAAGATAAGCGGCGACTAAGCGAGCTGATTGATTAGAGGCAAGCTGATGGCGGTATTCGGATTTGCCGATGGTGATGTTGGACGCTGATAAATTGCCGATAACGGTAGCTCCGGTCATTGCCGCAAAACTTGATGGCGGGATAGGAACCCATAAATCTTCGCAAAGTTCGAGAAAAAAAATGAAATTATTAATATTGGCAGCTTTAAATATAATATCAGCACCAAAAGGAATATTTTTCTGCCCGGCTAATTCTATCTGGTAAGAAAATGCATTGACGGCGGGAGTGAATTGTCTGGCTTCATAAAACTCACGATAATTAGGCAGGTATGATTTTACGGCCACACCTAGTATTTGCCCGTGGTAAAAGACAACAGCGCAATTGAAAAGACGGCAATCAACTTGCAGTGGTGCGCCGGTTACGATAATGGTATTGATCTTTTCAGACGCTTTTTTAATTTCGGTAATAGCTTCACGAACGCCCCGCAGTAGAGCGTCCTGATGAAACAGATCTTCATTGGAATAAGCGGATAATCCCAACTCCGGAAAAATGGTCAGAATTGCCTTATGAGAAGATGCTTCCCGAGCCAGTTCAATAGTTCTTTGCGTGTTGAAAACGGTATCGGCAACCTTCAGTTCCGGAATGCAAACAGCGGTGCGAATAAAACCATGATTATACAAATTAAAGAACTCATTCTTTTTTCTTGCCGGCATGAATTTATCCTTTCTCTACATAAGCGTAAGCGCTGTGATTGTGAATGCTTTCAAAATTTTCCGCTTCAATGCAATACCAGGTAAAATTATCGTCTTTATTTAGTTTCACTGCAACGCTGCGAACGACGTCTTCAACAAATTTGGGGTTTTCATAGGCCTTTTCCGTTACGTATTTTTCATCCACTCTTTTTAAAAGGGAGTATACCTCACCACTGGCGGAATCTTCCACAATTTTTATCAAATCTTCTATCCAGAAAAATTTTCTGAAACGGACCTTTGTTGTTACGATGCTGCGCTGATTATGAGCTCCAAACTGGCTTATTTCGCGTGAGCAGGGGCAGACGGTTGTAACGGGAACCATGACTCCCACCTGGAAATCGGACTTTTCTGCGTTACTTTCTCCGCAAAATATACAGTGGTACTCCATGAGACTTTTCGCTTTGGAAACGGGGGCCGTTTTTTCCAGAAAATAAGCGAATTCAATTTCCATATGAGCGGAATGCGCATGCAGCTTTTGTCTTGTCTTCTCCAAAATTGACTGAAAAGTTTTAATGCTGATTTGGCCTTTAAATTCATTGAGCGCCTCTATAAAACGGCTCATGTGTGTGCCTTTGAAATGATGAGGCAAATTGACGTACATATTTATCGTTGCGTTGACAATCTGTGTTCCTTTAACCCGGTCAAGGACGATAATCGGGTATTTTATATTTTTCACGCCGACTTTTTTAATATCTATATTGCGAAAATCTTTCTGGTTTTGAATGTCAATCATAATAAAGCAATTATTTAAAAAGATGTTTTAACGTTATTGGGGTATATAAGTAACAGCTGCATTTTCCGATTCCCAGATTTTTATACGCGCCACTTTGACCCCGGATATTTTAACTTTTAGTGCCATTTCTTCGCATATATATTTAGCTATATTTTCCGCTGATGGATTGATTCCGGAAAAAAAGGGAAGCTCATTTAAGTGTTTATGGTCCATTTGATCCAGAATCTCATCCAGCCATTTTTTAACTATCCGAAAGTCGATCAGCAATCCCGATTCTTTTAAATCCATTGCCCAAACAGTCACTTCCACTTTGAAATTGTGGCCATGCAGTTCCTCGCATTTTCCGCCGATTTGGGACAGAAGATGTGCTGAAGAAAACGATTTTATAATTGTAACTTCGTACATTTCCACCTTCTTTAATTTTAAACTGGTAATTAATATCATATTTTATGACGAGGGGGAATAATTAATTAGTGGAAGGTGGAAATCACGGTAGTTTTGGTGAAAATAACCACTTTTTTGGCAGGCGGCTTTATCTATAGTTACTTTCATCCAGATGCATATTAAATATTTGTCTTTGATTTTACACAATAAATTATATTTTTATTGATGGATTCGATATGTCTGCTGTGTTTGGCATATATGTTGCTGTAACTTAAGATGTCGGAGAAATAAAGTATGATAGGGAAAATAAAGTTAATTAGTAACATGGCAAGCAACAAAAATTAAAATACTATTATAAAAGGAGGTCTATTATGTTAAAAATTTTCCGTAAAGAAGGACAGAAAGGTTTCACGTTGATTGAGTTGATGATCGTTATCGCGATTATCGGTATTCTGGCGGCTATCGCTATTCCGCAGTTCATACAGTATAGAAAAAGAGGCTATGTTGCCACCATCAATAGTGATTGTAAAAATGCTTACACTGCCGCTATCGCCTATAGTGCTGATCATAGCGGTGTAACAGTAGGAACCACAGATTTAACAGTTGGCGGATATTCTCAGTCTTCCGATGTATCAACTACAGTTGGTAGTTGGACTAACGAGAGTAATTTCGTTATTACATGTGCCGGTTCCGCAAACTGGGGTTTGGGTACACCTAATGCAGTCTATACTGTTACCAATGGTACGTTGGTGGTAACCCCGGCAGCAAAATAGAATTATTCAACTCATAACAGACAAAAAAGGGGCGTTTTATAACGCTCCTTTTTTTGTCTGAATAATATTCTTAACTTTGTTTTTGCAAAATAATTTATTGTGTTTTCTACTAAAATGAGTCAAACAATTCTCATATAAAAAAACATAATTGGTGCAGGAGGTAAAGGTTGAAGGTTTCTTTTTCCGGCATTTTAGGTGGACTTATCTGTCTAGGGATAGGATGTTTTTTCCTGGCTGGCAGCTGGGGCATCTATTTAGAACATACCCGTATAAAGGAGTATAGCGGGCGGGCCGGTGGCCATATAACTAAAAAACATTATCGGACGGCTACTGACGGCAGCGGCAATTATTATATGGATTATTGGTTTATGTCTTCCACCGGCAATAAAATAAACGCCAGCAGTATTATCGCCAAGCAACAGTGGGATGCTCTGCAGGTTAATGATAATTTGGAAATAAGATACAACCCCTCAAATCCCGATCGTAATATCCCCATGTATGGAGGTAGTCCTTCGCTTGTTTCGGCTTTTTTTATGCTTGTTCTGGGTTCTGTATTTACAATTTTTGGGGTTTTTCGTTTTCTTCCGAGTTTTAAAAAAAGACACATGTAATATAGTTTATCCAATTACGGGCTATATCGTTAAACAAGCTTTTGTCTGGAGAAGTCTTTAGATATTTAGTCTGTACTACAAGGAAAATCGGAAGAATTTGTAAAATGCAATTATTATGCGCAAAGAAAAATAGCCGGACGGGCATACTATAATTACATTCCTTTTAACTTATTTTAATCGAATAACATTCTTTGAATTTTCTATTTCCAACGGATTAGTTCGGGGATATTAACCTGTATACCACGTATCCATTGGCTTCATAAATCGTTTCTGTGGACCTTTTCATTTGCCGTGATAATCTGTTTATTTTTTCCAGAGAATAATTATCTTGCAGATATTTCCAATACAAATCAGTTCGCACAAGCAAATGCGTGCATCCGAGCGAATGGAGATACTTTTGAAAAAATTTATCGTCGTTGGATTTTGCGACAAGATTTTGAATAACATTCATTCCGAAAGAGGAATCGTCATCGTACAGGCGATCCAGATAGTATCCCCGTCCAGCCAGAAAGATAAGCCTGATTCTGGAATTTGGGGGTGTTTGTTTGTTAATATAAGACATGGCAGCATAGCTTTTCATGTGGCGGTTAATGTACTCATCTCTCGTTTCCATGTTGCAAATATATTTGAGGGGTTGAAGATTCTGAAAGTAATTGCTTAAGTACATGATGTTTTTAGCCCCGAACATTACCAGAAATAATAAAATGATTCCTGTATAGAAGTATTTTATTGGAGCAGCTTTTTCTGCAGACCAGGTTAAGACATTCATTATACCCATTACCGTAAGAATGGCGAGGATGGGTATGGCCGGAAGTATATAGCGGATCCGCAGTTGATCGAGTAAAAAGGCCATAAGGATGAAAAAAAAGGCAAAAAGGACAAAAAAGAATTTGTCCTTTTGAAAGGATCTGTTCATGAAGGCGAAAGGAATCATAATAATCAGTATTGGATTTAAGACGCCGTCAAAATAACGATCTGAAAAATCCTGTCCCTGGAAAAAAAATCGCAGGGGGATCATCAATGTCTCCCAGAAGCTTTCACCATAGAGCATTGCCCGGTATTTAAACATGCCCATGTAGCTGTTACCGGAAACCACGCTATAAGTATTTCCGTCATTGGCAATGCCGTTAACGTTTGTGTTAAAAAATCCTGTAAATAAAGGAAATAGAGGATTACCTGTCAGGATCAGATTTTTTATAAGCCAGGGAGAAAATATAAGAAGAGAAATGATAAAGAAGATGGCACCATACTTTACCGCCGGCCACTGTGTTTTTTCATCGCGGGAGTAGAAAAAAATAATTGCCATTAATAGTACAAACCAGGCAATCAGGGCGTTATATTTTGTTCCCAAGGCCAGACCCATGGCGATAGATGAAATAAAAAGCCATTTGTTTTCATTGTATCCGTTATTGCGCCAATGAAGATAGGCGAGAATGCTGGTTGTCGTAAAAAATGTAAGACCGAGATCAACATAGGCAACAGTTGACATCCGCATCACTATAGGAGTGCTGATAAAAACAAGAATTCCCAATAATCCCGTAACGCGATTAAATTTATCGCTGAGATAACGAAAAATCAGCCATGACGTTCCGATACCAAAACCCATATGAATAAAATTGGGAACTATATCATTATGGAAATAAAGTGGTATGAGATAAAGCAGGTCAACATTCATGGGATAATAAGAGAATACTGACCATTTGATTTCATAGAATCCGCCGTTTAATAGCCAGAGTTTGGGAATGGCTAAGTGGTGAATCAGTGCGTCGGTAGCGATGGGTGGCAGCATGCTTAGTATAATTAACGTAACTAACAAGAATAAAATTGTCATACCCAGAAGTATCTGGATAAGAAAGTTTAATCTGCTGACTTTATTAATTGGCATCTTTCGGCACGTACCTTTCTGAATGAGGCAGTTTGAAAAAGCAAATTTATTGAACCGACATAAGAATTTGATAATAAATTTCTTTTTAGAGAGGGAATATATAAAGAAGCGTTTTGTATGTCAATGAAATATAGGTATTACAACATGGGGGGATTTATGAATATGCAATGAATAATAATGCCAAGATGTTCGTAATAGTTGAGAAATATAAACACCAATTATTTTAGCATAAAGATAAATCTGATTCGGCCATTGGGCGCGATCGTTTATCCGTTAATATTATGTTTTGTTTCATAAATACAAATACTTGTAAAATTAACCTTATAATTATAGAAAAAAATTTCACTATTTTTATCTTAAAAATTATTTTATTTTTCTTGACTTTTAGGGTTTATTGTTTTACTTGTGTCTGACCGCTGGTCAGATATTGACCGTTGTTTTAAATATGCGCGTATTTCAGGCAGGAAGAAGGTTGCTTTGGGACTTCAGGAACGTAGAGGAAAAGAGAAAGATAACCGTAAGAAACTAATTCTCAAATCAGCGCGAACTCTGTTCTTTAAAAAAGGTTTTAATAATGTTACCGTAGATGAAATTGCCAAATCCTCCGAATTAGGTAAAGGATCAATTTATCTTTACTTTAATAGTAAAGAAGAAATTTACGCACAAATTCTACTGAATGATATTGATAACTTTACTCAGCATGTTTCTGTTTTATTTGATGAGAAAAAATCGGTGGATGACTTGCTGTTTGAATTCTCCTGTATCTATGTTGATTTTTTCCTCAATGAGCCAGAATTATTCAGGATACTTATGACCTACATGCTGCAACCAGCTAAAATAAATTTAACAGAGGAGCTTAACTCTCAAATTATTAACGCAAATGCCAGGTCAATAGATGTTATTGGAAAAATATTTCAGGAAGCAGCGTCAAAAGAATTTTCCGCAGATATTAATTTAAAGCAAAATCGAAATGCGATCTGGGGTTTGCTTAATGGAATTATCTCCCTGTATATTTTTTCGGGGGCGCAGGAAAAACGAAGAGAAAGAATTCATTCCACAATTAAATTAGCATTGGAGATATTTATCAAGGGCTTAAAAAAAGCGTGATGAATATTTAAGATAATCCAAAAGATTGAAGTAAGAAAAGGCAAAGGAGGAAAGTCATGTCATTGGAGATCAAGAAAGCTGCCGTTTTAGGCGCGGGAGTTATGGGTGCGAGTATCGCAGCCCATTTAACGAATGCCGGCATTGAGTGCTATTTGCTGGATATCATTCCTTTTGAACTTACCGAGGACGATAAGAAGAAAGGATTAACAGAGAAAAGCCCGGCGTGGCGCAACCGGTTTGCTGCAAACGGATTGGCTGGGGTCACCAAGTCGAAACCGGCTAGTTTTTATGCGAAAAGCAATGCTTCAATGGTTACAATAGGTAATTTTGAAGACGATTTAAAATTGCTGGCCGACTGTGACTGGGTTTGTGAAGTTGTTGTCGAAAACCTAAAAATCAAACAGGAACTTTTTGCCAAGGTGGAAAAAGTTGTTAAACCGACATGTATAGTTTCCACAAATACCTCCGGTCTTCCCATCAAAGACATTTCCGCTAAATTCAGCGCTAACCTGAAGAAGCATTTTTTGGGAACCCATTTCTTTAATCCGCCCCGGTACATGAAGTTAATGGAGATCATTCCCGGTGCGGATACGGATAAGGCAGTCGTCGATTATATGGTAAAATTCAGCGAGGAAGTCCTCGGTAAAGGCGTTGTTATATGCAAGGATGTTCCCAATTTCGTCGGCAACCGTGTCGGTGTCTATGATCTGTGTAATGCCGGTAAGGTCATGATGGAAAAAGGTATGAGTATTGAAGAAGTTGACGCCATTGTCGGTAAGGCAGTCGGCCGTCCCGGCACAGCAATCTTCGGAACAATAGATCTGGTCGGTCTCGATATCGGTACTCATGTTGCGCAGAACCTCTATGACGCTGTTCCCGACGATGAATGCCGTGATACCTTTGCCCCCACGGAATTTGCGAAAAAAATGATAGCCAACAAGTGGCTTGGTAACAAAACCAAAGGTGGTTATTACAAGAAAGTAAAGGACGAAAACGGCAAGAACGTTAAATACGCCATTAACTGGAAGACCATGGAATATGCCGTAGCCCAGAAACCAAAATTCGCGTCTATTTCCGAAGCAAAGAAGTGGGCCGATTCCGGTGTTGCAGTTAGTATGAAAGTAGCTTTCAACGGACAGGATGCCGCCGGCGATTATCTGCGCGAATATATGTGCAACAACTTCATTTACGCTACCAACCGCATTCCCGAAATATGCGATACAATCGTTGAGATAGACAATGCTATGAAGTGGGGCTACAATCAACAGCTTGGTCCTTTTGAATCATGGGATGCTGTAGGCGTTAAAGAAGCCGTTGAAGTAATGAAGAAACTCGGCAAAAAAGTTCCCGCCAAGATCGAAGAAATGCTGAAGAAGAAATGCACATCTTTCTACAAGGTCGATAGTAAAGGCGTCAAGTCCTACTATGATTTCAAGAAGAAGGGCTATGTGAAGATGGCTGAGAATCCTAAAATCATCGTACTGTCCGGTCTCAAGGAAAGAAAGAAAACCGTTAAAGAAAATGCGGCTGCAACACTTGTGGACATTGGTGACGGTGTCGCCTGTCTGGAATTCCATACCAAGATGAATTCTGTTAATGCCGATATGATTCAGATGATATCGGAGAGTTGCGATATCGTGAATAAAGATTTCCTTGGTATGGTCGTTGCCAACCATGATCAGCGTATGTTCTCTGCCGGTGCCGACATCTTTGCTGTATTGTGTGCCATTACTGAAAAACAATGGGTTGAATTGGAGAAAATGGTTGCAGGATTGCAGAATGCCAATATGAAGATGAAATATCTGCCCAAGCCCGTTGTTACGGCTCCAGCAGGCATGGCTCTAGGCGGTGGTTGTGAAATCGCTATGCATGGCGACTATTGTCTAGCTAACGGTGAAACATACATGGGTCTTGTCGAAGTCGGTGTTGGAGTTATTCCAGCCGGCGGCGGTTGTAAGGAAATGGCCTTACGTATGACGGAAGGAATTCCGGCTGGTGTTGTAGAGTCCGGATTGAATATGCAGTATCATTTTGGCAAGATTTTTGAAAATATCGCCACTGCCAAGGTTGCCACAAGCGCTCAGGAAGCTCAGGATTTAGGTTTTATCCGTAAGACCTGCATGATTAACATGAGCCGAGACATGCAGATTTTCGAAGCCAAACAGATTGTTCTGGGTATGTCCAAGTTCTATAAACCGCCGAAACCAGCTCTTATTCCCGTCATGGGAGAAAATCTGCGGGGCGTGGCTGGAGCTATCATCAGTAACATGAAGGCCGGTAAATACGCCTCTGAATATGATGCTCACATTGCTATGAAGATTGCTCATGTACTAGGTGGAGGAACCTGCGCGGAAGGAACTTTTGTGACGGAACAGGAGATTCTGGATCTGGAAAGAGAAGCTTTCATGAGCCTCTGCGGTGAACAGAAGACGCAAGATAGAATAAGTGCCATTTTATCAACTGGCAAACCCCTGCGCAACTAAAATAAAGGATATGCCGGCCGACTTGTGGTTGAAGCCTCAGGCCTCCGGCATTTAACATAACAAAAGCCTGTAAGGAGGAAATATATTATGAGTGAAGCTGTCATTGTCGCATCCGTAAGGAGTGCCGGTGGAAGATATAAAAGAGGCGGTTTGGCCGATACCCGTGCCGACGTCTATGGTGTTCAGGTTATTAAAGGTTTGCTGGCGAAAGTTCCCCAGCTTGATCCCAATGATATTGATGATCTAATTGTCGGTTGTGCGTTTCCTGAAGCGGAAGCAGGAATGAATTTCGGTAAAGTATTGGCTGTCGGCGCCGGTTTGCCCGAGCCGGTATCCGGTATGACCCTTAACCGTTTCTGCTCATCAGGTGTTCAGTCAATTGCTGACGCTACGGCGAAGATTCGCGCCGGCTGGTCAGAAGTAATTATCGCCGGTGGTTGCGAGTCCATGACCCATATCCCTATGGGCGGCGGTATCTTCCGCCCCAATCCTGACTGGGATTACGCCACTATGCCCAATGTATACATGAACATGGGAAACACCGCGGAAAATGTTGCGATGAATTACAATGTTTCCCGCGAAGATCTGGATAAGTTCGGTGTGGAAAGTAACCGTAAAGCTTATGAAGCCATCCAGGCCGGTAAATTTAAGGATGAGATTATTCCCATCAAAGCCTTCAAATATAAGAAAGATAAGGATGGAAAACGCGTCCGTACGGAATTCGTATTTGATACTGATGATGGTGTAAGATGGCCGGTCAGCATCGCGGATATGGCTAAATTGAAATCACCATTCAAACAGGGCGGAAACTGCACTGCGGCCAATTCTTCTCAGATGACTGATGGTGCCGCATTTACTCTAGTCATGACGGCAGAAAAGGCCAAGGCTATAGGTGTGAAGCCGATTGCCAAGTTGGCGTATTACGCTGTAGCCGGTTGCAAACCTGAAGAAATGGGTGTCGGTCCGGCATATGCTATTCCGAAGGTTCTAAAAATGGCTGGTTTGACAACGAAGGATATTGATGTGTTTGAAATCAACGAGGCCTTTGCATCACAGGCGCTTTACTGTATCCGCAAGATCGGAATTGAAGACCGTCTGAATGCAGGTGACATTAACCCTAACGGTGGCGCTATTGCCCTGGGTCATCCACTGGGCTGCACGGGTGCCAAACTGACTGCTCAGTTGCTCCATGAACTACAACGCCGAAAAGCAAAACGCGGCATTGTCTCCATGTGTATCGGTGGTGGAATGGGAGCTGCCGCTATATTTGAAATGCTTTAACAAACAAATTGTCCCTTCTAGCTTCAAGCTGTAACTCTATACAATTCCTCCGCTATCCTCATCATAGAGGATAGCGGAGGGGTTGGCCTTAAAAGTTTTTAATAAAAAATAAAATCAAAATCTTTAACGATCGCACACCTGAGCATTATCCGGATTTGCTTAAGACTGATTCTTAGGTATTTTGTGCTTGATGTAAAAAAACTTTTTTTCTTGAAATAAGGGATGCTTTAAGTTATAGCAAACTTCACTTGGGCGGTTAACTCAGCGGGAGAGTGCTACCTTCACACGGTAGAAGTCACTGGTTCAAATCCAGTACCGCCTACCATTTATTTCAAGGGGTTATGGTGCATGCTGTAATCCATTTTCTTTATTTTTGAGATTTTTAATCATCTATATTTTATTGACACAAAAGATCATTCTTCATATACTTTCAACGTAAATAACTACATTACTTAAGGAGCTTGTAATGAATGTAAAAGATTTGTTTGATTTAAAAGGTAAGGTTTCCTTAGTTACCGGTGGTGGTAGAGGTATTGGCAAATTCATGGCTACGGGGTTGGCTGAGGCGGGATCGAATGTGGTGATTGCCTCGCGCAAGCTGGAAAACTGCGAAAAAGAAACAAAGGAATTGGAAAAACTGGGAGTTAAGTCTCTTGCTGTTAAATGTGATATGGCCCAAAAGGAAGATATTGACAACCTGGTCAAAACCACAATGGATAAATTCGGTACCATTGATATATTGGTCAATAACGCCGGACTCACCTGGGGAGCACCAACTCTGGATTTCCCATTGGATAAATGGGAAAAAATATTCGACGTGAATGTCAAGGGCGTGTGGATCCTGTCCCAGCAGGTGGCTCGAATCATGAAAGAAAAGGGTGGAGGCAAGATGATTAATATTTCATCAATCTATGGCTCACGAGGTTCTAATGAAGAAGAACATCCGGCTATAGCCTATAATCCTTCCAAGTTTGCAGTAGAGGGTTTAACTAAGACGCTGGCTATAAAATTAGCCCGTTACAAAATTTATGTTAATTGCGTTGCTCCGGGATTTTTTAAGACCGATATGATGTCCTATATCTTCAAGCCGGAGAATAAACAGATTCTTGACCTTACCGTGGCTGCTATTCCACTCAAAATGTACGGCGATGAGGACGAGATCAAAGGCCTGACCGTCTTTTTGGCATCCAAAGCCTCGGACTACATCACTGGTAGTATTTTCCACGTGGATGGCGGATTGTCGGCTCAGTAAAATCTAAATTAATTGTAAATGAATTATAGGAGCTATAGTTATGAAGATTCCGCAGTATGTAACCGTCAGCGAGGTGAAAAGGGTTTGTAAAGAATTGGGTTTGAGGGATTGGACTAAAATTAAAGAGCCGAAAGTAACAGCAAAAGAAGCCGGTGTCATCCTCAAAATTGTCAATGTTAAAAAGATGCCCATTCCTCTCGAAGAATTTCGTATGGGATTGGAAGTGGAACTTGAGCACGGTACAATGTTCGATGACGCGAACGTGACGAACAATCATCCCATCCTTACAGGTATGATTGTTCTGGCGCATATGAAGGAAATGCTTGATTATTACGAACGGCTGGGTGTTGCCGAGGTAGAGGGGGACTTGCTCAAGGCTCTTCTGTCCAAGAATCTCAATAAGATCGATACAAAGTATAGAAAGCTTATCAAGGCTCAGGCTGTTCTGAACAAGGTAGTGACTGTCCAATTGAAATAGTCGTATCTCCGTTAACACCGATTAGTATATATTCTTTGGCTAGTTCGAACGGAAACCCTCACTACTAACTTTGGATTAACACAAAGGTGTCGTTTTCTTAGAAATATTGCAGTAAAGGGATGTCCTGTCATGCTAATTCATACTGAAATTGCTGATAAAGCAAAAATGTCTCCTACAGGATTGATACTGCATGGGCTTCTGAAGGTAATGGCCGCGAACTTCAATTATCGGTCCGCACTGAAAAGATATCTTATAACATCGGATGGTCCGCTGAATTTCGCTATCGGTATCCGTACCGAAAGCGGTTCGGTATTCTCGGGTATCGTTTTTCGGGAAGGCGCAGTGTCCATTGTACGCGGCATGCCCAACAGAGCCGATGCAGTGATAAGATTTCGCACCGACACCGCAGTGAGGAAACTACTTGGTGGTACATCCACTGATCAGATTTACATGATCCTCAAGAATGAGGCACGGGTTGATGGAAGCATTACCTATCTTAACCTCTTCGCTTTTCTTCTTTCCCTGTTGATCAACAAAAAACAAATAAAGCTCATGGAAAAAGAGAGGAATAATGCCCAAAAAAGCTTGCTGAAAAAGGCTCCTGATGCCCGCAAAGATTTGAGCGATGAACTTTCCTCGCGAAGAAAGTTACGACTCAAATGTGTGAAAATAGATGCGGGCGTACAATATCTCGAGGATCCCTATCTTCCGGACTACAGCCTCGATAGTTTTCCGCGTCTCAAAAAAATTCTCGACATTCACCTCACCGTAAAACCGGAGGTGTGTCCGGAAATTCCCCGACTTGTAACAGAGTGGCACAGAAAAAACGGTTTTGAAATTGACAATAACGGTCATCCTTATATTCCGGTCATGCGCAAAGCTTTGGCATACAAATATCTAATGGAAAACCGTAAGCCAATAATTGGCGATGATTCACTTATTGCCGGGACCACCACGAGTAAAAAGATAGGATGTCCCTTATACCCTGAGGGGAGCGCAGTTATCATATGGAATGAGCTCATCACCATGCCGTACCGTACGTACAATCCCTTCGACATTTCCGAAGAGACTCGCGAGCTCCTTCATAATGATATATTCCCCTACTGGATAAAACGAAATTTTCGCGAGTGGGTGCGGGGAAAATATAACAACCCTTTGTGCCAGCAAATTGATGAACGATTTGCGCTTTATTTTAATTGGAAGGTAGCAACGATATCCCACACTATTCCTGATTTCCCCAAGATATTACGCCTGGGCACTTCGGGAATAATTGCGGAAATTAAAACAGAATTAGAAAGAGAGACAAACCCGGAGAGAAAGGCGACACTTGAATCAATGGTACTTTGCCTGGAAGGACTTACGGCCTATTCCAAAAACCTTTCGCGTCAGGCTCTAAAAGATGCCGCGGCGGAAAAGGATCCGGGACGCAGGGCAGAACTCGAAACCCTTGCATCAATATGCGAGCACGTAGTGGAAAACCCAGCCCGCACTCTTGAAGAGGCAGTTAATTCTATGTGGATTACATGGGTGGGGCTCCATATGGAAAGCATGAACGCGGGGCTTTCGCTGGGAAGACTAGATCAGTGGCTTCAACCATATTTTGTTGCGGACATGGAAAAAATAAAATCGAAAAGCGCGCGTGAAGCGTATATACATCACGCGTTGGAACTTATTGGCCACTTCTATATGCGTTGTACCGACCATTTCCCGCTTACACCAGACCTGGCCAATTTCTATTTCGGCGGCAGTTCTTCAGATCAGGCCATAACTTTAGGTGGTATCACTCCCGAGGGCAAAGATGCCGTAAATGATATGACGTATATTTTTCTTAAGGTTACCGAAATACTCTCCATCCGTGACCCCAATGTAAACGCACGTTTTATGCCTGGTGTAAATAGTGATACTTACCTGAAACGGCTTTGCGAGGTTAACCTTATTACCGCGGCCACGCCTTCCATGCACAACGACGCCGCAATTATTTCTTCTCTTTCTAATATGAACTACGATATTCAGGATATCCGTAACTGGTCGGCCACGGGATGTGTTGAACCTACTTTATCCGGCAAACACATTGGCCACACCAACATGCAGATGATGAATATGGTTGCCGCTCTGGAAATGGCCATGAATAACGGCAGGCACCCGCTTACCGACTGGAAATTGGGTCCCGATACCGGCGTTGTAGCACGCGGTGATTTTAAAACATTCGATGATTTTTTCGACGCGTTCACGGAGCAATTCAAATTCATTATCGACCAATCCATTGAATATAACCACATGCTGGCTGAGGCTCACCAGTATCTGCGACCAACACCGCTTCTTTCGTCACTTATTGATGATTCTATTCGAAAAGGATTAGATGTCACCAAAGGCGGCGCGAAATACAACAGTTCCGGCACTGCTATAATCGGTCTTGCGGATGTTACTGACTCGCTTATGGTAATCAAAAAACTCGTCTATGATGATGAGAAAATTCCTTTTATGGACTTGAAAAGAGCCGTAGACACCAACTTTGAAAACGACCCGGCTCTGCTGGCGCTGGTGCAAAAAAAAGTACCCCTGTTTGGTTCCGGAAGTGAAGAAGCCGTAGCTATGGCCAATCGCATCGCAAAATGGGCGCATGATTATTATGGTGGTTTGCCGCACTACCGCGGCGGAAGATACACCACCGGATTCTGGTCAATGTCCACCCACGTGGCTTTTGGAACGCTCACGGGCGCTCTACCTTCTGGAAGGCTTGCCGGCAAGCCCTTTACACCTGGCCTTACACCGCAGCCGTTTGCATCAAAGAGCCTGCTCGACAATATACGTGATGTGGCTAAACTTGATCCTCTAAACCTGAACAATAATATTGCCTTCAATGTCAAGGTGGTACCCTCAGCGGGCGACTCACGCGAAAAGACAGTGGATGATATGTTCTCTTACGTTAAGACTTATTTCGAACTGGGCGGCATGCAGATACAACTAAACGTGGTTACATCAGATATGCTCAAAGATGCGATGGCGCACCCGGAAAATTATCGTAATCTTCTTGTACGGATATCGGGTTACAACGCCTATTTTGTAACACTAAATCGTGATATGCAGCTTGAACTTATCGAACGTGCGGAATACGGAATATGAAACTTTTCTTATCTTGATTTAAAAGAGACTCTTATTGATATATCGTCGCATATTATTTCCATTTAATGCTACGCTGAAAATGATAATTCCAAAGGAGAATAAACATGAACTATTATAAAAACAAGCATGTTTACATTACAGGAGGATCAAGCGGGATCGGCCTGGAACTCGCGCGAAAAATTTTCAGCTATGATGCCAATCTTACAATTATTGCACGCAATAGCGCGAAGCTCGAAGATGCACGCCGAAATATAGAGCAATTCAGAGTATCCTCCGCACAGTTTATCCGATGTCTGAGTGTGGACGTTTCCAATAGTGACGAGCTGTCCCATGTAATCCCACAGGCGGTGAAAGAATTCGGAACGCCTGATATTCTAATTAATAGTGCTGGAATTATCAGCTGTGATTATTTGGGGAATATTTCTTACGACACATTTGATGCTGTCATGAAAATAAACCTGTACGGTACTCGTAATATGATTGCTGAAGTTCTTCCCGCAATGAAAAAGGGAGCGCATATTGTCATCATTTCCTCAATGGCCGGATTAGTTGGTATGTGTGGATATACCGCTTACGGCACTTCAAAATTTGCGCTGGTTGGTTTAGCAGAGTGTTTGAGAGGAGAATTGAAGCAGAAGGGGATTTATCTAACATTGGTATGTCCTCCTGAGATAGATACGCCGATGCTGCTTGATGAAATGAAAACCATGCCCTATGAAAGCCGCATACTTAAAAATATGGCCGGTCAGGTAAAACTAGAATCTGTAGTCGCGCATATGCTGCTGGCCGTTGCGCGTAAGAAGTTTATAATGGTGCCCGGCTTCATGGCAAAATGGCTCTGGCTCACCCAACGTCTGACTCCTTCGCTGTTTCGACTTTCATCTGATATAATCATCAAATGGGCGTTGCGCAGAAAATCAGTCAAATAATTGCTATTTTGTTTTTGCCGCAACTTCTTCTTGAATTTTGAGAAATTCTTTCACGGTTCTATTAATCACCTCTGCTACTGTCGGTATATCATGGATTATGCCCTGGACCTGTCCTGAAAGATAAAATCCTTTATCCAGATCGCCAGTCTCCGTCGCATGCTGGATATCGACGTAAGCTTGAGCCATATGCATGAGATTCATTCCCGTTCTGGGGACTTTAAGCATTTTGTCCATTAAAGATTTCTTTTCTTTTGGCTTTGATGCGGAACCGGAATTTGCGCCGGATTCTTTAGGCCTCTCTGATTTTTCACCTTTAGGGCCGGATGAAGCTGCCGTTGCCAGTTTCATCCATGGAATGTCCACTGCCTTAGCAATTGCGAACGATGCCTTAAGACCTTTGCGAAGATTGCGGCCTTGTTTGAACGCTTTTTCAGCGGAAGGGGTTTTTAAAACTCTGCAAAATAGAGCATCGAATCTATTGGAATATATTGTGTCTTCTATTGTGCTTTCCAATTGCTTTTTCTTACAGAAATCATGAACAGGACTTTCCTTCGTGATGGAAAGTCTCGTGCCCATTCCAACACCTTCAGCACCCAAGGCAAAAGCCGCAGCCATTCCCCGGCCGTCAGCGATTCCGCCTATCGCGACCACAGGTATTTTAACCGCATCTACTACAGCAGGGACTAGAACCATTGTCGGAATCTGACTGCCGTGAGCCGCAGCTTCATAGCCGGTTACCTGCAAAGCATCCGCTCCTGATTTTTGAGCGGCAAGCGCGTGTTGAACGGTTGTCACCGTGGCTATTACTTTGCCGTTGTAAGCGTGAATTTTTTTTATCAAATCTTCACCCTTGCCGAGGGATATGTTGAGAACGGGAACTTTTTCTTCGATCGCGACCATGGCGTTTTCATGAGCTCCCGGCATCAAAAGGGTGATACCCACTCCGAAAGGTTTGTTCGTAAGCTTTTTAATTCGTTTGATGGATTCTCTGGTTTTGGCCGGACTTAAAGGGCCGGTGGCGAGATAACCTATGCCTCCGGCGTTGCAAACCGCGGCGACTAATTCCGGTACACTGATCCAACTCATACCGGGCAGAATGATAGGATATTCAATTCCGAATAAATCAGTAATTTTTGTTTTCATAAAAATCGCTCCTTTATTTTAGAGAGTATTTTTTAATCTTACAAAATCTAAATTATGAAAAATTAGCTGCTAGTTCCATAAATTATATTGAATAATATGTCAAAATTTAATTATCCGAATACTCGGGGCAAAGTTTCTTGATATGCTTGCCTACACCAGTTATTATGGTAGTAATTTAGACATGGAAATTTAGCAGGCGATGTTAAAGACAAAAAGGCCTCTTGTATTATCCGACAAGGAAAATCCAAGAGACTATATTGTAACAACTAAAAATGTTTCAGTGATTTTTTATCTGACAGATGATTTAATCCATCGATAGTAGTCGCTTGGCGTGATGGGGACATTTGCCACCCATCACGCCAAGATCTACCAGCTATTCTATACGTGTGTCTCTCCAGAAAAGAACGTTTGTCCTATTCACCAGGCTTTGGGGAGTTATATTGGCACGTTGAGTCTGACCGTCTATGCCGCCACCGCCGCTGGTAGTTACATAGAGATCAGGTGTAGCGTCAGTTCCAGGTCTCATCGAAACAACAGGAGCGGAAGCGATACCTGTTCCTATGGTCATTGAACGGGGCAACGTAGTTGAAGGCGTAGATCCTATAATATTAAGCGCTCCCGCGCCGGTCGTGTAATTGATTCCCCACAATTTTGCTGTTCCACCCTGAGCGCAGGGATCATTACTCGAAGCCGGCACGTAGGAGGTAAAGTAGACAACGCCACCAAATACCGTCGGTTCGGCAAGTATCTTCTCTCCCTGTCCGGTAAGATTAATGTAATAACCATAAGCGCTACCTGAATATGTTCCTCCCTCATCGGTAATATTCTGCATATCGCTGATGGTGCGGGTGCTGGTAAAGTCCGTATCCTTTAAAGCGTAAAATTTTTCCTGGGCGTTTGGGCTGGTGGGATCAAGTTTGTCCCCCGTTCCCCAATAGACCCAAATATTACCCACGCCGTCCTTGGCCACCGAAGCGGTGGTGAAAATCGGACGAATCCCCGAAGAACTGTTCGCCTGGAAAAAACGTCCACCTGTCCAGTTGGAAGTACCGCAGGAAGTGCCGCTCGTTGCCCTGCAAAATTTGAAACGCCACATATTGCCGCCGGTATCGCCTAAATAGGCCGTATCAATAAATCCGTCGTTATCTATGTCAACAATAGAGGGGGTTGCCGGCATGGGATTATCCAGATCAGAATTGTCTGCTTTGGTATAACTCCACAGTAGATTTCCATTGACGAGATCAAAAACAAAAATTCCTTTGCCGCTGTTTGCCGCGCCGGGTGAGGAAAATCCTCCGCCGATAAAGGCTACCCATTTTTCATTGCCGTTAACCATAACCCGGCCGATCATCGGCGAACTCCAAGGAGCTCCTATATATGTCTGGGAAGATGATAATCCTAAACGTAACCACTTGGTGGTGGTTGAGCCTGTTGGTCCGCAGTAGGTAGGGACCAATGGATTTGTTACATTGAGACAATGATAACCGCAATAGTATGGATAAGTAGTCGAATATGTCTGATTGAATCCCGCATCGCAATTCGTGGAGGTACTCCAGAGGTTTGTTCCGGCTCCTTGTCCTTCTCCGAATAACAGGATTGTTTGCCAGTCGGAAGCGCTTTTTGCTGTTCCACTGTTCGCTGTTTCAGGAACCCACGCGTCAGCGACACTTACCGGCCCGTCAACGTAGCTTTGATGTGTCAAGGTTGTCGGGTGAGTGTTGTGCGCGATCATCTTCAAACGTGATAAAAGATTGGGAGGAATGAAACTCCAGGCCTCGGTTCCATCGCTGGTTTTGAAGGAATGTAATTGTCCGTCATTGGCTCCGACGAGAACTACTCTTCCCGTATAACCCAGAACAGGATCATTGGTGGCACGTTTATGATTTGTCCTGTGCGTGGCAAAAGCGTGATTTGTGTCCCTGACGTCTTCAAAGAAAGAAGAAGGTGTGCCCACTGTAATCGGTTTGGAGCGGAAAATGTCACCCAGCTTCCAGCTTTCCAGATTATAGGCGCTTTCACCACGGAAGAAGCCGACCACCTTACTGCGAAGATCGTCCGTTGTAACGGCAAGATCAGCGTTGGTCAGGTTTGATGTTGTAAAATCGATTATTGTACCGGCTCCGGAAACCGTTTTGTACGTTTTCATATTACGGACGGAGTCACTTGTGTTCATTAAAACCGTTCCCGCGTCCCATAATTCGCTTCCCCTGCTGCCGTCTGTATTGATAGTGTATTTTCTCAAATGACCATACCAGAAGGGATCGTTGGAAATGGGTTGGATGGTGCCCTCATAAATGTAATTTTCATCAACGGTTCTGTTTAACTGTACGGAGGCTTGCGAAAAAGAGTAATTGGCTTCACGAATAATACTGAAAGCCAATTTAAGCTGGGTGGCAATCTGATCGCCGTCGGTGGCAATAAAGGCGTATCCGGAAAGAGCAGTATTTCCAGGATCATTGGAATTGGCAAAGCAGTTTGTACTGCTGCCGTCACAGGTGCCGGTTGTTTCCGAAGCCCCGCAGGAGGTGACTGCGGAAGGAACGTAGGCTGATGTGCTACCCGTGTTTGCGATCAGGGGGTTATCCGTTCCGCCAAAATAGGCCATCCAGTGTAAAGTATTTTCCAGATAATCAGGCATAGACTTGCCGAACCCGATGACAAAAAGTCGGTACCCGGCATCGGCCAGCGCCTTGGCTTTGGCAACGGATTCTCGACGTCTTTTATACATGTCGGCTTGTGTTTCTGTACCGTTACCGCTACAGGCATAAGTGTCTGCCCCGTCTGTGATTACAATGGCAAACTTCTGACGGCAGGCCCCGGAAGCGCCGTCCGCGGTTTTATGAACGTCGAGATAAAGTTTTGCTTCGTTGAGGGATGCGGCAAGAGGAGTGCCGCCGTAGGCACATTCGCTGTTGACGCAGGGAGAATACTCTGCGCAGGTTGATCCGCAGGAACATGTTCTGCATACGCTGTTGATAGAACAACTGGATGAACTATTGCAATAAATACGTCTGTAGGTGACTCCTATTGCCTTGGAAAGCCTATTGTATCCGGTTAGATAATCTCCGGCAGTGTCATTGCCGTTATAAAATCTCATATATCCTATTCTTACGCCCAGGCTGGTTTCATCAGCGGCGGTGAGGCTGTTGTCGCCATTGTCGTCCAAAATGCCGAAGATAGCCCGCTTGGCTATGGCCAGACGGCTGCAATTGGTTGTATATCCGGTGGTTGGTGAAGAGTAAAATGTTCCGCTACAGGAGGAATTCCCCCATATATTGGTGCCTCCTTCAGGGTTCCATTCCATACTTCCGCTCAAATCCAGAATTAAAAGAGTGTCCGGAGACAGCGAACTGGTAAATAGAGCCATTTCATCTGTGTCATCTGCGTGGGATATATTGACATAAAGACAAAGGACAATAATAAATAAGATTGTTATTATTTTCTTTATTAACATAAAAGCCCCCCTTATCTAAACATGGTGGTTATCTCAACAGGGCCGTAGCCCATTCCCACATCTATTTGTACCTGGCTTCCATAATAGGTGTTTTCACCAGTTACCCGGACATTAAAAAGCATCTGTCCCCATTGCTGGCCTCCTCCAATTGCGTAGCCTTTTAATGGCAGTGTATCAGCGCCAGAAGTCGGACGAGTCGCATTACTGATCGAATAAATTGACGCCGGGTCGGAGGAATCAACCACATGTCCGCTTACACTAGATGAAGTATCCGGTGCGAAACTATGTGAAAGCATGTTAATGCCTGCTTCAGCCGCAATCAATGCCTTCTTTTCTCCGACGATTCTGGTGGTAATCTGAAGATCATTTGTCGTGACGGAAATGGCCAGAAAACCTAATCCCATAAGGATCAAGATAGCAAGAAGTGCTACAACTAGAGAAAAACCACCTTGATGTTTCGTATTTAAAACGTCTTTTATTTTATTTAATGATAACATGGTTCCTCGGAATTATACTTGTAGAATAAAATGACTTTTTTCTTTGTCCTGTATTCAAATCGGCATTTTCCGTCTCTACCCATAGAGTAATGTCTATTCTGGCAACGTTCGGAATTCCTGCCGGTAATGACGAGGCTGCTATTTCGGCTCCCAGTGCATTAAAGTAACGGAAAACCGGGACTGCACTGGTATTAATTACGCGAACCGCCCGGAGATTGCCCGGTACATCTCCTAAAAAAGGCTGATTACCTCCTGTACAATTCGTCGAACGGCTGATGTATTGGTTGTTAGAATCGTAAGTATAGTTGATTACCTCATTGATAGAATCGCCTATACTGGCGCTTCCGTCGAGATTCATCTCGATGGTGATGGAAGAATCTGTCGCTGTCTGAATACCTTTATATATCTGATTAGTGGAAGCAGTGCAGCTCCCGGAAGATACCCAGAAGTTACTGCCTTCATAGTCGGGTCTTGGATTGTAAGAGGCCATCTGAATTTCCATGGACATCATTTCCAGAGCGGTACGGACATCCTGATGAGCCGCCACTCTTCTCTCAATATTGTAGGTAGACTTCTGCCCCATGTTTACCAATGAATAAATGGCGGAGAGGATTATAACACCCAAAGCAAGCGCAATTAAAACTTCCACTAATGTATAGCCTTTATGATTTTTCATATACATCCAAAACGAAAAGATTCCTGTCTGGTGACTATCATATTATCTGTAATGCCCCGTGTACTCAAAGGCGGCCAAGTTACCGTTACTGTAACTTTCCATGTATTTGCACTGCCGGAAACGGCACTTGTAACCGTTTGAACATTAAAACTTACATCGCCCGACTGAGCCGTTTGCTGGTCGCTGGAATATAAAACTTTATCGACCGTTCCCGTCGTTACGGTATTGCAGGGGTTCATGATCCAAAGTTCCTGGGTCATAATCTCATTATTGAGTACCATAATTGCTCGTCCGAGATAATCGGTACGAGCGCTGGTTTTCCAAGAAGTTGGTTGCAGAGACATGAAAGCAATCAGTCCTATGGAAACGAGCAGGACGGAAATGATTGATTCAACCAGTGATATTCCCTTATTATTTTTGCATATTATACTGTACATACGTTCTCGCTGTTATTTGGACAGTAATGGTAGCCTTTGATCCTATTAGGTTTGTCAGGACCAAGTTTCCCATTGTTACTGTTCCACGTCTTTGAAAACTAACTACGGAACCGTTATTAAAGTTGACGCTCTGTATGGAAATGCCACTTCCGTAAGATGTTAATGGTTTTGTCCAGTATGTAATTCCGGTGTCGGTACGTGAAAGGGTATAATTGTTTTCACCCACATTAAAAGTGATACGGTAAGTACTGAGATTCTCTTCAATTGCCCGCTGCCTTGCGTTGAGAAGATCAGACATTACTTCTCTTGCGGCTGTTTTTAAATTGATGTTGGACGAATAGTTCTGCCAGGCAGGAATAGCCAAAGTCGATATGATGGCCAGCAAGGCGATTACGATGCAGACTTCAACTAGCGTATAACCTTTTGGAATGTTTGTCCTTATCATACTGTCCCCTCATTTGCAGGCGCGTAAAGGAAATATCTGTTTCCCTTCAACACATATCAAAACGTTTACATTCAATACTTTTCGTTTTGTCTTTAATTGTTTAGGGATTTATTCCGCAGATATGCAGGACTACTTATTAGAGTCGCCCGGCTGTTCTGCCACCCTATCTTACAATTAAGACTTAGGTCAGTAACTTTGCGTCCCGTCTTTTCAGAACGGTTTGCCTTTATCAAGCTTTCACTTATATTTTAAGTAAAACAACTACTAAAGTCAAGAGATATTATGAAAAAAATCAACAATGATTGATCAACTGCGATAGCTTTTTGATTAGTGAGAATTGATTGTTTTTAGAGTGAAAATTGAAATTATCAGGTTTTTAGAGATTACGGTTAACATTCAGTTAATAAAGTTGTTGAAATTAATACATTTTTAAAATGCCTGGGAACATTTCTCTTGATGAGACTATGCGGTGTATCTTGTCTTTTTCTTATTCAGTAAATTGGTGTATGTAGTCTTTAAACAATTTTCTTACTTCAGGATTTTTTTCCGCGTCATAAAGCCTCTCCATGATTCCCCTGACACCATGTTTTGATTGCACTAAAGAATCACCCTGTTCTTTGTAAAGGGCAACAGCGGTCTGGGAAACTGCGGAGCACAGGGAATCAATAAAACGCTGCCAGATATGGAATCCTTTTCCGTTTTTCGTAGGATGAACAAAAGACCTGATAAAAATTATTGTAGAATTTATTACTGCTCTTAGAGGTGAGCCCACTTTACTTGATATATAAAAAACCATTGACGCGATGACCAGGGGGCTGTTGTAGAGGGAGTCGGGCGGTATCTTGTTCGTTTCGGCAAGGTCGGCAATGGATAAAGACAGGAAATAATCCATCGTGCCTTTCTTTCCATAGATGAACTGGTTATTTTCCTGACTTTCATTAAAAAACACAGAACCAGGAAGATCTACTATTGTACTTGGCTGAGCGCCAATCCTGTTCTTTATACAGAATTTTGTTATATCTACAGCGGTATTATCGGTTTTGGATTTATAATAGTCATAGGGCAGTCCCACTATAAAAGAAGCGTGTATGGAGATGCCATGCGCATGAATCTTCTTTATTTTGGATTCATAGTATTCTGAAACTGTCATTCCACTTTTTTCTATATTTCCGACGATGTGCTTATTGATATGCTTCAAGTTGCGCATATCAAGAGATTCAAACCCTACAAAGAAATGAGTACCTCCGGAAGCCCGAATCAAATCAAGCAGCTCTTCATCATCCGCAACTTCAATGGATATCTGGACTGCATAATTGATGCGCAGATCACTTTCTATGATTTTTTCTAAAAAAGGAATAAGACTGTTTCTGCTGGGAAACAAATTGTCCGGTGTAAAAAAATAATATCGGTTTTTAAAATTAACGGTTTCTTTTTGATAGTAACGCAATTCTGCCACGAAATCATCCGGATCACGAAATTGAACTGCTTTTTGTTTTTCCGGCAGGGTTGAAATTGAGCAAAACTTACAGGAAAACAAACATCCCGTGGATGGAGCTACAGGATTAATCCTAAAATCCTTCAATGGCGAGTGTTTTATAAACGGCAGCCTGTTTAAGAGATTTATTTTTAGAGGTTCTAAAGGCTCAAGATTCTGAAAATTTCCCCAGACACCGTTTTCAATCAGATTGTATCCGGAGTATTCGCTTTTTAGAGAATTATTTTTCAGATCATCTAGAATAGATGTGATAACGGTTGAGTCTCCGGCCCCTTTCACAATTGAAATCAATTCCGGGTGGGGCGAGTATTTTCTAATAAATGTATCCGCATCTTCTGGCATTGTGGACACATGTATTCCACCTATAACAACCGGTATTTTAGCGTGATTCAGTGCGATAGCAATGGAGGCGGCGGCAGGAAAGCTGGAGCTCATGGCGGAAATAAAGACGGCTCGCGGTAAACAATTTTTTTCTTTTATTACCTGAGCAAAATATCTCCTTTTGTCATCCACCATTACAATTAGATGGTCTTTAGCCAGCCTTGCCAATTGATTATGAATATATACACCGGCATACATTTCAATAGCCAGAGCGTCAACCATGGTCGCACGCTGTTTTTCCGGCTGAAAATCAACAAAGTCGAGAAAATTTTCAGACGTCATTTCATGCGCGTTTTTACCCGTGAGATAGGATATGACATCAATGGGAGTAATAGAATCGGCAGACAAAAGATCCATCAAGTTATAGGTAAGGGGGTTGTATACAATAAAATAGTTAATCGACATGTAATCTTTTATTCTTCCCAAAGAAAGTAATTTAAATCTTCTGATTTGTGCGCTACAGGCTTCTTATTACAGTGTCCTGTACCCTAAAAATAGTGCAAACGTTCAGACTTATACACTTCTTGGATGAAAAAAGGAAGTCTAATTTGCACGTCTTTTAAGAAATTATCCTTGGCTACAATTTTACTGGTTGTAATGATAAGGACTTTTTCCAAGCGGACTTTACAGTCTGAAGATCGTTTGTCCGTTTCCGCGTAAAGTTTGACCAAAACTCGGTTCAAGATGCAGCAAAATGGATTAATGGTAATTGATTTCTTTATCGATATTGTATCGAAATGTAATACAGTTTACTTCATTTATAAAAAAATATCTTTTTTACTCTTAATGTTAAGTTCTAGAAATTTAATGTATTCATAATGTAAATCAACATGTTATGTAATTCATGATATTAAACGATAATTGTTATACAAATTGATACACTATAAAAAATATGCTTGACAAACTGAAAGTGTAGTTTTATCATGGCATCGAAAAAAGAAGTAAAGATATACAGAACTAATCGCAGCCAAAGGGGGCGATGTGGTGGTTACAAAAAAGTACAAAGGTGTAGAAAAGCAGAAATTGCAGGAAAATATCCGTTATTCTCTGCCTGTCAAGCGTCCGCTGGGACGTATTCTGCTGGATGGCGCGTTTATAGAGCCTGAAGCTCTTGATGCCGCTCTTGCGGAGCAAATGCGCACAAATAAGCTCTTGGGTGATATCCTGGTTGATCTTGGCGCGTTGGATAAAGCTGAGCTTTATGCTGTACTGTGGATTCAGCGTGATTTTTCGACGGTCAAAGAAGCGATTATGGCGGCCGCCGGCATTCGTCACTTGTTGGGTGAACTGCTGTTGAAGGCTTTCTGCATCACGCAGAATCAGCTCGATACTGCGCTTGATGAACAGAAAAAATCAGGCGAAAAACTGGGCGAGATTTTAGTGCGCCTTGGTTTCCTCGATAAGCGTCAACTAGATGTCACTTTGTCCTTTCAATCCCGGCTGGGCGAAAGAAAGATTCCTTCCTGTCTGATGCTGGGAGAACTGCTTATTTCCGCCGGATACATCACACATGAACAGCTTGAAGACGGACTGAAACGTCAGCACGAAAGCGAAAGCGGAAAGAAAATCGGCGAAGTGCTGGTTGAAGCCGGCTATGCCAAACAGCGCCATATCGATCATGGCCTCAGGATACAGGAAAAGCTTGTTGCGGCGGCGTTGATCGCGGCCCTGTCTCTTGCGCCTATTAGTGCAGCGATTGCCGCGCAGTCATCTAAGCAGGTGATGAGTACGCAGATATCGGTGACCGCGAGAGTTCTGGCGCGGGCCAGCGTGCATGTGCTAAGACAACAGGCGGAAATCGTTGTAACCGATGCCGATATAAAAAGAGGATATCTCGATGTAAATGTTGGTTCTCTTCTGGAAATCAAAAATAACAGCAGGGCGGGAGTTAATATGACCTTCGAAACTCACGGATTGCCTTTTAAAGAAGCGCTAGTGAATGGTTTTGGCAGGGAAGTTGCGCTCGGGCCCAACGGCGGGATTATCACTCGTCAAATCGTTGGCACGTCCGTAGTAGCGTTAAACTATCGTTTTGTTTTTGACGAGTCTTCGCAGGCGGGAACTTATGCGTGGCCTCTTTCCATTTCCGTAAACCCTGTGGAGTAGTAGTGACATACAAAAAGGCAACAACCGCCCCAAATCAAATTCGACTTCGTGTTAAATATAGTAATTTTGTATGGTATAAACGTGCACGCGCTATATAAGGAAAGCAATAAATCATGAAAAAAGAAAGCCTCATATGTTTTCGTGCCAGCAAGGCTTTGCATAAAGCCCTGGCTCGAGTTGCAAAAGAAGACAGGCGGTCATTATCTTCAACGATTGAAAATGTCCTGAACAGTTACCTGAAAGAGAGGAAAGCATTTCCAAGTGTTGAAAAAGAAAAACGTCATTATCCGAGAAAGGATCTTTTTGTTTCAGCCGTGATTAATCAACCGGAGCTTGAAAAAATGGGAATAGTAACCATCACAAATATTTCTCTTGGCGGTGTAAGAATTTTAATTCCCAAGGATTTCAAGCAACATATCCGTATTGATGAGCAAAACTCAAGATTTGAGGTTGTTTTCAATTTGCCTGTTGAGAACAAGCCCATAAAGTTGACCTGTGAGTCCAATAGAGTGTTTGATGAAGAAGACGGCATTCATGTCGGAGCCGCCTTCGTTGATGCTGATTTTAAGAGTTATAAAACACTTCAAACCTACCTGACATAATATCAGCTTTAAATAAGAGAACATTTTCATCTTTAATTGATGCCATTTTTTAGCCTTTGATTGTATCTATAATAAAAGTGAAATTAATTTCACATAAATAATTAAAAATATTGATAAAAACCATCATGAACACTTCTTCTTTTTGCTTGACAAAGTTGATCTTTTTTACTACACGAGTGCCAATTGTCTAATCCAGTACGTTTTCTGTGCAGTCCGGTACGTTCTCAGAACGCCAAAATTTGTAACAAAAAAGTATGAAGTTTTAGGATGAATGAAGCTCAAAGCATCCACCCTGTCGGGAAATCCCTGTGCTTGGTTTACCCTGCAGGACTAAATTATTGTAAAAACTTTGATTTATTAAAAATAATATTTACTCAAACAAAAGGAGAAAATTATGAAAAAGTATTTAGTACTATTGGCGGCGATGATGATGGTTATTGCCATGGTAAGTGGAGCGTTTGCGGCGCAAGCAACTGTTAGCGTGAACGCAACAGCTACTGTTACATCGATTTGTAATGTTCATGGCGGGACATTACCGTTCGGAACGGTCAATGCAGACGGGGTGGACGTAACTGTTGATGCTGCCGGAGGAATCTCGATTCAATGTACTAAAGGTACCAGCGTTGCGATTACCAACGATGGAGGGCTGAATGGTGGGTCAGGAAAAAATCTATTTATGGATGGTGGCACGACAACAAAACTACCGTACTCTATCGACTATAATACACCGCTGACAGGCGATGGAGCGGCTGGTACTAATATAGGTGCCAAGGGTACCGGATTATTAAGTCTTACAGGCACCGTTACTCATTCAGCTGCTGAAGGCGTTATAGCAGGAAACTATTCAGACACTTTAGTGTTAACGCTTTCCTATTAATTTATGGCCAATTGTTAACGGGAATTTAATCAAACGAGTGGTGATCGTCCTTGAAGAAGATATTATGGCTAGTGGCAGCATTTGCTGCCATTAGCATAACAACAGGTGCGTTTGCGGCAACTCCTTCGGGATTTGCAAGTACGACCGTGACGGTGAGTGCGCAGATAGGAGCATCGTGCATGGAGGCCCAGCATGGCTCGTTCCCGAATCCGCTAACTATTGATTCACAGTCGGCGGCGGATCAGAACTTTTCACCGACTGCCGATGAATTGGTGAAGTGCACCAACGGCGTAGTCTTTACGGTTAATGTGTCCAGCGCCAACGGAACCGCCGTTAATCAGACCTGCACATCCGGTGGTGTCAGCGGAATGGCGCTCAGATCCATAAGTTGGCCGGCAGACGCAATCGCGTACACCTTTATGTGCGCCGGCGACACCGGAGGCACGGGCCATTTTACGGGTGCGGGATACACTACCGCGCGGGCTATGGGTATCAGCATAAAGGTTCCGGCGGCAGACGCACAGGCCGCTATTGCCCATACCGACTATTCGGACATGGTTACATTGACTCTTTCGTATTAGTTTGAAAAACGGCAACTCTTTAATTTGTTGACGCAGCCTGTTTGCCTGAAAAAGGATGATTGCAGAAGGCTGCGTTTTTTATTAAGGCATTCATTTGATGAAGCGTAAGAATCTGAAAGCAGGATATATTATTATTTCATTATTGCTGACAGGGCTGATCAGCACTGCTTATGCTGCAATTACGTGCCCGGGAACGCTCCCGCAAGGTACAGTGGGGAGACCCTATTTGTACACCTTTACTGGTACCAACGGGAATCAAACCCCAGGTTGGTACTGTTTGTTTTGCTGGTATCCGAACGGCCTGAGTTTACATAATAACTATATTAATTCAGTTGATCTGTCGGGTTCGCTGGCTGGAAACTCACAGGGTACTTACAACCTTTCGATAAGACATTACGAGGCCGGCATCGATCCGACCTGCGCGTACACCCTTGTGATCAATCGTGCCATTCGCCTTACGCTCACGAGCGGCACATTCTCTACTAATGCGACTCAGTATCAATCATATACAACATCTGCTGTTTTGACAGCGGACAGAGGGACGACCCCGTACTCTTGGACAGCCACGAATCTTCCCCCCGGGCTTAACCTGAGCAGCACTTCGGGCACCTCAATTACGATTACAGGAATACCGCAGGTTTCAGGACCTTTTAGTTTTACGGTTACAGTGACGGATGTCAACGGATCGCAAGCCTCCGCCACTTACAGTCTCACGGTCAATTCCGCAAGGGGATGCCATACGGGTGGTAACGGAGTGATAGATTTCGGCACTCTTAACGCAGTTGCAAATGCCGGAGGAGTTGCAGCCTCGGAAGCACTTGTAACAACCAAACCGGTCATTTATTGTACTGCTGCCGGGAACACGTATGCTGTTACAGCTGCCGGTGCTAATGGCGGAACAAATATGGGTACGGGGTACAGGCTTTTACATGGCACAAGCGATTATATCGCTTATAATATTATCTATACGACCCCCATTACCGGTAAGGGCGATACGATTAGCATAGGTGGTAGTGGAACTGGTAATTTAGCGCTGACACCTTCTATTCCTGCCGGAGCCCTTAACGACGCGCCGGCGGGCACGTATAGTGACACGATAACATTAACGATTAGCTATTAAGCGGTTTTTTGGTATACAACTTTAATAGTGAAGAATAAAAAATTTCAATTAAGAAATGGAGATAAGGCATGAAGAACATTTTTCGCGGGTTTAAGGCATCAATAAATAAATGCGTAGGATTGGTTGCCAGTTTGTTGTTTGTGGCCATATTCATTTCTCCTGCCTTCGCTAATTTTCAGGTACAGCCGACGACTATGGACTTGGGCCGCAATGTAAAGAGCGGCGTTTTCTCCGTAATCAATAACGGCGGCGACAAAGTTGATTTTCAAGTATCGGTTAAAGAGTGGAATCAGGACGAAAAAGGCAAGGATGTGTATGGGGACACGAAGGAAATAGTTTTTCACCCAAAGATCATGAGCGTGGAAGCGAACTCGCAGCGGGCAGTCAGAATAGGCCTCAAGACCCCACCCTCCGCCAAGGAAAAGACTTATCGCCTTTTCGTTGAAGAGATTCCCACATCGAAAAAGACAACTGACGTGGAGGCTAATAAGAACATAAAGGCAGGGCTCACGATAGCGTTTCGGTTCGCGATGCCGATATTCGTTAAGCCTCTACAGCCACAGGAGAGCTATGTCTTAGAAAAGATCGAAATGTCCAACGGCGCGGTGAAGGCGATTGTTAAAAACACAGGAAATGTTCATATTAAATTGCGCACCGTTAAGTTCGGCGGAAAAACCGCTGCCGGAAAGGAAATGTACACCAAGGAAGTTGCCGGCTGGTATATCCTCAACGGCCTGTCAATTCCGTACGAAGCGGCCGTCCCGAAAGAGATATGTGGACAACTGGCGACGATCGAGGTGAGCGCTCAAACAGAAAGCAGCAATATCAACGGGACACTGAATGTTCAGAAAAACATGTGCGCACAATAATCTTTGCGTATCCTCCGCTGGCGGAGGTGTCGCGCAGTGACGAAGGTGGATAAAGGACTTTGCACTCATAAATTGGGTGAGAATTACGGCGACATTAACGTCCACCCCCTATCCCCGCCAGCGGGGGACACGCAAAGCGCATACTCCTTGATCCCCCGCCGGCGGGGGACACTTCCTTCGAATGCGTTGAACGAAGGTTTATTTTTTTTTATCCTTGCGATAATCTTATTTATTTCCTTTTTTACTAATTCCGCATTTCCGGCGGATGAAAAAAATGTTGATCAAACTACTGTTTCAACAACAGCCACATCCGATAAGGAGAAGCCCAAAAATGGCGCGGCTGTTCCTGCCTCACAGAAAGACACAACTCAGATAGTTGTGAATGTCATTGTTAACACGGAATCAAAGGGAGATTTCTTTGTCGAACTCGACAATGAGCAAAAGTTGTTCATCCGGGTGGAAGATTTAAAAACCCTGAAACTGCAATACGCCGAAGATCGGATCAACATCATACGCGGGGACGAGCAGTACGTTCCTCTGAGCGCTCTGCTCGACGTTACTTACACTTTCGATGAGAACAAACTAACCGTTGCGATCATCGGCAAAACCACGGAATCCGGAAAAACTGCCGCCGATCTTTTTTCACTTCGGGCGGCGGCCAAGAATATCTATTATCCGCAGGAGACGAGCGCCTTTGTCAATTACGGGCTGAACTATATTTATACGAACACCGACGGGTTTAAGTCCTTTGCGGTTACAAACAAAGTGGGCTTCAGGACCGGGGACGTTTTTCTTACTTCCGATTCCGTCTATACGAAAACACCAACCGGCGATAATTTCGCGCGGCTTCAGAGCAGCGCCACCTACGAGCGCCGGGGTGATCTCCAGTGGTTAGTAATGGGAGATCAGTATGCCAACTCCGGAGATCTGGGCAGTACCGTCAACATGGGAGGCATCGGTTTTTCGAAGGTTTACAGGCTTGACCCCTATTTCATAACCCAGCCGGTTATGGACCTAAGGGGATCGGTCATTTTTCCTACTCAGGCAGAAATCTATCTGGACGGCATACTGATAGGGAAACAGACCATTACGCCCGGGTCGTTCGATTTAAAAAATATTTACTCATCCTCCGGTTCCCATAATGTTGAAGTCTTGCTTAAAGATCCCTTTGGCAATGTGCAGAAAATTTCCTATCTGGCGTATTTTAGTGCTCAAATGCTGCGGCAGGGTCTGCACGAGTACAGTTATCATGTTGGTTTAATGCGGAACAATTATGGAATCGCAAGCGATGATTATGGCAACGCCGCCTTTTCCGCGTTCCATCGCTACGGCGTAACTAATAACTTTAATATCGGAGTGCGGACAGAAGATTCTGATGGTGTCTATAACGGCGGACTATACGCGGCATTTGCCATTCCCCAGTTGGGCCAGTTGACTATGTCTCTTGCCGGAAGTTCCGCAAGCGGCAACGATTTGGGAGGAGCAGTATCACTCCAGCATTCCTATCAGCTCGGCAGTTTCAACACGAATGCTCTGTTGCGTGGATATTCCCGGGACTACGCGACCGTCGGCAATCCCCTGCAAACGGCTGACAGCAATCAACTGGAAATGAACGTGGGAGCGGGTTTACTGCTGAATCCTCTGGGGAGTTTTTCTGTCAATTACGCGGAGTCCGCAACGTTCAAGGGTGTTGATACGCGCGTCATTTCTCTAAACTATTCCCGAACGCTCTACAAATCAATCAGCCTCTTTGCGACCGGTTCGGTTACCCATACAACCACCGATACAACGAAGAATACAACTTACAGTTGTTATGTCGGTCTCAACTTTGATCTGGGTAAGGGTATTCGGGGTTCCGCACAAGCAAGCGCCGGCAGCGGCGACGTTAATTCGGAAACTCTGCAAATACAAAAAGACGTACCCGTCGGGGAAGGTGTCGGCTATCGTGCTTCCCTCAATCGTTCCGAAACTGCGACAAATACAACAACCGCGTTCAATCCCTATGTTCAGTATAATGCCAAATACGGCATCTATTCTGTTGATGCCACCATGCAGAACACCGCCGGTACAACTACCGAATCGTATAATTTTTCAGCCGCCGGATCGCTTGTGTATACCGGAGGATTTTTTGGTTTCTCGCGGCCGGTCAGCGATAGTTTCAGCATCGTGGTGCTTAATAAAGAAGTGCCTGGGGCCGCGGTGCTCAATAATGGTCAGGAGATTGGAAAAGCAAGTTCTTCCGGTACAATGGTTGTGCCGACACTTGCTTCCTACGGCCAAAACAAGATCACGCTCGATACAAAAAATATTCCGATCGATTACAGTATATCCGACGTGAACAAGTCGATCTCGCCTTCGTTATGGAGCGGTTCCTGCGTTTACTTCGACGCACGGCAGGTTCGGGCGCTCACAGGAACACTGGTTGTGCAAAAAGAAGGGAAAAAAGAACCGCTGGAATTTGTAGAAATATCCATGAAAACAGGTGAAAAGAATTTGTCGTACCCCACTGGAAAAGGAGGGGAATTTTATATTGAAAACAGCCTATCCGCAGAAACGAACGCAGATGCTGCCGATAGCCAGAATAACCAGAGTTGCAGCGCTATCGCGAAACTAAGAAAATCAGGTGGAAATACAATCTTGCCGGGCACCTATAGCGCCACTGTGGATTATGAGGGCGGCAAATGCGGGTTTACCGTTACATTTACCGAGGCAGGAGAAACTATTACCGATCTGGGAGAAATTCAATGCGTTGTTTCAAAAACCTCTATTTCAATACCTTCTGTTCAGACGCCACTATCACAAAAAGGTGTTCAAAAAGAAACCGACGGTGATAAGCGAATAAAAACCGTAATACCGAAGGATTTATATCAGGAAAACAGTGCCGATCAAAACGCTCCCGCGCAGAAACAGGCAGAGAGAACAGTTCTTTTTACTTTTCCCGACGCTGATTAAGCACCGTGCAAAAGGAAGATGAATCTTCTTCATATTTTCGTTCAATTGGATTGAACATTTCGATTAAGATTTTTTTGTATCTTGTAGAGAACACAGGCGGATGAGACTGTGCCGGAATAAAGAGATATTTCCATATCCTTCTTTTAATTTATCCCATATTCCACCGAACAAATCTTTTACGATAAATTCAATGATTTACCGCAACTAACAGTATTTGTAGATGAATCTACATATTATGATGTAAAAAAACCATTTGGCGATTTTATTGATTGCCAGAGGTATTGATACGCAGGCGTTTAACAAACGTATATCTATGATATTACTTGCTAATTTAAATTAGATTTAAATAGGGAAATATAGTAGTTGCCTTGGTATAAAAAATGCACTAAACTATCAATTTAATTAATGATTATAAAAGTTTAAGAGGCTGGAACAGATAAATGCAAAATCGGAGTGATCCAATGACGAAAAACCACGAATCTGAAAATTGTTCTTTACAGGAACGGCAACTGTTTCAATCCCCTGTCGAGAGCGGAATCTTAAGTCATGAAAAGAGCAGAAATGTTATAAGTAGACGATTCTCCATATTCGTGCTTTTCGTGTCGCTTATCTGGCTGTTTACGTTGAGTGAAAATGTTTACGCGGCGACGTGCCAATCGGATACGACCGGCAATTGGAGTACAGCTGGAAACTGGTCATGCGGACACGTGCCAACATCCGCTGACACTGTTGAAATCGTGGGCTCGTATTCAATAACCGTAGATGGAACTTATAATGCTTCCACCCTTTCAGTTGGTCCAAACGCAGCGTGGTGTTTCGCCACAACACTGAGTTTCAATAGCGGTTCTCAAGTTACGGTGACTGGTACAACAACACTTGGACGGGGTTGCATCATATCAAGTGCCACCCTCAACATGAGTAACGGTGGAACACTTATCACCAGTGGTCTTGCGCTTAACACATCAGGAGCGACATTAAATTGGACACCCGGAACCGGAACGGTTCAACTCACCGGAACCAATACTCTCCCCAGTACGATATTCACTTCATTTTACAACCTGATCATCGCCAGTAATACCACGACGATGAGCAGAGCTTTAACTATCAACAACAATCTGACTGTGAACTCCGGAGCAACTTTTTCCACCGGCTCTACAAATACCTGGACGCTTTCTGTTGCCGGTGCAACTTCAGTTACCGGCACGTTAACCCTTGCCAATACTGCCACCAAGACCTTTACCGGAGATGTAACAATTAATTCCGGTGGTGTCTGGAATGAAACCGGCGCTGCGGCGATTAACTTTGCCGGGAGCCTGACCAACAACGCAACCACTTTTACGGCAAATACCGGAACACATACTTTTAGTGGGACAAACAAAACCTTAAGTGGAACAACGGCTATTGTAATTCCAACAGCAACATTCACAGGGGCATATGCAAATAGCGGAACATTGACATCTGCAACATTGCTTACTGTTACCGGTACAACACTCACTAACAACGGAACTATTAATGCAAGTACTGCCCTATCGGGAACTGGCGGAGTAACTCAAGGTACCTCTGGTATTCTCAATATCGGTGGCACTTCGGGCATCACCACGCTGACCGCAACCGCAAACGGTAACACTGTAAATTATAACGGCGCGGCGCAAACTGTGCATAACAACAATTACTACAATCTCACGTTAAGCGGGAGCGGCGCCAAAACATTGCAAACAGGTACCACCGCGATCGGCGGTGATTTGACTCTGAGCGGGACAGCAACTACTTCAGGCGTAACCGGATTAACAATCGGCGGCTCTGTTATTTTAGGAAGCGGAACCACATTTACCTCCGGGTCATACACACATAATGTCGCAGGTAATTGGACTAATAATGGCGGTACCTTTACGCCAGGTTCGGGCACGGTAAATTTAAACGGAGGATCGCAGACAATAGGTGGAAGCAGCGCCAGTACGTTTAATAACCTTACTCTGTCCGGTTCCGGCACAAAGACATTTTCCGCTGCTGAAACAATTACCGGAACACTAACTATAAACAGCGGAGTAAATGCCGGCTTGGCAACCGGTACTAATAGCACGGCGGCTTGTCTAATACTTAATGGGGTTAGCTATCCTGCCGGAACGTACGGATCTTCCAGCTCCGCTGCTACCTACAAAAATGACACATTTTTTAGTGGCACAGGTATTGTGACCGTCAGCCCGGGGTGCTGTACGGGTGGAAGCTGGTTGGGTACCACGAGCACGGATTGGAATACGGCAAGCAACTGGTGCGGCGGCGTACCTACCGAAACAACAGATGTCACTATCTCTTCGGGCACTACATATCAACCGACTATCGGTTCGGCAGGTGGATTATGTCGTAATATTACGATAAATAATGGCGCTACTTTAACTATGGGTGGAGCATACAGCTTAACTGTAAGCGGAGATTGGACGTTAAATACGGGAGGAACATTCACGCCCAGCACCAGCACAGTCACGTTCAATGGCAGCAATGCGGTTAATATCAACGGCAGTGCTGCGACATCATTTTATAATTTGACGATCAATAAAGGGGCCGCAAGCACTACAGTTACAAGTACAAGTGCAGGAAAGGCATTTTCGGTTGGAAATGATTTGACTGTAACACAGGGAAATCTGATTCTGCAGGCTACCGACGCGAATTATACCGTTACAAACGATCTTATAGTTTCCGCCAACGGTACTCTTACGCACAGCGTTAATTGGGATACTTACGGAAAACAATTGACTGTTAGTGGCAGCATTGCCGTTGATGGAATATTTGCTTATACTGTCAGATCACATGTTCAAATGAACAGCTCCGGAACTGAAACGATCAGAACGGGAGCGAATTCTTCCTCGGCATTCAGCATTTTAACTTTAACAAACGGAACTTTTAATGCGAGTGGAACGCTCAAGATAAACGATAATTTTTGGGCAGGATTCAATTCCACGGGGGTGTCATTTCATACAAATGGATATAATGTTACGGCACTAGCCGCATTATTAAATGCCGGCGGTACTATATATATTGATGGGGGCAGTTTATCCGTAACCGGTGGTCTTGCAGCAGGAATTGATGCTAATAACGGGGCTGTTAATTTAAGCTCGGGTACGCTGAATACTGATGCCTTATATGTTGGAGACGGAACCAGAACAGGGACTTTCTCTCAAAGCGGAGGTACCTCCAATATTGGCAATCTTACAATATCTTCCACCGGAACTTATACATGTACAAATTCACCCGCGATCAATATCAGTGGCAATTGGACATTAAACACTGGCGGGACATTCACACCCGCTTCAAGCACGGTTACGTTCAACGGCTCATCCGCCCAGGCTCTGGGCGGTTCATCCAGCACCACATTTAACAATCTTACGATAAATAATTCAACTGGCGTTACACTTGGCGCGAATGAAACCGTAAGTAATATTCTTACATTAACCAGCGGTAAGGTAGCTACAACTTCAAGCTATTACCTTGCGGTTACTAACACTTCTTCCAGCGCCGTTACCGGTTATTCTTCATCGAGCTATGTAAACGGATCTCTACAATGGTCTTTGGTAACTGGCGGCTCATATTTCTTTCCCGTAGGCGACGATTCCAATTACCGTCCGTTTGAACTCAATAGCATTAACTGTTCTTCGCCCGTTGTGAGGGTTGCCATGTCCAGCACAGGCGCAAACACGGTAGATGCCACCATGTCGTCGGTTGATCCGCGCAACTGGTACGCGCAATTAGTAAGCGGCAGTTTTATAAGCGCGACGGTAAGAATAACCGAAAGCGGTTTGGGGAGTACGAATCTTGTGGCCAGTTCGTCGGCTCAATCCGGTAACTATACTAGTCGGGGAGGAAACAGCATTGGTTCGACGATAACTTCCAATGCGGGAATATCTTATACCGGCTCAACATATTTTGCCGTCGGCGATCTTCTTCCGCCCGCACTGACCGTCGTTAAATCATCAGACAAATCATCGGTAGTGACGGGTGATACCGTAACCTATAGTATAACAATTACCAATACCGGTTCCGGAACAGCCACCAACGTCATCGCGACTGATCCCCTGCCGCCCTATACCACCTATGTGAGCAACTCCACCCGATTGAACGGAATAACCGTGGCAGGAGACGGTAGCGCTTTGCCGCTGATTACGGGATTGCTGGTTGACGACAACGGCAGTCGTACTGCAGGGGCCGTAGCGACCGGTATTCTACCGCCGCATAGCGGAAGTGTCGGAGTTGCCACCATAACTTTTCAGGTGACGGTCAACTAACGGCAGGATCCTGAACGAACGCAGGAGAGGTGAGTTTAGATATGCATTATGAATTGAGCGTCAATAAGTCAGTCAACGCTAAAATAAGTAAACTTTTATAAAAAGATAAAAAAGAAGGAGGATATTATGAAAAAAATTATTCCATTATTAATTGCGCTGTTAATGCTCACGCTATCGGTGGAGGTATTTGCCAAGCCGCTTATTTCCGTCGGCATGAAAGCGGAAAAAGAGATTACTGTAAACAAAGAGAAAAAAATGGTTGTCGCCAGCAAGGTTAATCCGGGAGAAGTAATTTTCTTCACCATAAATTACGTCAATTCCGGCGACGAAGCGGCAATCAACGCGGTTCTTGATGATGCGATTCCGAAAGGAACGGTCTATCTTAACGGTAGCGCCTTCGGCAAAGATGCGGATATAACTTTTTCCATTGACGGCGGTAAAACCTTCAAGAAGCCTTCCGTGCTGAACTATGAAGTCAAACTGCCCAACGGCAAGATGGAAAAAAGAATCGCTTCTTCCGATCAATACACCAACATCCGCTGGACGGTCAGTGTGGTTCCGACCCGCGGCAGTGGTCAGGTCGGTTTTAAGGTACGGGTAAAATGACAGTAATTAATTGTCAAAAATATACAAAAAAACATTAGAGAACAGGAGGTCATATATGAACCGATAAATCACAGGCAAGATTACAGTAAACAAGAAATGTAATTAAATAATAATAAAAAATGAAAGAAATTAACAAACAAAACTAACAAAGGAGAAATGAAAATGAAAACAACATTTATCAACATCAGAATGGCAGTTCTGAGGTCTCTTGCCGGTAGCTTTGCTCTGCTGGTATTGCTGGCCTTTGTCCTGCCGCAGGCAGCGCAGGCCGCCACAGCGGCCAATACCGTGATCCGCAACACGGTCACGGTCAATTTCAAAGACACCGCGGGTACATCGATGACCGCCGTAACCGACACCGTCGATATTACGGTTGAATTAGTTTACGCTACGGCGACGCTGAGTGCGCCTGGAGACGGGACAACAGATCCCAACACAGCCGAAGTTTACAATTACACCATAACTTCCAATGCCAATGGTCCTGATACGTATGCGCTGAGCGCGGCTGTCACCACCGACGGCACTAATACGACCGGTTCTACCGCTGCGACCTCAGTGGCCAGCGTAACTCTGGGAGCCACCACTGTGGCAGCAGCTGTAAGTAGCAGCACGACTATTACCGTGCCCAGTGACGGAACTTCCGACTCATCGATTAACGGGATAGAGGACGAAGATACTGTCGTCATCGGTGGTGCTGAATACCACGTCGATTCTATTACCGATAACGCTACCGGAACATCCACAATTGTTTTACTGACTGCTGTTACCGCTTCTGCCGGTGACGGAATCTTTGAGCGGAAGACCTTCACCACGACGGTAACTCCCGGTACGATCGCCGCCGGTGCAACCGCCGATCAGACGATTTACGTTACAACCACAGCCGATGGAGGAGGAACGCCTGCCTCCGCGACAGACGAGACCATAACCACGGTATATATCGCGAAAATTACCGTAGATAAGAAGGTAAATGACGCCAAGACGACCTCATGCAACGGATCCTGGATGGACACCCAGACTTCTGTGAAATTTAAGAAGGATGATTATGTCTGTTATCGCGTTACAGTAACCAACAGCGGAAGCAGTGCTGTCAATACCGTGGTTATTACCGACCCGCAGCCGCCATACACCACCTACGAGGCCGGGACTGCCAGACTGGCCGCCTCCGGGACGGGAAACAGTTACGGAGGGACAACTCTTACTGACTCAAACGCGGCCGACGATGGCTATGATTACAATATTACAACCGGCAATACTGTTACATATAGTGTCAGCACCCTTGCTGCGGGCGCGTCGGTAGAGTTGTTTTATATTTTCAAGGTCAACTGATCTTGGCCCTATGCGGGACGGCCGGTAATCCTGCCGTTCCGCAACCTGCACGATTTTGTATTGTGTAAGGATTAAACTGTGTCTATCCGGAGACTACGGACAAGACACGATGAGTTTGTAATTAGGAAAGAAGGTTTTTTCTCCTTGGCCGATAATTTATGGATTGTGCGTAGGTGTACTTTAGTACGCCTACGCACTAATTTCGTAGATTAACATAGGCGGAACGGAAAAGAATCCTTGTTTGAGATTTAAACCAACTAAGGTTGACCATAACCTTGGCTGAACAGAATAAGCCATTGAGCGTTTAATGAAACTGGCTAGAAACATTATATTGATTCAACTGGCGTTGCTATGGACATTGCTGTTCATATCCGCACCGGTCTGGGCCAACACGGCCGCCAATACGCAGGTTACCAATCAGGTGCAGGTGACATACTTTGACGGTACTGCCACCTATACTGTCACTGCCAGTGTTACCATCACCGTCGACCTGGTTGCCGCCGCGCCGAATATTGTCACGGGATCGGCTCAAAGCACCTCGTACGCCGGCGCCGGGACGAACCTTACAGACAGTTTTGCCATCACAGCATCATCCAATGGTCCGGATACCTATAATATTATTGTACCGACGCCAGCTGTTACCAACACCACCGGCGCCACAGTCACTACATATGTCAATGGTGTTCCTGCCTCCAGTGTTGTCCTCGGTGCTTCGGTTACCACTTCCGGCAGCACGGTTACGAACATTGTAGTTCCTGCAGATGGAGCATCTAACACTAGTATCAACGGTATAGAGGTCGGCGACACGGTAGTCATCAACGGTGAAACAAGAATGGTTCAGAGTGTCACCGATAATACCACGGGAACTTCAACCATTGTTCTGGCCTCTGCTTTGCCATCTGCACCTACTGCGGGTGTGCTGGTGGCTGAACAGAAAATTGTTACCGCTGCGGTTACCGCAGGAACCATCGTTACCGCTGGAACCGATGTGACAGTTTCCGCGGCTATTACTGCCACATCAGTCAGTTCATCAGGGGCTGCGAAGACATCAGACGCTATCCTTAACACCTTTTATAGCGGTCAGGCGACGATTGCCAAGTATGTCCGCAACATCACGACATCCGCCGCCGGCACAGGCACTGTCTACTCTTACAACTCGATTAACTACTATCCGGCCGGTGTCACAGCAAAACAGGGCGATATTCTCGAGTATATTCTGGTTTCCACCAATACATCGGGAACTATCTCGGCTTCTGTTGTTACCGATGTTCTGCCCGCCAGTTTCGTTGTCCTCCGGGACAATGCCTATGGCAGTGGCAAGGAGGTTAAGTATGTGAGTGACACGAATGTTGTCACAACCCTTACTAAAGTTTCCGATGGAGACCAGGCCGATTACAATATAACAATGCCAAATACTCTCACGATATATGTCGGTACGGGAGCGACAAATGTCGCTGGCGGGACGATTCCCACCGGCAAAAGGGTTCTTGTCCTTTACCAGGTTAATGTTAATAATCCGGTACAGGGGGATAAGATTGTCAACAGCGCACAACTTTCTTCACCGGATACAACACCGGCAACATCAGCGGTGGCAGTCACTACTGTCATCCGGACAGCATCTGTCCTGGAATTGCTCACCTATGCGCCGGTTCTTCCTGCAGCCGAGCTGGTCAATGTGTCGCAATCGGCGTACCGGAATGGCAGCGTCACTGGTCCGTTTGTCAATTATACTTCGTATCCGGTTCCTGTAGGAAGCACAGATCCTATTGACTTCAGCCATCCGGTGCCGCTTACAGCAGCCACCCAGATCCATCAGGGAGATCAGGTCTTCATCCGTTTAACCGATGGTGATCAGAATCTGGATAAAATAGTTGCTGAAACGATATTTGTTACAATTACAAATTCCGCTAACGGCGATGTGGAGATCATCCGCCTGACGGAGACCGGCCCCGATAAAGGCGTATTCACAGGATATCTGCTCACCGACGGTGGTCCGATTAACTCATACAATGGTAACCTGTCCATCAAAGCGGGAGATAATCTTACTTTCAACTATGTTGATATAGCGGACAGCAGCGACCATCCTCCTGCGAAAACCATAATGGTTGATCCTTACGGAATTGTGTTGGACACCAGTACCGGTCTGCCGGTCAATGGCGCCACCATTACCATGCTCAATAACGCCACGGGACTGCCGGCTATGGTTTATGGCGATGACGGGGTCAGTACTTACCCGGCAACAATCATCAGCGGCGGATCGGCTACCGACAGCAGCGGGAAGGTGTATCATTTCCCGACAGGCGACTACCGTTTTCCCTTTTTACTGCCCGGAAGTTACCGGTACCAGATTACGCCGCCGGTTGGCTACGGTTATCCCAGTACCGTAGCGACCGCAACGATTCAGGCTCTGCCCGGCGGGCCGTTCACAATTCTTGACGGCTCCCGCGGTGAAGTATTTGTCATAAATGCAGGTCCAGCAAAGCGCATTGACATTCCACTCGATCCGTCTACCGCTTCCTCTTTATGGCTGCAGAAGAGTGCCAGTAAGGATTCTGCGGGACACGGTGATTTCATTCCCTACCGATTGATTGTTAACAATACAAACGCGCAGGTTGCTGTCGGTGGCGTACGCGTGGCAGATACTCTGCCGGTTGGTTTCCGGCTCCGCAAAGGATCGATCAGATTAAACGGTGTTGCTACCGGCGATCCAAGTATTTCGGCTGACGGTAGAACCCTTACTTTTAATATCGGAACTCTGGCGGCCAGTACTTCAGCTACAATAGATTATATAACTGAAGTAACTGCAGGAACGCACCTCGGTGATGCGATTAACAGCGCCATAGCCAGTTCCGCTGCCGGAGCAAGATCAAATACCGCCAGGTTCACAGTTAAGATCAAAGACGATTTTATGCAGACCAAATCGATCCTGATGGGACGCGTCTCCACCGGAGCATGCAATGAAAAAACCGGTGACGGACCGGACGGTGTTGAAGGTGTGCGGATTTATCTTGAAGATGGGTCTTTCGTTATTAGCGATAAACGAGGAATGTTCCATTTCGAAGGCGTGCGTTCCGGTCTGCATGTGGTGCAGATGGATCTGGATTCACTGCCGGAAGGTTACGAAGCCTTTGCCTGTACCGAGAACAGCCGTTTTGCCGGGCGGGCATTTTCGCAGTTTGTCGAAACACAGGGCGGTACATTGTGGCGCACAGACTTTCATATCCGTAAAAAACAAGTTGAAAAAAAACAGGCTGTTTCTGAACAGGCAAAAGGAGAACTGGTTCTTCAGCTTGCCAATACAATAGAAAAAGGAAACATTACTTACGCGGTTTCCATGCGCAGCAGCACTGTTCCTGTTACAGCGGCAAGATTAAATGTAATTCTTCCGGAGGGCGTACTCTATGAAAAGGGCAGTTCTATGATGAACAGCGCGGCGATTGCCGATCCGCAACCGGTAGGAAAAACAGGAATGATTTTCAAGCTCAATGATCTGCCGGCCGGCTGGAGTAGTGAAATTACTTTCCGGGTAACACCGTCTGGCGATATTAAAACCGGATCGCTTGTCACACAGGCCTATCTTGCCGCTGACGGCAATGGCACAGCGCAAGTTCTGACGCCTCCGGCTGAAACAGTTATCCACCTGAAAAAAAATGTAGAGGTATCCCGGATGCCCAAGATTGCTCTTACTCTACGGCCGCGATTCCCGATTCGCAGTGCTGAATTGAATGCTGAAGACCGTAAAAAACTGGATGAAATCGCCAAAGCGCTGTCCAGTCTGCGTACAGAAAATATTCAGGTGACAGGATACACGGATAATATGCCTATCGCACCGCAGAACCGCATTTATTACGCTAATAATCAGGATCTATCTCTGGCGCGCGCTAAAAGCGTCGGCCATTATCTGATGAACAAACTTCAGCTTCCTCCGGAAAAACTTTTGATGGAGGGAAAAGGAAGCGAAAATCCGGTTGCCGATAACCTTACAGTGGAAGGAAGAGCGCTCAACAGGCGTGTGGAAATTAGCATTATCTCCAGTCGCATTATTGATCATTCCAGTTTGAATGTTGTTAAAAAAATAAGTGGAGAAAAACGGACGGAAATTTCCGCGGTTATAGTTCCTCCGCAGTCATTATCTCCGGAAGTTGGAATTTCTACCGTAGCGAAAGGATCGGAGAAAGCCATCAAGGAGAAGGAGGGGATACTTTCTCCTGCAGACAAAGCAATTCTTGTTAACAAGATAAATGTAGTCCAAATCTGTCTGGCTTCCAAGCTGACGCCGCGGCTGCTGGTGGATGACAAAGAAGTGCCAGCAAAGCAAATCGGCTTTAGGATGATAGATGCAAAGTCTGGCCAAGCTATATACAGTTATATCGGCGTGGACTTTGGAAAAACAGGGAAGCATATTGTTGAAATTCAGGGCATTGATCCTTTTGGCAATACACGATTCAAGAAAACAATATCCGTAACACGCAGTGGAGAGATTGTTTCCATCCGGTTTAAATCGGCCCAGGGTAATGTCGCTGACGGTAAGACGCCTGTAAAAATGCGTTTGGAACTCTATGATGCCAATAACACTATTATCCCTGCCGGAGCGGAACTGGAAATTCGCGAAGGTACGCTCAGTCCGTTAAAACAACCGGACATTTTTGCAGCACCGCCTGCCGTAGGCAGTCATCCCCGCGTCCAGATAAGCAGGGAAGGAGAGGTCCTGTTTCAGCCGGTTAGCCAAAGCGGTCCCTATCGTGTCGTTCTCGGTTATAACAATGCCACAGTCGAAGCGGAAACATATGTGCAACCCCAGATGCGCGACTGGATTCTGGTTGGTTTGGCCGAAGGAACAGCCGGTTATAATACTGTGTCGGGTAATATGGAAAACCTGACAAGCGCCGGGGTTGACGAAAATCTTTATAAGGATAGTCGTGTAGCTTTTTATGCCAAAGGTCGTATAAAAGGTAAGTGGCTTTTGACCATGGCCTACGACTCTGCCAAGACAAAGGGAAACGACACTAACGGATTGTTTCAGACGATCAATCCCGATACCTATTACACGCTCTACGGTGACACATCACAACAGCAATACGACGCGGCCAGTTCCAGAAATCTTTATATTAAGATTGAGAGGGAACAGTTTTATGCCATGTTCGGAGACTATGACACAGGGCTTACCGTGACGGAACTTTCACGCTACAGCCGCCGCATGACCGGTATTAAAACAGAATTTCAGAACAAAAACTTTGAAATCAACGCTTTTGCCAGCGAAACTGAACAGATCTATGCCCGGGATGAAATTCCCGGCGATGGTACTTCCGGCATTTACCGGCTGTCCCGTCACAACATTTTGTCCAACTCGGAAAAAATCACCATTGAAGTGCGGGATCGTTTCCGCAGCGAAGTGCTGATATTATCCAGAATCATGACCCGCTTTACGGATTATTCTATTGATTACGATGCCGGAACGATAATCTTCAAGGAACCGGTTTACAGCAGGGATGAAAAATTCAACCCGATTATGATAGTCGCGGAATATGAAACCATTTCTGAAGGCGGCAAAGATTATACCTACGGCGGCAGAGCCGGAGTTAAACTGATGGACAATAAACTGAAGGCGGGCGGAAGTTATATTCGTGAAGGGCAGGGCGACCGCAGCAGCAATCTTTATGGAGTGGATGCATCGTACAAACTGGGTCAAAACACCAAAGTACGTGGTGAGTATGCGAAAAGCGATTATGATGCCGGTTCCGCGAGCCGCAGCGGCAACGCTTATCTGGTGGAAGCGTCGCATTCCAGTAAGAAAATAGAAGCGAAAGCCTATATCCGTGAACAGCAGGAAGGCTTTGGGATGGGACAACAGCCGGGCAGCGAGGCAGGCACCCGTAAAATAGGCGCTGAGGGAGCTTATCGTTTTACTGATATTATCAATGCCAGCGCGAATGTCTATCGTCAATATAACTTAATGACTGACGCGACACGGGATATGGCCGAAGGCAAGTTCGGCTATTCCGAAAAGAACTATGGCGCGTCTGTGGGCTTTTTGCATGCCAATGACAGTTTAGGAGACGGCAGCAGGAAAGAATCCAATCAACTGACACTGGGCGGGAAAGTGCTGACCCTGTATGACCGTCTGACCTTGTCGGCAAATCACGCTCAATCCATCGGAAGCAACGACAACATCGATTTCCCGACCCGCACTACAGTTGGCGCCGAATTTGCTGCAACCAAAAACCTGATCCTGCTGGCTGCTCATGAATTTACCTGGGGCTCGGGAGCCAATACACAGAACACCAGAGTGGGCATGCGTTATTCACCCTGGAACGGCGCCACCATCAACAGCAGTGTTGAACGGCAGTTCAACGAAAATGACGAACGTGTTTTTGCAAATGTCGGAATGAAACAAAACTGGCAGGTGAACAAAAACTGGAAAGTCGACGCGGGAGTGGAACGAAGTCAGACGGTGGCCAAGTCCGAGCACTATCAGTTCAACACAAATGTTCAACCCGCGTCAGGCAATGTCACTTCAGCGTCGGGCAACCATGAAGATTTTACCGCTGTTTCCGGAGGTGCAACCTATCAGATCAAAAATCTTACATGGGACAACCGTCTGGAGTTCCGTTTTGCCCAGAGTGAGAATAAATGGGGTTTAATAAGCGGTTTTGTGAAAGAGGTGAACAGCAACTGGGCCTTGTCGGCGCGTCTCCAGTACTTCCAGACTTCCGCTGTCACGGGGATGAACACAGTCAAAGCCGATTTACGTCAAGGCCTGGTTTACCGTCCGCCGCAGACCAAATTAATTGCTTTGAATCGACTGGATTTTATTATTGATAATCAAAGCGGTTCCGGCACCAATTACGATACCTGGAGACTGGTGGACAATTTGATGGTTAACTATCATCCAAGGAAAGACATGGAAGCTTCGCTGCATTATGGCGCCAAGTATGTGCAGGAAAAAATATACGACAGTGACTACAGCGGCTATACAGATCTGTTCGGAGCGGAAGGACGCTACGATATCAGCAAAAATTGGGATATCGGTGTACAGGGAAGCATACTTCATTCATGGAACGCATCAGTGTTTGATTACTGTACCGGTGTTTCCATTGGCTATAACATAGCACAAAATGCCTGGCTTAGTCTGGGTTATAATCTGACAGGCTTTGAAGATAAAGATTTTTCCGATGCAAATTATACTGCCCAGGGTCCTTTTGTCCGTTTCCGCTTCAAGTTTGATCAGAACTCTGTTCAGGATGCCGCAAAATGGGTTAACGGAAACTGATTCCACCTATAAAGATTTGCATTTTGACTTCATTGAAAACAAAAAGCCGGTTGATGATAATATCATTCAAGCTTCCGCGAGAAATGTGAGGATACACTTTTAAAAGTTAGTCGCTAATGCGAGTGTAAGTTTTCCACCCTTCTTTCATGCCAACTTGCTTATATATCACGCGCATTTGGTCGCTGGGGAATTTAAAATAATACTGGTAACTTCCTTTCTTGATTTTGCGAACTTCCACTTTTGATGGTTCTTTCGTTATCCATTCGCCGTTTTGGGTGATGTCGCGTGCGTAAGTATCATAGGATACCAGTTGTTTATTCTCTATCTTGAACTTACCTTTAATTTCTTCGACGGCCACGCCATTATTAAAGTTTGTCGCTTCAAAAGTCCCGTTGGAGTTATACCGTACTCTTTGTTTGGCTGAGAGTGACTGCCCTCCATAATCGAGTTTGAACTCAATTTCATACAGACCGGGATTTATCGACGGCAGATCCTTATCACCACAGGAGACAATAGCTAAGACTATCGCGATAGTTAAAAAACAATATAGCATTTTTTTCATAGGTATTTCACTCCTCGGAAAATACTATATATCAGTGCGTGTTAAAAAAACAAACAAATGTATATTTGTCAAGAATTAATTTGGATGATGTTCTTTGATATACGGTTAATGATCAGATAATTATTTCAGATTGATGTGAGTATCGCGCAATTGTTAAAAAATCGTTTCGACTTGTTCTTGTAAAATCAGTTTAAATACTTTAATTTTCAATAAAGTACTACAGTCAATCTGTACAATACAATTTCTAAAGGAAGTTTTCGCCATGCTGGCGAAAATTCTCGGCAATGAAATTTTTTATTTAATATGCGCCCCCTAAAGGGGGGGGGGATGCGCTCCCGATTAAAGATGATATTGAGACGGCTAGACGGAGGCGACGAGGCGTATTATACATACGTTGAGGAAGCCGACAATCCCGATAGATCGGGACCAACAAAAATAGTGCTTTGATTTAGAATTGGTATTATTAAACAATTTGCTTTTTGCCGTTTAATGTAATAAATTTTCCAAATAAATTAAACTTGACCCAAGTACTGCCATGTGCAGTAAAGAGACTTTATGTCAGCTTTTATTTAGGAAAATTCCGTGTATCAAAAAATAATTATAGTTAGTGGCGGCCGTCTGGTTGATCCTGTATTTTTTCAGAAGAAGATTGCGGGAATGGAGAATCACCTGGTTATTTGCTGCGATGGCGGTGCGCGTAATTTTCAATATTTGGGAATTAAGCCCGATGTAATCATCGGTGATATGGATTCGATTGATCCTGCTCAACTGGCAAGTTACTCTGACCAGGGAATAAAAATTATAAAATATTCCACAAACAAAGATTTTACCGATACAGAATTGGCACTCGATTACGCGTTGAATTTGAATCCGGAAGAAATATTTATATGGGGTGCTTTGGGCGGCAGGGTTGATCACACCCTGGCCAATGTGTTCTTGCTTTGCAAGGGACAGGAAAAGGGAATTAATACATATTTGATTGACGAATACGGTGAAGCTTTTGTGCTGGATAAAAAAGCTATCTTTATAAACGAATCAGGGAAAACAGTTTCTCTTCTTGCACTCAGTCCCCGTGTTACAGGAATAACTCTAAAGGGTTTTCTTTATTCTCTGGAAAAAAGTACTTTGAAAATGGGTGAAACCCGTGGTGTAAGTAATATTATTAATGAAGATCGTGCCAGCATTAGTGTACGGTCGGGAAAACTTCTTGTCATTGGATATTGGCAAAAAGATACTTTCCCGGAGGCGCTTTAATATATGGTGCCGGTTAAAGTATTATGTATAGGCGGTTCCGATTCCAGCGGCGGCGCGGGAATTCAGGCGGATTTAAAAGCCGTGAGCGCCTGTGGTTGCTGGGGACTCGGTGTGATCACGGCAGTGACTGCGCAGAATACTCAAGGCGTACAGTGTATTCATCCCGTCCCGCAAAAATTTATTTTGGCGCAGTTGGATTCAGTGCTCAATGATATTGGTGCTGACGCGGTAAAAACAGGAATGCTTTTGACAGCGGGGGCTGTAGAATCTGTTGCCAGGAAGGTAAAAGAATATCATCTGAATAAGCTGGTAGTTGATCCGGTGATGGTTGCCAAGGGTGGTCGGTCTTTGATGCAAGACCGGGCAAGGAATGTGCTTATAAAAAAATTACTGCCGCAGGCTTTTATTCTGACGCCGAATATTCCAGAAGCGGAAATTTTAGCGCAATGCAGAATTAATTCAGCTGTCGCAATGGAAAAAGCGGCCGTCAAAATTCATAAACTGGGCGCTAAAAATGTGCTGATTAAAGGAGGGCACCTTGCGGGAGGCAAGCGCTTAGGTGCCTTGGATATTCTCTTTGACGGCGATCATTATTATAAGTTTTCGTCTCGCTGGATTAATTCGCGAGATACTCACGGTACCGGTTGCACTTATGCATCGGTTTTGGCCTCAGCGCTTGCCCGGGGAAAAAATATTGTCGATGCCGCTTGGCAGGCAAAAAATCTGGTTACTGCCGCTATTGAAAATGGCTTAACTCTGGGGAAGGGGTATGGATCGGTCAATATTATTGGAAAAATATTTTAACAAAAAAACGCGGATGAATTTCGCGATTTAAGAAGTTGCTTTAATGTTTTGGAGGACATCATGACGCAATTAGAGAAAGCCCGCAAAGGCTTAATTACTAAAGAAATGAAAATAGCGGCCAGGGAAGAAGGGGTGACGCCCGAATATATACGCCGGGGAATCGCAAAAGGGACAATCGTTATTACCCGCAATGTAAAACATACTACCATCAAACCGCTGGCAATCGGGAAGGGATTGCGTACCAAGGTTAACGCCAATATCGGAACATCAAAAGATCATATGGATTTAAATCTCGAACTGAAAAAACTGCGGGTTGCCGTTGATGCCGGTGCCGACGCCATTATGGATCTTTCCACCGGTGGACATCTGGCCGCAATCAGAAAAAAAATCATGAAAAAATCAACGGTAGCTATCGGAACTGTGCCGATTTATCAGGCCGCAGTTAAAATTATAGAAAAAGGCAAAGCCATATCGGAGATGACAGCCGAAGATATATTCGATGTCATCGAAGAAAACGGCAAAGACGGAGTGGATTTCATTACCGTCCACTGCGGTGTGACCCTCCTTAGTGTTGCCGCGTTGAAAAAGCAGAAAAGAATTTTGGGAATTGTCAGTCGTGGCGGCGCGATGCTTGCCAATTGGATGAATTGCAACAAAAAAGAAAATCCTCTTTATGAAGAATATGACCGGCTTTTGGAAATAGCCCATCGCTACGATATGGTCTTGAGTCTCGGCGATGGACTGAGGCCGGGAGCAATAGATGACGCCACGGATCAGGCGCAACTGCAGGAATTGATAATCCTGGGGCAACTGGCTACCCGCGCCCGTGCCGCTGGAGTTCAGGTGATGATTGAAGGCCCCGGTCATGTTCCTTTAACCGAGATTGAAGCCAATATCGAGTTGCAAAAAGAAATCTGTCAGGGCGCGCCTTTTTATGTGCTGGGACCTCTGCCCACTGATATTGCGCCGGGCTATGATCACATTACTTCGGCTATCGGCGGAGCGATTGCCGGAGCTGCCGGAGCCGATTTTCTGTGTTACGTTACGCCTGCCGAACATTTACGTCTGCCCACCCTGGCTGATGTTCGCGACGGAGTCATTGCCGCGCGCATCGCCGCTCATATTGCAGACATAGCCAAAGGCGTGAATAAGGCGCGCGAAAAAGACAGAAAAATGTCCCAATGCCGAAAAAATTTTGACTGGCAGGGGCAGGTGGATTTATCCATCGATCCTGAAAAAACAGTTTCGCTTCTGGAGAAAAGCAAAAGCGCCAGGGATGAAGGCTGCACCATGTGCGGCGAACTCTGTGCTATAAAATTAGGGAAAAAATAATCATAAATGCTTCCGCATTTAAAGAAATGAATAGTGAATGGTGAAGAGTGAAAAGGGGCAATGAATCGGGCAGTGACACCTCATTTTAGTCATTCCGTCGGAGGACGGAATCCAGGAACGTTTAATGATTTTTAGCGGATAAAAAATAATGGGAAACGACAATCGTTGGAATGCGGAAGCAATCGTCCGTCTTTTGAAACAATCGGGTTATGAGGCTTATTTTGTCGGCGGTTGCGTGCGGGATTTTATTCTTGGTTCTGTTTCCAGTGATTACGACATTGTTACTTCGGCGCGTCCCGATGAAATAGTTTCCCTGTTTCCCAATACCATAGCCATCGGCGCGCAGTTTGGCGTAGTTGCCATAATTGTGGAAAATCATCTTTACGAAGTTGCCACCTTCCGCGGCGATGATGCATACGAAGACGGCAGGCATCCTTCCCGAATTCATTTTTCTTCAGCCAGAGAAGATGTGTTCCGGCGCGATTTCACAATCAACGGGCTTTTGATGGACCCGGACTCCGATAAGATAATCGACTATATAGACGGCCGGACTGATATCGAAAAAAAAATAATTCGTACTATCGGCGATCCCGAAAAACGCTTTAATGAAGATTTTCTGCGGATGCTCAGAGCAATTCGTTTTGCTGCTAATCTTAATTTCGTCATCGAACCGGCCACGCAACAGGCAATCAGCAAAAACGCAGCGAAAATAAAACAAATCAGCGCCGAACGCCTGCGTGAAGAACTCGGCAAAATTCTTACGCGTGGCGGCGCACGCCACGGCTTTGAATTAATGGCCGGCACGGGTATCTTGAAAGAAATTCTTCCCGAAGTGTATAAATTGAAAGGAGTGGAACAGCCGCCGCGTTTTCATCCGGAAGGCGATGTCTGGCGACATACAGTGAATATGCTGAATCTGTTGCCTCAAAGCGGAGAAACCGATGAAAATCTTTGTCTGGCCTGGAGTGTGCTTTTACATGATGTTGGTAAAGCTGTAACCAGAACTGAAGATGAAAATGGTGTGCATTTTTACGGACATGTTCAGCAGGGAGAGAAAATCGCTGACGATATAATGCAGAGGCTGAAGTTTTCCCGTGCGCAGAAGGAAAAAGTGCTTAATCTTATTCACTATCACATGGTATTTATGAATGTTCAAAAAATGCGTCCGGCTCGTCTCAAACGATTTTTACGCATGCCGGATTTTGATTTACATTTGGAACTGCACCGTCTTGATTGTCTGGCCAGTCACGGCATGCTGGACAATTATGAATTCTGCCGTGATCAGATTCAGTCTTTGGATCAAAACGATTTGCACCCCCCGCGCTTATTAACCGGTGATGATTTAATTCTCATGGGCTTTGCTCCGGGAAAAGTTATCGGGAAGATTCTGCTGGCTTTAGAAGAAGAGCAGCTGGAAGGAAGAATAGTTACAACTGCAGAAGCCAGGGATTATGTCCGCACAAAATGGATGAAACAATGAGAAACTACAAAACGATCATAATCTTTTTTCTCATTACTTTGCTAATATTGTCATGTTCTCATGCTCGACGTACTGCGCGTTGGGTACGGCCATCTTCTCCTCCGCCAGTGCGGCAAAAACTTGCGCTGGAGTTAATGGGGTATACGATTCAGGCTGGAGCGTTTAAAAAAGTGGAAAATGCGGTGCGTTTAACGGAGAGATTAAAAAACAATCATGGTCTCGACGCTACATACTTCCTTGCCTCCGATAAATTCTTCAAAGTTCGCTTCGGTAATTTTACGACAAAGGAACTGGCCAGAAAAAGAGCGCAAAGTCTGAAAGAGGCAAAAATAATTGAAGAGTTTTATATTGTCCAGCCTGAAGATTATTCAGTTGCCAGACAAAAGCAATATGGTACCAATTATCTGAGAGACGCTTTAGTGAAGACTGCGAAAGATTTCATCGGGGTTCCTTACCTCTGGGGTGGCGCTTCTTTCGATGACGGATTTGATTGCAGCGGATTGACAATGACGGTATATCAATTAAATGGTCTTAATCTTCCCCGCAACTCAAGGAAACAATTTGATGCCGGCGCTTCCATCGGTAAAAATGATCTGCAAAAGGGTGACCTTGTGTTTTTTTCTTTGAAAGGAAGAAGCAGTGTTTCTCATGTTGGTATTTATATAGGAGAAGGAAAATTTATTCATGCTTCATCTCAGGGCAAAAAAATACAGGTTGATTCTCTTTCTTCCAATTATTTTACGAATCAATATATCGGCGGAAGAACTTATCTCTGATTAAAACAATGCTGAAGCATTCGTGAGGATAATATCTGTAATTTTGTGTCGAATATTAAAAAAATTGAAATAAATATTTTTGCTATGAGTGAAAATAAAAAATATTTTTACTCGGCATTTTAAATTATTTATAAAATATAATCACTGTTCGTTGCATAATCATGCATATTATTCTTTGTATTAATTTTTATCATCACCGGGAAACCATTGCCAGCACTGGATTTCATCAACTATCGTTGCGATATTAAAAAAGCATGATGTTTTGCCAACGGTTGCGGGATTATTCTTTTTTGTAAAAATAAACAGCGATATGCCATAAGAAATAAATTAAAAATATTTTATATTTTATTGTCTTTTTTGTTGACGAGGTGAAAAAAATAAAGTAAAATTTAATCAAGAGATGGAATTGGAAGTATTTTTAATCCAACAATTTTTATAAAGGAGGCTTCACCTAATGGCAACGGCAAAGAAAAAAGTGGTAAAGAAAGCAGCGCCAAAGAAAAAAGCGGTTAAGAAAGTTGTAAAGAAAAAAGCGGCTCCGAAGAAAAAAGTAGTTAAGAAAGTTGCAAAGAAGAAGGCTGCTCCCAAAAAGAAATAGCAAATAAATTATTGTTGTTTAAAGTGTAAACGGGACAATTGGCGGTAACTGTGCATTAGACGGTTACCGCCATTTTTTTGTCTAATTATAAATAGGCTCTCTGACGTTGTAAATAAAGCTCCACCAGCGGAAGAATACTTCATTGTTTATATTACATCATAATATTTGAATGGAAAAAACTTGCAAGTGCATAAATAAAAGTATTAAAAGATTAACAGAAGATTGGATGCACGGTATGAATTATACGGGATTCAGTACATCTTTCATCTATGCCGGCATTCCTTCTGTTGTATCAATTATCCGGAACGTTAAGGATAAGTCCAAGGCTAACTTTATGGATATTATTTTTAGTATTCTTAAAAAGAATAAAGTTATTGCCGATTCATTAAGCGCTGCTCAAATCGAATCCGTAATGACTAATAAAAAATAGTTGGCAAAGCTTTTTGTTGACTCCGGCTATGATTAAAGATTAGTATTTGACACCAGTGCTAAGGAGCAGTTAAAGATGAAGATCAAAAACAGAAGTAAAATTGAGCTCAAGAATTTGTTGGTAACGGGTGGCAGCGGATTTATCGGCAGTAATTTTATCCGTTATCTGATTAACAAAAAAGATTTCTACGGCAGAATAATTAACATGGATTGTTTGACATATGCCGGCAATCCGGAAAATCTGGCTGATATAGCCGCTGATTATTCAGAGCGATATATTTTTCAAAAAGTTAATATAGGCGATGTCGAAAAACTTCAAAAAATATTTGCGAAATATGATGTAGACGCTGTCTGCCATTTTGCTGCCGAATCACACGTTGACCGTTCCATAAAAACTCCCGGTGATTTTATCCAGACCAATATAGTAGGAACCTTTAATCTTCTGGAGGCTGCCAAAGCTCGTGGCCATAAATTCAAAATCTTCCACCATGTAAGCACAGATGAGGTTTACGGCAGTCTTGGAGCCAAAGGCTTTTTCCGTGAAGACACGCCGTATCGTCCCAATAGTCCATATTCGGCATCCAAAGCGTCTTCCGATCATCTCGTACGCGCTTACTATAAAACATTTAGCTTGCCCGCAACTATTTCCAACTGCTCCAACAATTACGGACCCTATCAGTTTCCGGAAAAACTCATTCCGCTGATTATTCTCAACGCTCTTGAGGGAAAATCTCTTCCGGTTTATGGTGACGGGAAAAATGTCCGCGACTGGCTTTATGTTGAAGACCATTGCAAAGCAATCTGGAAAATTATGACAACCGGAAAACATGGCGAAACATACAATGTCGGCGGTAATGCAGAAATGGAAAATATTATAATTGTGCAAATGATCTGCGATATTCTCGATGAAATCAAACCCGCCAGGGATGGAAAGCCGCGGCGTAATTTGATTACTTTTGTCAATGACCGTCCCGGCCACGACCGCCGTTACGCGATTGACTTTGCCAAATTAAATAAAGAACTGGGATGGTCTCCGCGGGAATCATTTAACTCCGGTTTACGAAAAACTGTCGAGTGGTATTTACATCAGAAAAAATGGATAAAAAATATTAAAACCGGCGCTTATCAGGCGTGGATTAAAGAACAATACGGTTCATAGCGTTTCACGATATTAATGAGACCCATGCTTCAGAAACAGAGTGCTCTGTGTATTATAAAAAAATAGGAGGTAAATTGTATGTCTAAATCAGAAGAAAATTTGAAAGAAGCTTTTGCCGGAGAGTCGCAGGCAAACCGTAAATATCTGGCTTTTGCCATCAAAGCCGATCAGGAAGGATTTTCGCAGGCGGCGAGGTTGTTTAGGGCGGCAGCAGAGGCGGAAACTGTTCACGCTCACGCTCACTTGCGAGCATTAAAAGGAATTAAATCCACTAAGGAAAATCTGCAGGAAGCGGTAGCCGGAGAAACTCATGAATTCAAAAGCATGTATCCGGCAATGATTGAAACAGCCAAGGCCGAAGGAAATAAAGAAGCGGAGCGAACTTTCCATTTCGCCAATGAAGTGGAGAAAATTCATGCCGGACTCTATCAGCAGATGCTTGATAATCTGGATGGCGCGAAAGAAACATACAGCTATTACGTTTGTCCGGTATGCGGTTATACATCAGAAAAGGAAGCTCCAGAAACTTGTCCGGTATGCGGTGCTAAGGGGAAAATGTTTAAAAAAGTTGATTGATATAGAGTTGCTTGGTGAATAACTAGTTAATGAAAGAAATCATTATTGTTATCAGTGGCATTATTTTATTTCTGATCGGCATGATTAATCTTTCGTCTGCCGTTCGAAAATTAATTGATGTCCGCATAAAAGAATACATTAAATATGCCGTGGAAAAACCCCTGTACGGGATTCTCACCGGCATAATATCGACCATTATTTTTCAAAGCTCCTCTGCTTCGACAGCGCTGACCGTAGGATTAGTAAGTGCAGGATTGATCAGTTTTTATAATTCTCTGGCGATTATCTTAGGTACAGATATCGGTACTACTTTGACTGTTCAGTTTGTTGTTTGGCATTTCACAGAAATATCGCCGCTTATTATTTCCGTTGGTGGACTTTTGTGGTTAATTTCCCGGGGTAGATGGCAAATTACCGGCCAGATAATATTTTACTTTGGATTGCTCTTCTTTGGCCTAGACTTGATTAGTCAATCAATAGAGCCCTTAAAAAATTCTCCGGCTTTTTTGAATTTGTTTACACAGACCCAAAATCCATTTTTAGGCATTGGTTTGGGAATTGTCGTTACCGGCATTATTCACGCTTCGGCTATACCTATCGGCATTATGGCGCTTTTAGCACAGCAGGATCTGGTTTCTCTGGAAAATGCCCTGCCCGTGGTCATGGGAGCAAACATCGGTACTACTGTCACAGCTCTGTTGGTCGGAACGGTAGCAACGGTAAGTGGTAAAAGAACCGCCGTATCTCACTTGATCTTCAAATGTATCGGCGTTTTTCTGTGCCTTATTTTGATGCCATATTTACTGGTTATATTGAAAAACCTTTCTTCCAGCGTCGCTCAGCAAATTGTTCTGGCGCACTTTTTACTTAATTTTGTTATTATGGTCACCTTTGTTTTCTTTCTGAAGCCTTTTGCTGCTTTAATGCAGAGAATATTAAAGGGAGATGATGAAACGCTGCCTATCTGGCCGGAATTTCTTGATCGCAGAAATTTATCCAACGAGGAAAAAGCTCTTGATAATGTAGAAAAAGAATTGCATAGAGAAATCAATCTTGCGCAAAAAATGTTTTTAATCGCTACAAAAATGATTGTCTTCGTTGAAGAAGGCAGGAAAAGAGACATTTCCTATATCGAAATGGTTGTCAACAACTTACGTGCGCAAATAGTAAGATATCTGAGGAAAATATCGTCACAAAATAAATCAACTCAACTTTCGAAAAAAATATTTGCTTATACGGCAATCGCCGGCGATATCGAAAGCATCGGCAATCATGTGGTGTGGATAGCCGAATTAGCCACGCAAAAAGCCGAGAGAAAAATCAAGTTTACTGAAAACGGTAAAAAAGAATTGCAGGAAGTCATATCTTTGGTGAGCCGAAATATTGATGAAGCTATATCTCTGATCGATGTTTCCGATAAGGGGAAAATCGTTAGTATTATTCAACGGGAAGAAGAAATAGATGATAAAGTGAAAGAAGCTCGTAATAATCATCTCAAGAGATTTCATAATCGTCTATGCAGCACCGAAGCGGGACTGGTTTTTGTCGAGATGCTTATTCATCTGGAACGAATTTCCGATCATTGTAACAACATCGCCGAATATGTCTTAGATATTAAGGAAAAATTTGAATAAAACTGACTGCAATGTCTTGGAATCATCCGCCAAGAGTTGCAGGATTAAATGACATTCTTACCTATACATTCAATATAATATAAATACGTATTGCTCTAATCATTAATATCTTCTATAATAATACCAATGTATTTATTTGAACATTCGCGTAAGGAGGCATCAAAATGAATAAAAGAATGAATGCCCTTAAATTCGCTCTGGAAAATGAACAGAAAGAAAGGGATTTTTATCTGGCTAATGCCCGCCGGACAAAAAATATGGCCGGTAAGAATATGTTCAAACAAATAGCCGATGAAGAAAAAGAACATTACGAAGTATTAAAAAAATTACATGATCAGTGGGAAAAGAAAAAGAAATGGCCGGCAACTGTTCCTCTTAAAGTAAAAAAATCATTAGCTGGAAGTATTTTAAAATCACTGTCGGAGAAAAAAGCCGCCCGTATCAAAGGCAATGAAGATGACCTGAAAGCGATTCGCACGGCAATTGATTTTGAAGCAAGGGGTGTGGCTCTTTATACTAAATTGGAAAATGGGAGCACCGATCCCAAGGAAAAAGATTTTTTTAATTTGCTAGCCAGCATTGAGCGTCAGCATTTTCTTTCTCTGCGCGATACGGAAGAATTTCTGACAGATCCGGCGTCCTGGTATCAGAATGTGGAAAAAACAACGATGGACGGGGCTTAGAAAGATAGCCTCTCACTGTTTTTCAGTATTTGACAGAGTTATCTTTTCCAGATCCGAATTCAGTTTCGTCCAGATGTTATAAGAGCGTTCCAGTTCCTCGTTAATGTTTTTCAATTCCAGATTAATGGTTTTAATTTTAACTGAATCCCTGTGTGTTTCCGGATCGCACAATGCCGTTTCGTGCTGATTCTTTTTTGTTTCCAGCAATTCTATCTTTTGTTCTATTGCCGTCAATTCTTTTTTGCAGGCACTCTTCATTTTCGACAGCTTGTTTCTGTCTTCCGCTTCCTGTCTCTTTTGCTCTTTAGTTTTAAAAACTGTCTCTTTGGTGTTCTTCTCATTTGTTTTTACATTATCTTTTTGCGTCGCTATTGTCTGGCCGCGTTTTTCGATAAAGTATGAATAATTGCCGTGATAGTCGTTGATTGCCCCATCCTTCAACTCGAAAACTTTATTGACCAGATGATCAAGAAAATAGCGATCATGCGAAACGATGGCCACAGTGCCGTGATAGTTGATCAGCGCGTTTTGAAAAATATCTTTGGTTTTTATATCAAGATGATTAGTCGGTTCATCAAGAATCAGAAAGTTGGTGTCGAGAAGCATGATCTTTAAAAGAGCCAGACGTGATTTTTCTCCGCCGGAGAGCACGGATATTGATTTGAAAATGTCATCTCCCGAAAACAAGAACGCGCCCAGAAGGTTGCGTTTTTCCTGATCTGAAGCTTTGGTCGGCATGGAATTTATTTCTTCCCAGATGGTGTTTTCGTAATTTAAGTTTTGCGAACTTTCCTGAGAAAAGAAAGCCATATTGACGCCGTCGCCGTATTTTACTAATCCGTGAGAAGGCTGTTCGGAGAGGCTCAGCAGCCGTGATAAGGTTGATTTACCGGAACCGTTCACACCGACAAAAGCCACTTTGTCACCGCGGAATAAAGTAAAATTAAGACTGCTGAAAACATTTAAATCGCCGTAACTATGACCCAAATCAATTGCCTTAACGACCTCCCTGGCGCTTTTTTTCCCCTCGGGAAATTTCATGGCGACGCTTTTGCTTTTCCCTTCGAGAGTTACGGTGGAAAATTTTTCCAGCATTTTAACGCGGCTTTGCACTTGAGAGGCTTTTGTGGCCTTGTAACGGAATCGTTCCACAAATTCTTCGATTTTTTTGATTTGCGCCCTTTGCAGTTCCATTTCTTTTTTCAAAGCGGCGTGCCGCTTATCTTTTTCAGTCAAATAGTAGGAATAGTTTCCTTTATAAATATGAATGTTGCATGAGGAAAGCTCGGCAATCTGCATAACTATTTTATCGAGAAAGAAATGATCGTGAGAAATAACGATAATTGTCCCGGGGTAATCCTTCAGATAAGATTCCAGCCACTCCATGCTTTCCGTATCCAGATGATTTGTCGGCTCGTCCAGAAGCATGATGTCCGGCTTGGCCAGGAGAATGGATGTCAGCAGAATGCGCATTTTCCAGCCGCCGGAGAATAGTTCGCAATTTTGAGTAAAATCGCTTTCCTTAAACCCGAAACCTTTGAGCAGTTGTTTGGCCCGGGCTTCAAAAGCATACCCGTCCATGGCGCTGAAATGAGCCAGCGCGTCGGAATATTTTTGTGAAACCTCGCCGTACTCAGCTGTGTTTTGTTTTATCCGCGATAGGCGATGCTCCAAATCCCTGATAGATTCTTCAATAGCGGCTATTCCGCTTTTTTTCTTGAGGAACTCGATCAAAGGTACAGGTTCAAGCTCCACCAGATCCTGCGGCAGATAACCGAACACTTTCTGTTTTCTGCCGGGAATTTCTATCATGCCGGAATCAAGATGTATCTGATCAAGTATCGCCCGAAACAGAGTCGTTTTACCCGTGCCGTTATCACCGACCAGGCCGATGCGGCTTTTGGGATGAATTGTCCAGTTGATATGGTCAAACAGTTTTTTATCTAAAAAAGACAAACTTACGTTGCGGAAATAAATCAAAAACCAATCCTCCATGATATACTTTTACTTTCGTTGGCGAACTTTGTTGGCTGCGTCGTCTGCTTCCTCAACGTATTATCATATACGCCTGCGGAACCTCCTCCTTGCCGCCTCGGTATCTTTTAAAAGCAAAAGGATATAAAGTGCGGCGGCTATATTGACAAATTTATTTTAAAACTACAAGGTCAATAATTGACAGGGGATAGATTAGAATAAGTGACTGGTATAAGATGTAATGACTCAACCTACAGTTCATCACCATGAATGCAAACTTAAAACTTAAGATAACAGGTCCAAGTAATCAGGGCCCATTATTTGTAATAGATAAAAATTAATTACAATACTTTAAGGTCATACAATTTATTAAATTACCTTATTCCAGGATAAGGGCCTCTTTATGGAGACATCGCGGAAGATTAACTTAAACTTAATATACAGCAAAAGTCAGGAACAGCTACCAATTAAAATGTTACTGCTAATTTACATCCAATTTCCGTAGAGTTATTACTCGGCTCTATACCATAAACCACAGGTGTTCCGTAATAAGTAAGAAGTTCAATACCTGAATCTTCAATGTTCCAGTATCTTATATAAGGTTCTACTACAAACCCAGCATTTTTATATTTCTTTGTAATAGATATTGAGCCCCTGAAACCATAACCACTCGTTTGCTTATTTTCGACGTCATTAAAACCAGGATCAACATCACTAAGATAAGATTTTTGTGTTCCCCATAAAAAACAATCATATTCTACATTAGCTCCCAAAAACCAATTATTGCCTAGATCGGCAACAGCTTCTATACCTGCCGGAATATAGAAATAATTTGCTTCTCTTTTATAGCCAGAGGGAGATTTATTTTGCGAATTGTCCTGTAGCCATCTATATCCAATCCCTAAATGGGGAGTAATCGTGATGGTTTTTACAAAGTAATTATAACCTACTAAACCTCTGAATTCCAACATGTAATCGGGTATACCTGATATTGTCAACGGGATGTCGTCCCAGGTGGAGCCGTTATAATCTACCTCTCCATAGGCGAACTTTCCTTCTGCTTTCATCATTAGTTTGTTGTTGTGATAATTATATGAACCTACTAGACCGTACATCATACCCTTTTCTTCCACACCGGTTTCTTCATATTTGATGTAAGATATTTCTGTGCCCAAAGCAAAAAAATGCTTTGGTGGCTTTTTTTCTTCGTCAGCCTTATTGATGAAAAAAGCAACATCGTTAAACTTCCTTGTAATGGAGTTATTATCCTTTGTTACTATGATCACTTGATCAGAATCTATTTCAATGATCTTGCCATATATTATGCTTCCATCTTTTAATTGAATGCCGCCTAAATTATCGGCTATTATGAAATTTTCTACGTCATCAAATTTACGGGATATTATTTTGCCATCTTTAGTTTGAATTTTGATCTCATCAACACTCATTTTTATAACTTTTCCGTATATTGTACTTCCATCTTTAAACTGAGTAGCTTTAATCTCTTCGTTTTGCGCAAAAGACAACGTATAATAAAACAAAATGAACACAGTTATCACCAAGCTAGTTAGAGCAATCTTACGGCATGATTTCATATCCATTTACACCCCTTTATTTAATTGATTACTGAAATTATCTTATGGCTTAACAATACGTTAATTATTACCGCGTTCAATTATGCATATTTCTTAAAGAAGTTCCAGCAAAAAAGTAAGACTAACGCTTCTAAAAATAAATTAATAATCGACCCTCCAAAAAATTGCGGTTATAAAAATGGATTTAATTTAAAAACCACAAAAATAATAAGCGGGGTTTTATACGGCAGGAACCGGAGGAATTTCATTAGTAAGTATTATGTGTGTTATACCAATTCCAAAGGAAGTTTTCGCCATGCTGGCGAAAATTCTCGGTAATTAAATATTCTATTTAATATGCGCCCCCTAAAGGGGATGCGCTCCCGATCAAATATGATATTAAACTGACAGCGACGCCAGCAAAAATAGCGCTTTGATTTAGAATTGGTGCTAGTATTTTGCGAGCCAATCGATCACCATAGGGAAGTGGTCTTTTACCGCATCCTTATGCGTGAGCATGGTGACATGATCATAATTGTGAAGATTCCCACATTTTTTGCCAAGCAATACATATTTAGACATGTGTTTACCGGATTCATTTATGGTTAAAAGCACATCTTTTCGATGTCCAAGACATTGGTCATTTAGAGCTGCAAAATATAATGTCGGAGGAAGAACTACATCCTGTGCGGCTTTGCCGTAATTAAAGCCGTCAAATGGATCCACCCAGTCTTTCATCCTTATCCAGATCGCTGTGCCCTTGCGAGTTAGTGCCGGCTCGTCCTCGCTCATAAAGCGAGATGAAGGGAAATACCCGTGTTTACGAGCTAACAAACTGCCCAGAAAAGTATAAACGATGTCGATTTGAAAGATTCTTGTTAGATTGATGGCGCTTACTCTTCGTTTTGATCCGAAGTAAACCATACACTTCACGAGGTCACGATATTTTGGAAACCGCAGCAGATGCGAAGATGTTAAAACTCCCCCCCATGAATGGCAAACCCAACGCTGCGGCGTATTTCCGCGAAGAGAAATAATCATTTCAATAAAAGCCGGTATATCTTCGGTAATTGCTTCCGTTTGTCCGTATTTTGAATTCCTGCTAACGTGCGGTTTACTTTCGCCCCTCCCGCGCAAATCTCCCACATATACATCGTATCCGTATTTTGCTAAATACGGCCCGAGTCCGCCGCTGCCGGTGTTTGAATAAAACATCCGGCCGTTTTCTACAGAACCGTGAAGCATGAATATTGGAGGACCATCGGGATTGATATAGATGTGTTTAAGATGAAGATTATCAGTAGAATTAACAGGTACCATCAGCGATTCCATCTTGAGATCGCCATTGATTTGCTCTGTGAGAGGGCGTTGTTCCTTCATGTATAATTTATAAAAATTATGGCCCTGTATGTCAAGAAAATATTTACCAGAAAATGGGGGATAAGATGCTTTTAAACACCATACGCATTATGAAAATAACCAATCCAACACTTGATAAAAATTATTTGTAGTGATAATCTCACGCTAAATAATCTGGAGACTGATAACTTGATTACCAACAAGATAATTCAGATAATGAAGTCTTCTGTTGAGAAACTGGAAAAGGAAAAGAATTCTCGAATATTCAGATATTTCCTTATCAGCGCCTCTTTTGTTTTTATTATATTTGTTGCTTTTTTGATTTATTTTTTTATTAAATATGGTCCCATTGTACTGAGTTTATATGAACAAAGATATATTTATAAGAGAATCATAACGGCTACTGTCGATTCCAACCTCCCGGTTTCAGCTTCTATCGATCACACGTTCCATATTCCCATTAAGAATGAATTCGATTATGCTGTACCTGTGAAGACGGTCATCAAATTACCGGTAAATCAGAAATTTAATGTTACTTTTGATAAACCTTTAAATATTCCCATTGATCATGTGTTTCATGTGGATGAAAAACTTAATATAAAAACAGAGTTTCCTTTTGAAACCAAAGTTACCATTAAAATTCTTGGCATAAACACGGACGTGCCTGTGAAAGGAGTAATTCCTTTGAGCCTGGTTATTCCTTTAAAGCATGATTTCCATATTAAAGATACCCTTGCAGTCAAACCTCAAGAGGCTCTGCCCTTTCCAATTAATAGTGTCTTCGATGTGCCTCTTGATTTCGTGTTGCGGGGGAAGGTACCAATTGACGGAATGATGTCTGTACCGATTAAAGATAAGGTCAATGCAGACGTGATATTGAGAGACAAGCTTCCGGTAACACTACAATTTAGTTCTTTTTTCGATCAGAAAAAAATGATTGAAAGCGATAATGTCAAACAAAGTATACCAGTTGTTCCGAAGGCAAATGTAAAAGGTCAATAACAATAACGTAATTTCTTTGTTAACACAAAAGAAAATCCATTAGCGAAAAGGTAACAGTCTCGATTGACTTTACAAAAATCCTTGTAGATAGATCGAGCAATTGTTTCTCAGGAAATAAAATCTAACAAATCTTTAATAAATGCATCGTGCGCCTGACTAATAAAGCCATGACTGCAGCCCTCGTATTCTATTAATTTCGCGCCTGGTATACGATCAGCAAGAATCCGGGAATTCTGATGTGGTATGAGAGGATCATCCGTACCGGTTGCGATCAGGGTGTGATTCTTAATTTCAGGCAGACGATCATAGGTGTCGGCTTTTGCGCAGGCTATAAATTGACGCAGAGTGTTTGCATCGCTGATGGGTGCCCTTAAATAACGCTCTTTAAAATTTTTCACGTAATCTTCATTAGCATCAAGGAAGTCTTTTGTGAACATCAGCTTAAGCGTTCTGTCAAACAGGCCGTCAAGGCCTCCACTAAGGTCCGTCATTATTTTCATAACCTCGTCACTTGCCTGGACCATGTGTTGTCCACCGCAAAAAGTACAGGCGAGGATAAGGTTGTTTACTCTCTCGGGATATTTAATCGTCAGTTCCTGGGCGATCAATCCGCCCATAGACATGCCCAATATATTCGCATGCGTTATTCCCTTGGCGTCCATCAATGCGACTGTGTCGTCGGCTAACATTTCGCAGGTAAACTTTCCTTCATCAGGAGTAACTGTGCGCCCGGAGCCACGGTTGTCGAACATCAGTACCCGGTATTGCCTGGAGAGTGCAGTAATCAATTCAGGATCCCACCAGTTCATATTGGCGGTGAGTCCCATGATAAGAACTATCGGGTATCCATTGCCTACAGACTCACAGCAGATTTTAAGATCTCGAACTGTTATCAGTTCCATTATTGCCTCCCATCATTAGATAAACTATTCTTAATCTATTCGCCTGGTGTGCCCTTTTTCATGAACAACCATTGCACATTTAATTGATGAATTATTACGTGCTTTCCGTATATTATAAGAATGGAACGGGGAGAAAAGAGGCCAACTTGCCGGTGAAATAATCGCCTCTTTAGGACATTTCATCTCGCAGTAGAGACAAAACAAACAATTGCGTCCCCAGACCAGATGTCCTTTCTGATTTTCTTTTATATTCCCGGCAGGACATATCTTCATACACAGCCCGCAGGAATTACATTTTTTCGATTTCACGAAAAACAACAAACTTAAATTGAATTTAATAAACCATCTGTTTGTCAAAAAACGCTCAAGACGGTATACAAACGATGGAGAATCATCATCTTTTTGTCTATTGTATTGGGCACCTGCAATTCTGTCAGAAACAATTCTTCCAAACTCCTTGGCAGCATCCAGTTCCGTGGTAATCGGATTGTCCGGTGAAAACAGATATCCTTTTTTAAGATATCCCACATAGTAGTCTGCGCCTCGTGCTTTGAAATAACCTGTATCTTTTCCTCTTTTACGAGTCAAACCCCTCCTCACTATATTACCGGCATCTCCCGGAAGAGTGCCGTATAGCAGGAAGACAAAAAACGGTAATCCATTGAGTTCAGGCAGGCTTTTTATATAATCCATTACCTTAAATGGCGGTCGATAGATATATGTCGGTAATCCAACGCCGAGCAAATCATAACCATCAATTCCTGGCGGTTTCCCATCATTCATGTTGTGCATATCCACTTGATGATTTTTGCTGCGCAAACCGGAGGCAATAGCTTCAGCTACTTTAGCTGTTGTTCCACCCTGGGAAAAGTAAACAATCAGGATTTTTGCCATAGAATCTGTTCCTCCTTTTCATTTCAATTTATCTTTTGGTGTTTTCCGATAATTTATCGTTTTTTCCGGAAAATAAGCTTCAGCGGCACACTGTCAAAGCCGAAAGTTTCGCGGATTTGATTCATAAGGTATCGCTCGTAAGAAAAATGGATGCCTTTGGTGTTGCTGATAAAGAAGACAAACGTGGGCGGTTTTATATCTGTCTGGGTTGCATAAGAAATATGCATCTGTTTGTTCTGATAACGCGCCATAGGGTTTCTCTGCATGGACTTTTCCACCAGATCATTTAAAGGGGAGGTGCCGATCCTCTTTGTATATTGATCGTAAACTTTATCAATCACCTCAAAGATCTTGGGCGCACGCTGTCCTGTGACTGCCGAGATAAAAATAATGGGAGCAAAATCCATGAATTTGATTTTATCTTTAATATCCTCAACAAATTTCCCCACTGTGGAGTTATCCTTTTCAATTTTATCCCACTTATTTACTACAATGATGCAGGCTTTTCCCCGCTCATAAGCGAGGCCGATAATCTTTGTGTCCTGATCGGTCAGCCCATCTTCGGCATCAATTAAAACAAGCGCTATATCACAGCGATTGATTGATTTGAGTGCCTGAACAACGCTGTATTTTTCCAAGGTCAGGCTGATTTTACTTTTTCTGCGGATTCCCGCCGTATCAATTAGCAAATAATTTTTGCCTTGAACTTTTACCGGCATGTCAATAGCATCACGAGTTGTACCGGGAGTTGGGTTGGCGATGCTTCTTTCCTTACCCAGGATTCTGTTGACGAGTGATGACTTGCCCACATTGGGTTTGCCGACGATGGCTATCTTAATTTGTGTATCTTTTTCGTCTTTATCGTCTACCGCTTGGGGGAAATCACGGACAATGATATTCAATAGTTCATCAACCCCCGCGCCATGCTGCGCGGAAATCGGATAGATTTCATCAATACCCAGACGGTAAAAATCGGTGAGCATTTCTTTGTGGCGGTCTCCGTCAACTTTATTAGCAACATAAAAAACCTTTTTACCCTTGCCTCTTAGTTGTTTGGCAATTTCCATATCCGAGTGGATAAGCCCGTCTTTTCCATCCATTAAAAAAATAATGACGTCTGCTTCTTCAATAGCCAGATTACTTTGTTCGCGCATTTGTACCAGGATTTTTTCTTCCGATGCCGGTTCAAATCCTCCGGTATCAATAAGCGTAAAAGCTTTATCCCGGAAAACACAATCCATGTAGTTGCGGTCACGGGTGGCTCCGGGTTCGTCAATTACGATAGCCTTTTGTTTTCCTGCAATTCTGTTGAAAAGCGTTGATTTGCCGACGTTGGGACGGCCGACAATGGCTATAACCGGTTTAACTTTCATCCATTCCTCTTAATGTTTTAATAAGCCGAACTCTTCAAGCATTTTATCAGAACTGGTCCATTCCTTTTTCACTCTAACAAACAATTCCAGATAAACTTTGGCGCCGAATAATTTTTCCATTTCCAGTCTGGCCTGGGTGCCGATTTTTTTGAGCATCGTTCCTTTTTTGCCGATCATAATCGCTTTCTGCGATTCTTTTTCCACATTGATTGTTGCGCTGATACGAATTAGATTTTTTTCTTCATCTTCTTTAAACAAATCAACCTCAACGGCGGTGGAGTAGGGGACTTCCTGCTGAGTAAAAAGAGTTATTTTTTCACGGATGAATTCGGCAGCGATAAATCTTTCGGTTGCATCGGTAATAATATCATCAGGATAATATTTAGGCCCTTCCGGTAGAATTTCTTTAATGGCGTTTAGCAAAGACTCAATGCCGTCTCCTTTTAACGCGGAAACCGGAAAAATTTCCCGATAGTTGTATAGAGTGCGGAATTTATCAATAAGAGGTAAAAGAAATTTCTTTTCGATAAGGTCAATTTTATTGATAACCAGAAAAACAGGCACTTTGACCTGCGCCAATGATTCGATTAAAAAAAGATCATGAGGATGAACGTCAGTATTGGCTTCAATAAGCATTAACAATACTTCAACACTGCTGATTGTTTCCCGTGTCGTCTGTACCATCGCGCGATTCATGGGAGTTTTTGGTTTATGCATTCCGGGCGTATCCAAAAAAATGAGCTGCGCGTCAGGGCAATTTCTAATGCCTGTTATTTTATTTCTGGTCGTTTGCGGTTTATCGGTGATGATGGAAATTTTGTCGCCGACAATAGCATTGAAAAGTGTAGATTTTCCCGCGTTAGGGCGGCCTATAATGCCGATAAATCCTGATTTAAACAATTAAATTATCTCCCTTGAATTAAATAATTCCCGGAATCTTAAGATTAAAAGATTTCCCCGAATCGGCAGTCACGGAAATTTCGCCGCGCTTCTGACCGATGTTTGATTCTACAATTAAATTTGTGCGAGGGTAAAGCTTTTTTATTGCCCTTATGTTCATGTTATTCAAACCACGAAAATTAGAAATATCACGCTCAGATAAGCTGAAGCGAAGTTCTTTGGTATCCGGATAAACCTTGTCTAATAGATTAATTGTGTGATCATAGAAAATAGAAGAGAGAACAAGATTCCCCAAAGCAGGATGAACAGGGCCTGCCAGTACCGCGCCGTCTTTTTCCATTTCCTGAGTCAACTGCACGCCCATTCTGATGACGCGAATGTCCGCTATGGATAGTTTTTCCCAGGCTATACGGCATAATTCAACGGCTTCGGAAATTTCCAAAGGTCTATATTTCCCTTTTTGAAATTCTTCCGCGAGAAGTGTGCCGCTTAAGACAATTACCGGATGAATCCTTACGGTATCAGGTTTGAGTTCAATTGTCTTATTGAGGGAATAAATAAAGCCTTCTTTTGTGTCTTTAGGTAAACCGGCCATAAGATGCAACCCGGTCCGGAAGCCATTGTGCTTTAAAATAGTCAATGCCTTGACTATTGCATCAGCATTATGGCCTCTTTGAGCAAATCGCAGCACTTCATCAATAAACGACTGTGCACCGATTTCTACTGTGGTAACCCCATATTTATTTAGTGCCGGCAAGTTATTCTCTTCAATATAATCCGGCCTTGTCGAAATTCTGATGGAAGTAACAATACCTCTTTGAATAAAAGAGTGTGCCCAGGAAAGAAGTTCCTCCTGATAAACCGAATCAATTCCGGTAAAACTGCCGCCATAAAAGGCAATTTCCGCCTTTCTGGATTTGTCTTTGTTCCAGGACAGATAAGAGTTGACTTCCGCGTCGAAGAATTCCTTTGTTATTTTACGAGGAAAATTTCCGGCGGTAATTTTTTGATTGCAAAAAATACAACTATGCGGACAACCGCTGTTCATGATGAAGATGGGAATAATTAAAGGGTTATTGTTACTATTAGATTCATGATTAGTCTTCTTCATTGTGCAGTATTTCCCAAGCTTTTTGCGCAGCTTGTTTTTCGGCTTCCTTCTTGCTTTTGCCGGTTCCGGTTTCCGTTAATTTATTCACAATAACTACTTTTACTTCAAAATTTTTATCATGATCGGGGCCTGTGGAACCGGTAACCGTGTATAGAGGCGTTGTTCTATACCTTTTTTGACAGAGTTCCTGCAGAGCGGTTTTATAGTCGAAATATTCAGAAGATGAATTGTCATCTTTCAATAGCGGTTCGATTAATTTTGTTATAATTATTTTTGCGTTGTCAAAATCAGAATCAAGATATATAGCGGCAATAACCGCTTCAAAGGCGTTAGCTAAAAAAGAATCCTTGGTGCGGCTGCCGGAACTCTCTTCACCGCGACCCAGTAAAAGACAGTCGCCAATTTGTAAATTGCGGGCGAGCTGGGCTAACTGTTTTTCGTTCACCAGCGCGGCGCGAATTTGAGTAAGTGTACCTTCAGGAAAAGTAACATATTTTTTAATAATCAGGTCACTTACGCAAACGCCTAAAACAGAGTCACCTAAAAACTCGAATCTTTCATTATCGGAAACAGCCAGTTGCTTATTTTCATTGACATAAGAACGATGAGTAAGCGCGGTAGAGAGAAGATTAATATCGCGGAAACAGTAAGAAAACTTTTCTTCTAAATCGTGTAAAGTATTAAGTCTATTTTGATCCATTGACGATCTTTTCCTTTGTTTGAACCAGAAGAGTTATATTTCCCACGGCAAAACCGGCAAATAAATCTGTGAAAATAATTATATTATATCCGGTTTTTTATTCTTTGCTTTTTCAAGGGGACATTAAGCTTTTGATTTAAAAAACATAAAACAAATGATCCTTTTGTGTATTTGTATAAAATACGAAAAAAAGCGCAGATAAGCAACAGATAAATTATGAAGGTTAAATAATAATGGATTTCATAATAAAATTAATATAAATTAGGTCTTACCAGACAAATGCAAAGGAGATTTTATAATGGATGCAATTACCGGTTATATATCTGCTCACCCGGGAGTACTTATAATGATCGTTGTCTTCATTATAATATTAATTCTGCATTTTATGTTTAAAAGCTTGATTAAATTAGCGTTGATCTTATTGCTAATTTTATTAGCGGCTTTCGGTTATTACTATCTGGAAGATCCAAATAAAATGCCGGAAAAAATTGATAAATCAATTAACATGATGAAGTCCGGTGCCAATGAAATAGTGGATAAAAGTAAGGGCTTTTTTAAAGACACCAAGGAGCTATACAAAGAAAGTAAGGAAGTTCCTGGCGATGTCAATAAATTACTAAAAGAATCCAACAAGCAAGCAGGGAAATAATACTCCGGTTTTCTTCAATGCTCTAATATGTCAACTTCATCAAAAACGATAAGCTGGGTATTTTTATTATTACTGGCTATCTTTATTGTTCTGATTCTCATTTCTATTCACAATTCTAATCCCTGTAATGTGCCAATAACCTACCGTTTAGGCAAGATTGATGAAAGGTTTAATCTAAGCCGTGAAGAATTCAATGCAGCCGTAAAAATGGCGACGGCAATGTGGGGAAAACCGTTTAATCGCGATTTATTCCTTGAGGATGTTGATGGCGAGATAGAGGTAAATATTATTTACGATTATCGGCAGGAAGCTACCGACAGATTGAAGAACCTCCATTACAAAATGGACCGTTCCAGAAACTCATACGAAGAATTAAAATTACGTCTGAAAAGTTTAAACGCTGAATATGAGACCAAAAGAGTAGAGTTTGATAGCATTCTTAATGATTATAATAGAAAAACTAATGACTTGAATAATGAGATTGAGTCGTGGAACCGGCGTGGTGGGGCTCCGCAAAGTACTTATGTACGGCTGATGAAAGAAAAAGATGAATTAGCTTCTTCGCACGAAAATCTGAATGCACGTCAGGAAGAAATAAAAGCATTGATGGAAACAATAAATAGTTTGGTAGTTGTAATCAATGAAATAGCTTCAAATAATAATCTGGATTTGTTTGATCAGCAAAATATAGGAAACACATTAGGCCGTGAGTTTTGTGAAGGTTTTTATGAATACAAAAACGGCAAGCGGTCAATTACTATTTATCAGTATGACAACGAGTTTAGGCTTGTGCGTGTTCTTGCTCATGAATTTGGTCACGCTCTCGCTTTAAATCACAGTAAAAATAAAGAATCTATAATGTATCCTATAATTCAATCTGATTCGCTGGAACTTACAGCGGATGATATCGCTGCTCTCAAGGAGCGTTGCAAGAGTTATTAGCTGGAAGAAATAATTATTTATCAATCAATATAAACACAATCCGTTCATCATATTTTGATGTTATTATTCATTGACAAGAAAAAAGCTTCTTCGTATACTCGCCACCATGAAAAATGAAACTTCTTTCACAAAAGAAAGCGCGATGTTTAGGCGTGGATTCTCCGCTGAAAAATGCAACCAATGCGGGAAATGCCTTGTCGGATGTAAATATGGAAACTTTACATCAGTGCAGGCCAAGGAAATAGTTAAAAAAATCAGGGTAAAGCTCCAGTGGTATCAGGAACTTAGCTTCTGTATCAGGTGTGGCAAATGTGACCACCGCTGTCCAGTGGGTGCCAATCCCAGTTATCTAATGCGTGAGTGTCTGGAACATAAACGGCGAGCAGAGATTAAAATTCCTTCTTCCATGGCGTATAGTATTAATGGTTTGGGAGTCGAAGGTTGGAATGCAAATTTCTTTAGGGATGCATACAAAGGTCTTGGCACAGTGGATAAGAGAATCCTCCACAATTGGGCGACTCCCAAGAAGAGTAAAGACATTCTTTGGATAGGTTGTACTGATCGAATGATGCCACGTGCAGTAGAGGAATCCCATGCCCTTCGAAATGCAGCGAAATTCGGAGGCCCTGACGATTGTTGTGGCGTATGGGCTATACAAGCGGGGCTCTTTGATGAAGGCTACCGGATTGCGAAAAGGTTCGTGAATCGTATTATGGAAAACCGGTTCGAGCGCCTCATCGTGGGGTGCGGACATTGTCAGAAAGTACTGACCAGTATTATGCCCAAAACTTTAGGCGTGAAAGTGCCGTTCCCTGTCATAAGTATATACGACTATTTCCTGGATATGATAGAAACAGGCTCCATCCGTATTACAAAACCTGTCAATATGGACGCGGCCATATCAGATCCGTGTTTCGGATACGAGAACGGAGATGATTATTTGAATGCTGTACGTCGTCTTGCAACCGCCATAGGCATGCGCATTTCCGAAATGCCGCATAATCGCGAAAAAGCCCTTTGTTGCGGATATGGCGGATTACATACGGACGGCAAAATCGCCAACGTCGTGAGAGCGGCTTCAATCAAGCGGAAAGACATAGCCGCCAGCGGAAAAAAACACATCATTAGCTATTGCCCTGGATGCCATTTAGTGAACTATTATTTCCAGCCCGGATACAAATCACATTACTTGCTCGAAAATGTGCTACTGGCCTTGGGCGATAATGTGACAAAACCATTTTCCATTTTTTACAGGCGACTCGTTCATCCCCATATGGCATGGAATCTTCTACGCGTTTCCAAAAGCGCTCTTCTGTAAATTTCAATTCTTAATAGAAGATTCTTAATTCACAATTGTGAGGGTAAGAGTATTCGCAGCGATTAAAGAAGATTGATTTCCATGGCGCGGACCGGGCAGGCGGAGACACAGAGCTCACAACCGTTGCATTTTTCGGCGTCAAATAATACCTTGAGGGATACTTTTTCAAAAGCCAGCGCTCCTGTGGGGCAAAAAGCGGTACAGGCACCGCAGTGAACACACTTATCAGCGTTTTGACTTACGCTTTTGGACAGGGGTTCTACTTTAAGACCCATTTCCTTCAAGAAACGAATTCCCTGATCGAAATTGTCTTTTAACCCGCTTAATTCCAGCACTATGACGCCCTCGCGGCGCGGGAAAATCCTTGCTTTCAAAATATTGAATACAAGATCATATTGTTTAACAAGCTGATAAATTACAGGCTGTTGAACTATGTCCGGAGTATAGCGGATTACTATTTTTTTCGAATACATAATATTATCAATCTGATAGAATTTGCGTAAGAGACTAAAATATCGGAAAAAGATTGTCAAGGTAATTTAAAGCAAGCGGCTGTCATTATTATAGAATATTTTAATTATCAGACGGACGTAAGAAGTTTTTTCCAATCCAGCAGCGGAAAAGTCTTATGCAGGGGATGGTCATCATCAACCAGATGATGTTCAAGATTGCTGAAATATTCTGTTGCGATTTGTTTCACAATTTGGGGATTAACAACATCATCGCCGGTTCCGTGATATATGATAACGGGAATTATTAATTGTTTACAGGTACCGGACTTGAATTCGGGAAGGTTTAAAGCCGGTGCAAGTAATATCAATTTTTTCACCTTGCTTTCATTTTCCATGGCATAGCGAACTGCCATTAAACCTCCGTAACTTGACCCTACAATTATCAGTTCAGTTTTTCCGGCAAGGATTCCATTTAGTTTTTTCATACGTGTGTTAAAATCTCCCGTATAATCTTCAATAATCATTTCCGGGAAATATTGAGAAAAAAATTGTCCTTTGGCGCCCTGAGCCGTACTTTCCAGACCATGGATAAAAACCAGAGTATTTTTCATATATTCTTCCTTCTTTTCAATTTTATATTGTGTAGATTATGACAGTATGTTATCAATTTCGCAAGAAAAGTAAACACAGGAGTTTATTAATTATGGCATTAGTTTTACCTTTTAAAGCGGTGCGACCACAACAAAAATTCGTTTCTCAGGTCGCGGCGCTTCCTTATGACGTTATGACCAGGGAAGAGGGACAAAAAGCTGTTTGGGGCAACGCTTTGAGCTTCATGCATGTGGAAAAATCAGAAATTGATGTTCCCGATAATACGAAAAGCAATGACGACCTTATTTATCAGACAGCGAAACGCAACTTTATTCAAATGCTGGAAAAGGGTGTGCTGATACAGGACAAATCGCCCTGTTTTTATATTTACAGACAGAAAATGGGTTCTCAAGTGCAAACAGGAATAGTAGGATTGATGAGCGCATCCGAATATGATGCGGGAAAAATTAAAAAACATGAATTGACAAGAAAGGATAAGGAAGAAGATCGCATCCGGCATGTTGATACAGTCAATGCACAAACCGGCCCGGTATTTATAAGTTATCGGGAACGTAAGAATTTGAATAAGATTGTAGATGAAATAACGGTAGCCTCTCCGGAATATGATTTCACCGCGGAAGACGGGGTTAAACACACAGCCTGGGTTGTAGACGACGCAAAACGAATCGATAAAATCAGAAAAGAATTTTTTGAGGTTGCATCTCTTTATATTGCCGATGGACATCATCGCGCTGCCGCAGCCGCCACAATTGCCAGAAACAGACGTTCTCAGGATGAATCCAATGATTCTGGAAAAGAATATGAATCCGTGCTGGCGGTATTTTTCCCTCACACTCAACTTAAAGTTATGGATTATAACCGCGCAGTTAAGGACTTGAACGGTCTGACTCCAGGGGAATTTATCGAAAAAATCAGTGCCTGCTTCACGGTTAGTAAAAATTTCACGGCCCGATCGCCCGAAAAACTTCATGATTTCGGCATGTTTTTGGGGGGTGAGTGGTACAAAATAACAATTAAAAAAGGTGTTTATAACGAAAACGATCCAGTAGCCAGTCTGGATGCAGCCATATTGCAGGATCATCTACTGTTTCCTGTTTTAGGAATTAAAGATCCGCGCGTAGACGACCGCATTAAATTTATCGGCGGCATAAGGGGGATGGATGAACTGGAAAAGCTGGTTAACAAAGATGGCTTTGCCGTTGCATTTTCTCTCTATCCCACGAGTATGGAACAAATAATAAAAGTTGCCGATGCCGGAGCAATAATGCCGCCGAAGTCAACGTGGTTTGAACCGAAACTGCGTAGCGGTATTTTTATTCATAAACTGGATTGAAAAATAATTGTATTTATAATTCGATACCAAGTTGCAGTCAGAAGTATACCGCGGCGGCGAGGAAGAGGCGACGCAGTCGTATACTATCATACGTCGAGGAGCCGATGACGATGCCAACAAAGGTAGGCGAATGAGGGCGACTTGGTAATTATGGAAGAAGAAACCCTGGATGAAATTCTTGAAGGACGTTTAAGGGTTTTTCAAACCAAACGAGGATACAGATTTTCTCTGGACTCAATTCTACTTGCTCATTTTGTATCCTTAAAACCGCGCGCCCGCGCTATTGATATAGGATGTGGCAGCGGCATTATTCTCCTTATTCTGGCAAAGCGTTTTCCTCAAAGTAATTTCGCCGGTTTGGAAATTCAGAAAAATATTGCGGCTCTCGCCGAAAAAAGTACAAGAATAAATGAATTGGAAAGCCGTGTTAAAATATTTTCCGGAGATGCACGTGATATAAAAAACGTCTTCCCGGCGCGTTCCTTTGATACAGTAATCTTTAACCCTCCTTATCGAAAATTGAATTCAGGCAGAATAAATCCACATCCTGAAAAAGCCATCGCCCGCCATGAAATAAAAGGTTCTTTAAAATGTTTCTTAACCGCGGCAAAATATTTACTTAAACCTGCCGGTACCGTTTTTACTATTTATCCGGCAAAACGATTAGTTGAACTTATTTGTCTTTTCCGGGATAGTGATATTGAACCAAAAAAAATGAAGTTGGTTTTTTCTGATAATTTTTCTAAAGCGGAATTTGTTTTGGTGGAAGGGAAAAGCGGCGGTCATGAAGAACTAAAAATTGAATCACCACTTTTTATTTATGATCAAAACAAAAAATATACTCAGGAGATGGAAGGTATCTTCACCGAACTTTCTCTTTTTCCAGCTGACGGCGGCGACTGATTTCTATTTGCATAATACGCTTTAATATGGATGCCAATTCATGGTCAGCTAAAGCCGCTGTGCAGTCAGCAATCATTTTTTTGTCTCTTTCTTTCAATACTATTTTTTTTGTTGAAGAGATATTTTCTCCGGATTTTACCTGTACGGGTGTGTGGCCAACCAAAAAGCGGATTTCTTTTATGACATTTTTTCCGGCAAGTTTGTTTAATTTATCCCGAATTTCTTCTTTCATGAAATGAAGTTGTTGCACCCAAACTGAGGAAACTGTTTTAACAAATAAGATACCACCTCGTAAACAATCTGGATGTGTTTTCGAAGCAATTTGCGGTCCCACAGCTTTAGGCCAAAGTTTCAGCAGGGCATTTTCTTCGATTTTTAAGGTCAGGCCCTTTTTCTTCAAGGCAGAAAATAAAACTTCGCCTATTGATTGCAACTGAGTTTGTTGTTTTCTTCTTCGCATTTTTTTCTTTTGGCACAAATAAGATAATTGGTCAAGAAACTGAAATAAATATTCATAAATCAAAATCCAGTTCTAAATCAAAGATAGCGCTTTGATCGGATGCGCATTTCCGTAAGGAGAGCGCATAATAAATAGAATCTTACATTGCTGACAATTTTCGCCAATATGGTGGAAATTCCTTTAAAATTGGAATAAAAAAGCGGGGAGGCTTTAAGACCTCCCCGCACAGAATTACTCTTTTTACGAGTTTTTATTCACCAACGAAAGATTCTATTGGAATGTTCATTGCACTTTGTTCATCTTTTTTCAGATTTTCCAGTTTGGCAGGTACAAGTCCTGTAATACGATTAATGAAGAACCTGGCTCCTTCGATCTTACCACGATAGAAAGCTTTTTCTTTTTCGTTCGTTGACGCATCAAAGAACTTCTTAAGGGCTTCAGTTGCCATTCTGAGATGCAGCCAGCCAACAAGAGCATCACCCAGACAGTTAAGATAATCGCAAGCTCCAATCAATGGAACGAAAGGCGTCGTGCCAATCATCTTGGAAAAATCCTTGGCTGTTAATCCGCAGGCAGTCAAAGCATCTTTGACGATGGCTGCTTCTCCCTTGAGAGCGTCGATCTTCTCGGCTTCGTCAATAGCATCTTTGGTATAGTTGAGCAGGCTGATGAAATAAGCACCTTTTTTCATGCCCAGCTTGCGTCCCAGAAGGTCGAGAGCCTGAATACCGTTAGTACCTTCATAGATAGCGTTGATTTTCTGATCCCTCATCATCTGTTCAACAGGATACTCACGGCAGTAACCGTAACCGCCGTAACTCTGCACGGCCAGATCGCAACCTACCATGCCCATATCCGTAGCGTAGGATTTGACTATGGGAGTGAGAATTTCGAGCAAGCCTGCCCAGTACTCTTGCTCTTTTGCCAATTCTTCTTTATTGGCATTGGGGTCTAAAACAGCGGAGAACATCGCGCTGAACATATTATCCATGCAGAAATAGCAGAGCAGACACAAAGCGCGAAGACCTTCTGAAATTGACTTCATTTTGATCAGCATTCTGCGGATATCGGGATGATCAATGATGGGAACGGCAGGAGCGTTTTCATCCTTTAAGGCCATGGCGATGACGTTTTGTCCCTGAATTCTTTGTTTGCAATAATCGAGCGCATGAAGGTAAGACGCACCGGCAAGCGCCGCGCCAATCAAGCCGACGTTCTGACGCTCTTCGTTCATCATGTGGAACATAATCGGCATACCCTGGCCTTGTTCACCCATCATATGACCGATACATTTGCCGTTGTCGCCGAAATTAAGGGTACAGGTGGCGCTGCCGTGAATACCCATTTTGCTTTCAATGCCGCTGCAGTATACATCATTTGATTCACCCAACTCGCCTTTTTCATTGAATCTGATTTTGGGAACCATGAAAATGGAAATACCTCGCGTTCCTTTCGGATCACCTTCGATTCTGGCCAGAACCGGATGAATGATGTTCGGAGACAGATCCTGATCGCCGCCTGAAATAAAACTCTTGGTGCCCACGATGGAGTAAGTGCCGTCAGCATTTTTCTTGGCGGTTGTTTTTAAAGCACCGACATCGGTGCCCGCGCCAGGTTCGGTCAGACACATTGTGCCGGCCCATTCACCACTGTACATTTTTTGCAGAACGACATCACGCAGAGGATGTTGGAAATAATCCTCCATCAGTCTTGCCGCGCCGTGAGTAACGCCGGGGTACATCATAAATGCCGGATTACAGGACAACATCATATGGCCACAGGACGCTGCTATAATTGCCGGGAATCCCTGACCGCCTACTTCCGGCTGATCGGCCATAGCCACGTAACCTGCTTCACAATAAAGTTTCCACAGTCTCTTGTATGCTTCCGGTGTTGTTACCTTGCCGTCCTTATATGTTGCTTCGATCGGTTTACGATGAACTTCGTCAGGATAAGTAGGGGCAATCTCAAGCTCGGCAAATTTTGCAGCCTGGTCAAGCGCCATCTTGCACGTATCAGCATCAAAGTCCACATAACGTCCCTTACCCAGTAAGGTTTCTTTTATCTTGAATACTTCAAACAGTTGGAAATTAATATCTCTTAAATCAAACCAAAGACCCGCCATACAATCCTCCTTACTATTTCTATTCGTTATATTATTTGCTCGTTTATGACCGAGCGTCAGTTTTTATACATAATATATTACCCCTGTCAATATATTTGCTATAGGATTGCAAAAGTATTTTACAATGGTATCATTGTCGGTTTTTCTTAAAGTAGAACTTAATACCATAAATAATCAAAAATCACTGGGTATCAAAAGAGTTTATAAGTATATAATACGCCATCGTAGTGTTACCCTTTGACATCAAAATGGTATAAATAAAAAAAGCGGGGAGGTAATATTACCTCCCCGCCCAAAGTTTATTTTACCAAGAATATTTAATCGACAACAAATTGGTCGTCAGTAATATCCATCGCACTCTGCTCATTTTTCTTGATGTTTTCCAGATGAGCAGGAACAAGCCCGGTGATACGATTAATGAAGAATTTGGCACCTCGGATCTTGCCCATATAGAAATTTTTATCCTGTTCGCCTGTTACCTCGAAATATTTCTTGGCGGCAACATTGGCCATTTTGAGGTGCAGCCATCCTACAAGAGCGTCTCCCAAAGCGTTCAAATAATCGCATGCTCCAATCAGTGGTACGTAAGGCGTCGAGCCAATCATCTTGGAGAAATCCTTTGCCGTTAATCCGCAGGCCGTCAAAGCATCTTTGACAACAGCCGCTTCTCCCTTGAGAAGATCGAGTCCATCGGCTTCGTCAATTGCTTCTTTGGTTAAGTTGAGCAAATCAATGAAGTATTTACCTTTCTTCATGCCCAGCTTGCGTCCCAGCAAGTCAAGGGCCTGAATTCCGTTGGTTCCTTCATATATCTGGTTGATCTTGTTATCTCTCATCATCTGTTCGACCGGGTATTCACGGCAGAAACCATAACCACCGTAACACTGTACTGCAAGTTCAATGCTTTCCTGGCCCTTGTCTGTGCAGTAGGCTTTTACTACCGGTGTCAGCACTTCGATCAAGCCCTTCCAGTATTCCACTTGTTCCTCGTTACCATCAACCATAGCGCTGAATTGATTGTCCATGCAGAAATAGCAGAAGAAACACATCATACGAAGACCTTCCGAAATGGATTTCTGTCTGAGCAGCATTCTGCGAACATCAGGATGCTTAATGATAGTCACTTGCGGCGAGTCTTCAACCTTCATAGCCATCATGATGACATCTTGTCCCTGAAATCTCTGCTTGGCATAATCCAGAGCATGCAGGTAAGCGGCCATTGACAGAGAAGCGCCCATCATGCCGACGCCCTGACGCTCTTCGTTCATCATGTGGAACATGATCGGCATACCCTGACGTTCTTCGCCCATCAGATAACCGATGCATTTGTTGTCAGAACCGAAATTCAGAGTACAGGTTGCATTGCCGTGAATGCCCATTTTGCTTTCAATGTTGCCGCAGGTAACATCGTTGGCTTCTCCGAGTTCGCCCTTCTCATTGAATCTGACCTTGGGAACCATGAAAATGGAAATGCCTTTTGTTCCTTTGGGGTCGCCTTCGATTCTGGCCAGAACAGGGTGAATAATGTTCGGGGTCAGGTCATGATCACCGGCGGAGATGAAGCTCTTGGTGCCGACAATTGAGTAGGTACCGTCAGCGTTCTTTTTGGCGGTTGACTTCAAAGCACCGACATCGGAACCGGCACCCGGTTCAGTCAAACACATGGTTCCCGCCCATTCGCCTGTATACATTTTTTCCAGAAGGATATCACGCAGCGGATGCTGGAAGAAATCTTCCATCAATCTTGCAGCGCCATGGGAAAGACCGGGATACATAACAAAGGCCTGGTTGCAGGCCAGAAACATATTTGCGGCAGAAGCAGCGATTACTGCGGGGAAGCCCTGACCACCTACTTCCGGCTGATCGGCCGTAGCCATATATCCAGCTTCACAATAAAGTTTCCAAAGCCTTTTATAAGCTTCAGGTGTCGTTACTTTTCCATCTTTAAATGTTGCTTCGACTGGTTTACGATGAACCTCATCAGGATAGGTAGGAGCAAGTTCCAGCTCTGCAAACTTTGCCGCCTGGTCAAGAACCATGTTGCATGTATCAGCATCATAATCCTTATAACGGCCTTTGCCCAGCAATGTCTCGCCTATCTTTAAGACTTCAAACACTTGGAATTTAATATCCCGTAAATCAACCCACAAACTTGCCATAAAATCCTCCTTACTTTTCTATTTGTTATATTTCTTGCTCGTTCATTAATGAGCGTTTATCTTGAATATTTATGCAATTACACTTTTAAATATATGTAAATTAGGTGATTTAAATATTCATTTGAAAATTGTTCCAATGGCCACATATTTATTGAGAGCTTTTAACTCGAAACTAAACGTAGTGACTGAAGGTCATTTTTTGACTTTTATACATCTCAAAATCAACTCTGTCAATATATTATATAAATTTTAAAAGATTTATTTACTTGTTATTGCACTAAAATTCTATGATAATTAATAAAATCAATTATTTATGATTATTGAATAATACTAAGAATTTAATGACTGAAAGTCATTTACTTGGCAATTCATCTTCCAAAGTGACTTTCACTTCAAATTTCTGTATGATGCTCTAAATTATTGTTATTAAAATTATTTATAATACAAAGATGAAAAATTTCATTTTTCTTAAGGAAAATGAATGAAAAAAAGCCTATGCACACAGGGCATAGGCTTTCAGGTCATATTATATTTTGTGAACTTTTATCTCTGCTTAAGATTTTAGATTCTTACTGCTTATCAAGATAATACTGCGTGATCTCATATACTGCGTAGTCCATCATGAGCATAATCCGCATGATACTGTCGATGGCTTGATTGTGTTCCAATGCGTCAATAAAAATTGCCTGAAAATCTGCATAGAGCCACATGTGGCGTCGCATCAGATTTAATCCATAAATGGCTTCATGTAATGGAATCCCGATATCATGACATTTTTTAGCGTATTTCAGAAAATATTTCTGGGTAAATTCAATACGATCATCGGGAACCAGCAATTTTTTTAAATTGCGGTAAAAATCGATTGCATAAACTACCAATTTTTCTTTCTTTATGTTTTGATAATGTGTAGTCCTTTTATTTTTTTGAACCTCCATTGCCCAATGCTCGGCAATTTCCTCGGCGTTTTGTTCGGTTACATCAAGAAGCCTAATAGAATCTACCATAAGAATATTCTCCTTTCTCTAAGTTCAAATCTGATATAAAAATACAGATGTATTAATTGATTAAATTTTATTTTTTACTTTTCTTCATGAGTTCCTGATACTCTTTAGTCACCTCATAAGCTGCGTAGTCGAACAATAGTATTGTCCGGCTTAGTGTATCAAGCGCCTGCCGTTGATCAATACCGGAGCTAAATATCGCCTGAAAATCTGCATACAACCAAATATGCCGTCTCATAAGTATCAATGCGTAAATGGTCTCTTTCGCCGGGATACCCATAGCATAACTTTCCTGAGCATAACTTCGAAAATATCTTAATACATCGTCTGTGATTTTTTCATCAAGAAACATCTTGCTGAAATTTTGATAAAATCGAACGCATTGATAGATGATTGCTTCTTCATCCAAGCTTTTATATGTTGGTGTTTTAGCATTTTTTTGAACATCCTTTGCCCAAGCCTTGGCTATTTTCTCCGCGTGATTTTCAGCTAGTTCTAAATATTTAATTGCGTACGTTTTCATTATAATCTCCTTTCCAGAATAAATTAGCTCGAATGTTTGATACTAATATAAAGCATGACGCTGGAATTGACAATATATTTTTAGCAATTATTCGTTAAAAAAATATGCCATCAAAAGAATGTAGCCACAGGCAATAATAATACATAAAAAAGGCGTACAGCATCAGTACACTAGATGCATATCTTGCCTTGCATTTTATCGCCAAGATTTCCTTGACATGGAAAAGCTAAATTCTTATAGTCCCGCCATCGGAAAGGTAATGTTTTGCCGGTATTAGGAAAAAAATCTTGAGGAAAGGACTGAAATGATGAATGTCAAACATTTCGTTTTAATCTTTGTGGCCTGTATGATCGTCTCAACAATGGGTTGCACTTCGTTGGGAATGACCACCATACCTCTTGATAAGCTGAAAGCGAAATACGCGGATGTTAACTCGAAGATCATTGAAATTGACGGTATGAATATTCATTACAAGGATGAAGGTCAAGGGCCGACATTAATTTTGTTGCATGGTGTATGCGCATCACTTCATACATGGGACGGATGGGCTGAACGGCTTAAAGGACATTACCGTATTATCCGGCTGGATCTTCCTGGATTTGGATTAACAGGACCGCCTTCCAATCCTTCTCTCTCCGATCCATCTTTTTACAAAAAAGATGAAGCTGTTAAGTATTTTAACAGAGTGTTTGGAGAATTTGTAGACAGGTTGAACTTGGAAAAGTTTTCTATAGCGGGGAATTCTTTGGGCGGCTATATCGCTTGGAACTATACTGTGAAAAATTCAGATAAAGTAGAGAAACTTATACTAATAGACTCGTTGGGATTTCCGCAAGGAATGCCTTTCATAATGTCCTTCGCGAGCAATCCCGTTATACGTCCATTTGCACGGTACATCATGCCTCGATTTTTAGTTAATATGGCCGCAACCGAGGCGTGGGGAGATAAATCAAAAATTACCAAAGAGATCAAAGACCGCTATTTCGAGCTTATGATGAGAGAAGGCAATAAAGGCAGTACTGTTGATGTGTTTACCATATTTAAAAAACTGAACAGTGATAAAAGCATTTCCGAGGGAATAAAAGATCTCAAACCCCCAACTTTGGTTATGTGGGGCACCAAGGATGTGTGGACTCCTTTTAATCCATCCTTTGAAAACTGGAAGAGGGAATTACCCACGGCAAAATTTATTCAATATGAAGGTGCAGGACATACTCCTATGGAGGAGATACCTGATATAACAGCACGTGACGCCGATTTATTCCTTTCAAATAAAAATTAGCGTCAATACCTGACAATTAAAATAAACAATAATATATAAAAATGCATTGAGTCCGGCTCAGGAAATTCCGATGCCGGACTCAATGCATTTTACTTTCAGAGTATTCAAAAAAAGGGGGGGGCTATTCAATAGAAAAGCCCCCCCTTGTAAAAAAAATTGTTAATAAAAGCTATAACAATTATAGTTCTTACGCTTTACTGAGCATGATAGCACCGGCATTGCCGAAAGCGCCGCAAAGTGTACCAACACAGTATTTAGCGTCGGGATAGTCGGTCTTCATGATGGTATTCAGGGTGACCACCAGACGGCAGCCGCTTTCGCCCAATGGATGACCAAGCGCCAAAGCGCCGCCCCATACGTTGACGTTTTCAAAAGGCGCGTTCTGGGCGATTCCCAGATCTCTGACGCAGGCTAAGGACTGGCTGGCGAATGCTTCGTTGAATTCCCAAATGGCGATATCACTTATTTTTTTACCTGTGCGAGCCAGAAGTCTCTTAACAGCGGGAACGGGACCGATGCCCATGATTGTCGGATCGCAACCGGCTAAAGCACCGGCTTCATATTTGAGGTGATAAGAAAGTCCCAGCTTATCGGCCTTGGAACGTTCCATTAAAAGAACAGCAGCCGCGCCGATTGTAAGTGGCGAGGATGTCGCTGCAGTCAAAAGTCCATCGGGTTTGAAACCGGGTTTCATTGTAGCCATCGATTCTCTGGAGATGTCACCACGGATCCACTGGTCGATATCAACCACAAAGGACGTGCCGTCATCTTTAAGGCCTTCGATCGGGATGATCTCTTTTTTGAATTTGCCGGCTTTGGTGGCTGCATCGGCTTTCTTATGGCTCCAGAAAGCCATGTTTTCCATATCGTCACGGGTGATTTTCCACTGTTCGGCCACTTTTTCAGCAGTAGAACCCATAGGGATGTCCGCAATGTTATATCGCTCCATCAGACGTGGCGAAAAATCCATATGCATGGCCATGAAGACCTTCTGCATATCTTCCACACCGGAAGCAATGTAGGTATCGCCTTCACCACACATAATAGCGCGGGCGGCATGCTGAACGGCTGCCATACCGGAAGGACATTGCATGGTCAGGGTATTGGTAGGAACCGATTCCGGAAATCCGCCGGCCAGCCAGGAAAGGCGACCGATATCATTCTGCATGCCGGTAATATTGGCACAACCTACAAATACTGATTCGATATCTTCAGGTTTTACTTTGGGGTTACGGGCAAACAACCCATCATAAACTTTTGTCAAGACCTCATCCGGTCTCAACATACGAAACCATCCCTTTTCGTTGTGCGCTCGGGAATTGGCTGATCTTACACCGTCGATAATTACACACTCACGCATTGTATAGCCTCCTCTAATTTAATGTTTTAAATTTTATCAATTGTTACAATGATAAAGTATTAATTTAGACTACTCAATTTGATAAATCAAATATTTACATTAATAACATTGATATTAGATGAACATAGGTCATTACATGACCACAGGTCAAATCTATTAACGATTTCCTACCTTCATATAACGTTGATGTCAAGAAATATTTATAATCAAATAATTGCCGGAGTATAAAATTACTGATGTGAAAAATGAACAACGGGGGAGGACAATATATTCATCTTTAGTGTTATTTTTTGATGGTTTAAATGTAATTATTTATTATTTTAATATTTTTTTAACTTCTTCAACACGTCTTTATCTCTTGAAACAAGACGGAGATTTAATGCACCTATTACTTATTTTTTATCAAGAGTGCAGAAAAGATTAATTAAGGAAGAAACAATAGCGGATTGCACGCTTTGCCCTGCAGGCGTATTTCAAAATTTACATATGCTTCACCGGTATCGTTTGTTTCCGCCATCAGGGCAATTATTTCTCCTTTTTTGACACTTTGGTCTATCCTGACGTATCTTTTTTTCAGATGTGTATAAACTGTGGCAAAACTGTTCTTATGTCGAATAATAATTGTTTCTCCGTAATTTTTTAACTCAGAAGAGAAGATAACGGTTCCTGATGCCGCCGCTTTTACTTTTGATCCTGTATTGGAAACAATTTTAATCCAATTATTGTAAGTCTTGTTAGGCTGGAGACCAAAACGAGTCTTTACTTTACCTCTTACCGGCCAAATAAATCTGTTTTTATCTATTTTAAAATATTGCTCTGATTTTTTCAGTTCGGATTTTGGTTCCACTCTTTCTTCGGGAATATTTTTCTTCGAAGGGGTTTTTAGCGGCGCAGTGTTTGCAGAAACAACTGCTTTCGACTGTTGCTTTGCAGAAGATTTTGTATCCGGCAAAGAGTTTTCTTTATATATTGCAGCAGGCGCCTCTTTTGAGGGACTTACCTCTTTTTTTGCATCTTGATTTATAACAGGATTTTTAAATTTTTTGGGTAGAGCTTTCTTTATTTCCACATCTGATTTCGTAGCCGTAGCTTTTACATTTGTATTGATATTGTCTATTATCCGGTTTGCTTCAGGTATAAATAGAACATCACCTTCCTTAATGGAATTGAGATTAGTTGCATTATTCATCTGGGCTAATTTCTGTAAACGGACTTGATAAGCGTTGGCGATCATCTGGGCTGTTTCATTTTTTTTAACCCGGTGGTAAACGCCCATTGTTTGTTCTTTTTGCATTTGCGGACTGAAACAAGAAAGAATGATAGGTAGTTCAGATAAAATAAAAAAAATTAATATCAGGGTGGATGGTTTTATTTTTCCCATCCGCTCTCCCCAATCAGGCTGACAAATCGGCATCCGCCCAGATCTTCTTTGATGATTTCTTGAGGATTTTCTAAAGAACGAGTAAGTTTATACAAAGTTTGCACATCGCGACCGCCGACGGGAAAAACCATCTTTCCACCGGCGGCAAGCTGTTCGACTAAATACTGTGGAATTTCCGGTGCTGCAGCTGTGATGATGATCGCGTCGAAAGGAGCTTCATCTCTCCAGCCGTAAGAACCGTCGCCGACTCTTAAGGCTACATTGTAAAAATTAAGCTTATCAAGAATCTTCCGCGCGTTTGTAGACAGAGAAGCAATGCGTTCGATAGAAAAAACACGATCGGCAATAGATGCCAACACAGCCGTTTGATAACCGGATCCGGTGCCTATTTCCAAGACCCTTTCTTTTCCTTTTAACTCCAATGCCTGCGTCATGAGTGCGACTATGTATGGTTGAGAGATGGTCTGATGTCCATCAATTGGCAGAGGACTGTCATTATAAGCCTGATCAATCAACCCTTCATCAATAAAAAGATGACGTGGAATAGTGCTCATGGCTTTCAATACTCGAACATCAATTATATCGCGCGCTTTTAATTGCGTTTCAACCATCCGCGTCCGCTGCTTCTTGTATCTATCCATTAAATTGCCTTTATTTTTTCTTTTTTTTCCGGAATCCGGTAAATTTCCTGAATCATTTCATGCCGCCGCAAACCCAGTGCTTCACGAGTAACAATCAGATAATAATATTGCAGTTGAGCTTTTTGGCGGATAGTATTGAATCGATCAATGCTCAAATTAATTTCTTCATGGATCAATTGTTTTTTTTGCAATATCTCCGCGGTGTGCTCATTTCCGCTCAAAGCTTTTAAAAGTGAAATCTTTCCTTCGATTTCCCGATTCACACACGTCAATTGCCCGATGGCATCATCTACAGCCATGCCGGCACGACTCAATACGGCCGCCTTCTCCCGCAGTAATTCTTCCAGTAAATTATCTTGTTGGTCGTTTTTTCTTTTCTGCGATATTTGCATGATATTTTCTTATGCTCCAACAAAACGAGCCTCTATCATTGAAGAGCTTAATTTTCAACAAAAATAGTTCTTTATCGCTTCGCTAAAGGGTTGAATAAAGGGGTGAACAGGTTACTTTTTCTTGATGGAAGAATGGTTTTTCGCATTTTTGGATAAGAGTTTTTTAATAATCGTATATGGCTTGTAAAAAACATTCTGTTCATAATGATTAAGCCAGAAGTATAGCTAGCTTTAAATAGCTTTCTGCTTGATAAAAAAAATCATTGTGGACGGCAACACATGTTCGCCCGCAGGATATTTCTCTGAGTTATGTTTATAGTAGCGGAAGTATATGTAATTATCAGCATCCGGTGATAGATTAGTTAGTTTCCAATAAAAGATTTAAATAGTTTCGTTCTCTCTGTTAATTAAGTATTTGGCAATAACGGCATTAACCGAATAATCCAGCTTTCTGCCTTCTTTTAGCTGTCGCAGCACTTTTAAATCGGATTTCCAGACTATATCTCCGGGCGAGAGGAAACAGAAACTACCCCTTTTGGGGATTGTAGTTATCACAGAGTCCTTATAATAATAATAGTCTTCGTTAATTTCTGTGGGAAAGCTGCGCATAATCGGTGGTATATCTGTGGGTAGGAACCAGAGTTTGATTTCTCGCTCCGCATCTTCCGGGTTTGCTGAGGCATGAATGAGGTTATCCGTTCTGTTCCCGATGAATTTACCTTTTTCATCGTTTAGAGGAACGACAGTTCCGAGTGCGCGAATACAGCCCGGATTTTTCTGCCTTGCTTCGTGGGGATTTGTTGGCCCGCAGATAGTTCTTATAGTCTTGATGGCATTTGGTCCCTGATATAAAATCGCGATAACCCTGCGTTTCCCCGGATCATCAGGAAAATGGATAAAACCTCGGATATATTGCAGGAGCGAAGCGTAGAAAAATTTGCCTTTATGTTCTGCATAGTGCTCTTCGGCCAAGGTATGGTTTACGGAGACAACCTTTAAGGCTGCAAAACGCAATCCGGCATGAAAATGAGAAAATTGTGAAAGTATGTATCCGGTTAATGAGTTTTTAAGAGCATCTGGCTTTATAAGCACAAGCGAGCTGCGAAAGATTTGCATTGGCATTTAAGTTCTCCTTGATATTGAAGTATATGGTAGTTTAACAAAGTTGTTATTAGATAAAAACTTGTTGTTGGATCTGTATAATATAAAGGAAATCGTTTTGTATGTCAATAGAATATGTATTAATTTAAAAATTGAGCGGTCGTCCAATCATTCAAAGACCGTAATGCCTGACTTACATAAAGAATATTTTTGTCTCTTTTTCTTAATTTTTTACCACGTAATGTATCCAATAGACCAAAATTAATATTCATGGGCTGAAAGTGATCGGCAGATTCGGCAGAAGTTATATAACGGAGCAATGCTCCGATGGCTGTTTGAGCTGGTGGTGGCTGGAGTTTTTTCCCTTCAACAATGAAGGCGGCATTCAGTCCGGCCAAAAGTCCCATGGCTGTTGATTCAGTATATCCTTCCACGCCGGTAATCTGACCGGCAAGAAAAATATTTTCATTGTTCTTTAGTTGCAGGGAAGGCGCGAGAAGAGAAGGTGAGTTGACATAAGTATTGCGGTGAATACTACCGTACCGGGCAAACTCGGCGTTTTCCAGGCCGGGAATCAGGCGAAAAATACGTTGTTGCTCAGGCCAGGTCAGTTTTGTTTGAAATCCGACCATGTTAAAAAGAGTGCCGGATGAATTTTCCCTGCGTAGTTGAACAACGGCATAAGGCATTACACCCGTGTGCGGATCGATCAATCCCACCGGCTTCATCGAACCGAAGGCGAGTGTGTTTTCACCGCGAGCGGCCAGCACTTCTACAGGCAGGCATCCTTCAAAATGTTTGACATCTTCAAATGCTTTGGCAAGAACTTTTTCTCCGGACAGCAGCTCCTGATGAAAGCGTTTGTATTCTTCTTCGGATAAAGGGCAATTTAAATAATCCGGCGTGCCCTTATCATAGCGCGAAGCCAGGAAGACCTTGTTCATATTAATTGAATCGGCTTCGACTATTGGAGCAATGGCATCGTAAAAATATAAATAAGAGCTCTTTAGTATACGGGATATTTCCTGCGCCAGCGCGTCGGAAGTAAGCGGGCCGGTAGCAATTATCGTTAACACTTCTTCCGGAATTTCCGTAATTTCAGTTCTGTGAAGTGAAAAGTTTTTTTGTTGATTTAGTTGCGTTTCCACTTCCCGGGCGAACAAAAATCGGTCTACTGCCAGAGCGGAACCCGCGGCAACGGCGGTGCTGTCTGCCGCAGATATTATTAAGGAATGGAGACGGCGCATTTCTTCCTTGAGCAGGCCGTGTGCGTTGTCCAGAGAGTTGGATTTAAGAGAGTTACTGCAAACCAGTTCCGCCAGATTTTCCATCTTATGGGCTGGCGAAAATTTTTGCGGCTTCATTTCATACAGATGAACCGTATGACCCCGCCGCAGCAGTTGCCAGGCAGCTTCGCAGCCGGCCAATCCTCCGCCGATGATTATGACCTGATCAGATTTACTCACTGGGTTTGTTCTTTGGTATTTTCTTGATGTTTTTGCATTCGGGGTAACCGGTGCAACCCAGGAACTGTCCAAAACGTCCGCGCTTAACGGCCATGGGTTTGCCGCACAGTTCGCAGTTTTCGTCCGACAATACGGGTTCCTGATTTGTTACTTTGCCGTCCTTGCCCATTTTTTTGATATTTTTACATTCGGGATAACCTGTGCAGCCGAGGAACTGACCGTAACGTCCACGTTTGATGGCCATGGGTTTGCCGCACTTTTCGCAAACCTCATCGGTTGTCGGCGCTTCCTGAGCGACGATTTCGCCATTTTCGTTTTTTGTTGCAGTCATTGTGTTTTTACATTCCGGATAATTCGAGCAGGCCAGAAACTGTCCGAAACGTCCCTCTTTGACAATCATATTTTTACCGCATTTATTGCATTTGATTTCCGTTGTTTTTGTTTCCACGTGCGTTACCTTTCCGTTTTCGTCATGGGTGAAATTCATAGTGTTCTTGCATTTGGGATAATTGGAACAGCAGAGGAATCTTCCGTTTTTCCCCCATTTAATCACCATCGGAGAGTTGCATTTTTCGCAAACCAGATCGGTTGGAGTCTCCTCTTGTTTGAGGTTTTTCATTTCCGTTTTGGCTTTCTTCAGTTCGTCGGCAAAAAGAGTATAAAACTCTTTGAGTGTTTCCACGCGTTTGCTTTCGCCGCTTTCGATGGCGTCGAGTTTGTTTTCCATATCCGCGGTGAAGGCCAGATCCAGAACCGTCGGGAAACTTTTTACCAGAAGTTGAGTGACCGTCATTCCCAATTCAGAAGGGTGGAATTTCCCTTTTTCCAGACTGACATATTCGCGATCCTGAATGGTGGAGATAATGGTCGCATAAGTGCTGGGACGTCCGATTCCTTTTTCCTCCAACTCGCGCACAAGCGATGCTTCCGAAAAACGCGGCGGCGGCTGCGTGAATTTCTGTTCCGTATTCAGCTTAAGTAGCTTGAGTTTTTCTTTTTCGCTGACTTCCGGCAGAAGTTTATCGTTGCCGTTACCATTTTCTTCTTTATCGTCCTTGCCTTCGGTATAGACAATGGTAAAGCCGGGGAATTTCATGATCTGTCCCTGAGCGCGGAAGATGCAACCGGCGCCCGCTATGTCAATGGTAGTCTGATCAAGAATTGCCGGGTTCATCTGGCTGGCAACAAAGCGGTTCCAGATGAGCTGATAAAGTTTAAATTGATCTGCAGACAGATAGTTTTTTATATCTTTTGGTTTGTACGTCATTTTAGAGGGACGAATCGCTTCATGGGCATCCTGAGCTTTTTGCGAGTTTTTATAAAAATGAGGTTTGTGCGGCAGATAATCTGAAGAATAATTTTCTCTGATATAATCGCGCACGTCTTTAATAGCCTCTTCAGCTATCCGGAAAGAATCTGTTCTCATATAAGTGATCAGACCGACGGAACCTTCTTTACCCAGTTCTATTCCTTCGTATAATTTCTGAGCAACCATCATGGTTTTTTTTGCTGAAAAACGCAGCCAGCGGGAAGCTTCCTGCTGGAGTTTGCTTGTTGTAAAAGGCGGCGGTACGGAACGTTTGACTTCTTTTTTTTCCAGTTTTTCGACACTGAAATCCGCTTCCTTGAGTTTCGCGGCCAGATTTGCGGCCTGTTCGCCTGTAGTTACTTTGGCTTTTTTGCCGTCAACTTTAAGAAGCTTCGCTTCAAAGGGCGGCGGATTATTGCCTTCGAATTGCGCTACCAGATTCCAGTATTCTTCGGGAACAAACTTGTTGATCTCTTCTTCACGGTCGCAAATCATGCGCACGGCGACTGATTGCACGCGTCCCGCGCTCAGGCCCCTTTTGACCTTGTCCCACAAAACAGGGCTGATCTGATAACCAACCAGACGATCGAGAATACGTCTTGTCTGCTGAGCTTCATATTTATTAAAATCAAGTTGCAGTGGATTTTTGATGGCTTCGATAACGGTGTTTTTGGTTAAATCGTTGAACAGAACGCGATAAATATTTTTATTCTTAGCGTTGATGATTTCCGCTATATGCCAGGCGATTGCTTCTCCTTCCCGGTCAGGATCGGGGGCGAGGTAAATATTTTCCGCGCTCTTCGCAGCTTTTTTCAGATCATCGATGGTTTTCTTTTTTGTTTCGATTACATTGTATGTCGGTTCGAAGTCTTTTTCCAGATCAATGCCCAGAGTGCTTTTCGGTAAATCTTTCACATGTCCCATAGAAGCCACAGCATTAAAATCGGCTCCGAGAAACTTTTTTATAGTTTTAACTTTAGTGGGAGATTCCACAATAACTAAAGAATTCGCCATAAACACCCTTTCAATTTGAAAAAAACGGGTATGAAACCCTCCGCTTTTAGCGGAATAATTCGACTATAACTCCAAACTTCATCCCGACTCGTCGGGATTCGTTTCGGCTAGTCTCGTTACGACTCACAAACTTTAACGTGTGACATTTAGGTCATGCCCTTCGCTTTTAAAGTTTGATTCTCACAAATAAAGTGCCCCTATAAATGGAAGAAAATGTTTTGTAAAGATAAATTTTATCATTTCAATGACGATATAAATATAAATAATTATTTTTTTAGAGAGAAAAATTTACCCGGATGCTGCTCAACAATTCCTCGCAATTCCATCTTTGTCAATGCGCTCAAGATACCGGCGGATGGCAAGCCTGTAGAAGAAATCAAATCATCAATATGAATGCGGCCTTGGGAAACAAAATCAAATATCTTCTGATCAACTTCATCCAGTATTTCATGGCTTTTTTTCTCAATTATTTCAGCGCCGGAAGCCTTGGGTATTTTCAATGCTGTCGTAAATTCAAGCTGCGGCATGATTTCATCCAGGATATCATCGATATTTTCAATTAATATTGCACCCTGTTTAATCAATTTATTTGTTCCGCGCGAACCTGCGGAATCGATACTTCCGGGAACAGCAAAGACTTCCCGTCCCTGTTCCAGTGCGAGTCTTGCCGTAATAAGGGAGCCGCTTTTTTCTCCGGCTTCTACAATTACAACGCCGTAGGACATGCCGCTGATTATACGATTACGTGTCGGGAAATTGGCTGAAAGTGGCGGTGTTCCTGGCGGAAATTCAGAAATAACCGCACCATTTTGAATAATATCATCAAACAATTTTTTGTTTTCCGGCGGATAAATAACGTCCAGTCCGCTGCCCAGAACAGCAATAGTTCTGCCGTGTGCTGTTAAAGCTCCACGGTGGGCTGTGGAATCAATACCCCGGGCCATACCGCTGACTATTGTTAAACCTTTAAGAGCGAGTTCGCGGCTGATTTTTTCTGTTGTGTATTTGCCATATGTGCTGGCCATTCGTGAGCCGACTATAGCGATATTTATATCTTCGTTCTTTAAATTGCCGCGAACATATATTAAAGGAGGACGATCATAAATATTCAATAGTTTCGCTGGATAAAGTTTGTCCTGGCAAGTAATTACATTGATTTTGTTTTTATCCAAAAGTTCAAGTTCTTCTTTAACCTTGTCCCAGTTTTTGAAACCGGCAATAGCTGTAGCGGTATTTTGGGAAATTCCGGGAATTACTCTTAATTCTGAAAGGGGTGCGGTAAAAATATCTGATATAGAGTCAAACTTATCCATTAGTGCCAGAAAAGTAATATTGCCGACGCCGGAGATAGATTTTAGTGCGATCCAGTATTTTAGAATACTGTAATTCATAATTACCTGATCTTTTAAATCAGAAATTTTGTTTTGTGGATTTAGTTTTTTACCCCGTTTGAAGAACTTTGCACTTCTGACGGGATAAACGAAAAATTGGGAGAAAGCTATATCTTGTTTGCCATGTATGTCAAGTCTTTTAAAAATGATATTACACTTTAATTATAAAACTATGGACATAGGATAATATAATCTTAAAATTTAAACCTGATGATTTTTCCTGCCAAAAGTTTTAAAATAGTTGCGCAATTCAGAGCTTTGAGTTAGGAACACAACAGTGTTTTTAAGGAGTGTTTATATTGAAGATAAAAAATTATTTTATCATTATAACTTTAGTAATGATTGTTTATCCTATGACTGTCTTTGCCCAAGACAGTTTAAGTCAGAAAAAGAGTCATCCGGTTATAAAGCAAAACATTCAGAAACCATTGGATAAGGATGAAAAACAGTCCACACAGCAAATATTGACGGTAAAACCGCAGGAAATTAATTTAGGAACTATTAGTGCAGATAAGTCAAGCGAAGGAGTATTTACATTAAAGAGTATAAGTTCTGATTTTGTTGATTGGTCAACAGATGGTCCTGGTGGGTGGAAAAAATTAGAAAACCGTAAATTATCAGGCGTAATAAAAAATAATTCCGGTTCCCTGCAAGTGGGAATTCGGTTGCTGCCTAAAGAATCAGAGGACGAACAAAAAAGTACATCCAGTTATGTGGAAATGAAACTTGAATCAGGAAGTGAAAAGCTTATCTGCCGAAAAGAATTTCAGGCAGGCGCGCATAAAACAGCGATAGAAATTAATTCTTCAGATGGTCAGAAAACAATCTTTGCCATGTTTACAATAGGTTATACTCAGAAAAATCCTTCAATTAATCTAAATCCTTTACGACTCGATATGGGAAGCATCCTGCAGGGGAAAACAGTTTCCAAAAAAATAATGGTAAGCAACAGCGGTAAAGAAATGTTGAAATGGTCGGTAGCGGCAAGAAAACATGCGAAAGAAGATTTTCCTGATGATTTTCATCAGGGCAAATATATATCATTTATCAATGAAGAAGTGCGGGGACACGGTGTATATAATGTTCCAGTTAATTTAAAAGATAAAATTGAAATAATGGGCCAGTGGAAGGAAAGCAATGGCTATCCTTCTGGTGCGGAAGGTGAAAACTTTATCAAGGTTAATTTCAATGGAACAGGAATAATTCTGTATTTAGCAACTTATCAGGAAGATGAAGTCAATATATCCATGTCCATTGATAAAAATTCGATTGAGAATATTGAGTTGTTTGAAGACATGGAAGAAAATAAAGGAGAACTATTGGTGGCGGAAGGACTTGCCGATGGTCCACATGTTTTTACTATAGTCAGTAAAAACAGCCGTTTGGTATTTGAAGGAGTGAAAATACTGGGAGGACGTACGGCTTATTTCCCCGAAGGAAGTATAAAAATTGTGCCCAATTCCGGTGCGACGACCAGACAAACAAATTATCTCAACGTTTCTTTCAATGCGGGGCAAATCGATCCGGGCAATTACGTTGATGATATTGTATTTGATACAAACAGGGGTGAAGCTTTAGTTGAGATTTTTGCAGAAGTGCTTCCAGAAAATATATTGAAGGTTGTGGATATTTACAGATATTACAACGGGACTGATTATCTGTTTACGGCTGATCCTCAGGCGGAAACAAAAAGATTGATTCAAAATAGATATGTGAAAGAGGGAATAGCTTTCCGGTTATTTAAGCCGGACAATCCTGGAACAGTCTCTTTCTATCGCTGGTATAATCCGCAGAAAAAAAGTCATTTCTACCATTATAATTATACTGGCGGGGGAAAAGACCTGCGGGGATATATATATGAAGGCATGATAGGTAACATTGCGACATCAAAACTTACCAATACCAGAGAGCTTTATCGCTGGTATAATGCAAAAACGGGTCACTATTTTTATTCGACGGATCTTCAAGGAGGAAAAATTAATAAAAGAATATATAAATTTGACGGCATAGCAGGTTATGTTAAATAACCGATGATTTTTTAACAGGATTTTATTATTCGCGAAACTCCAAATCCGAAAGCGAATAACCTGAAGGTCACTTTAGGCGCAGCATATTGGTAAGTTGAATCCCGAAGCGGTGGGGACAAAGCGTAGGGTATTATGTCCGTGATATAGTGTCCGGTAGTAAATACAAGTTTAAGATTGTTTAAATTTCATCAGTATTATGTCTTGACAAAAGAAGGCTAAGACGATAAGACGCTAAATCTTTTTGGCACATGGTTAAAAAAATGCGCCTGTAGCTCAGTTGGATAGAGCAACGGACTTCTAATCCGTGGGCCGAGAGTTCGAATCCCTCCAGGCGCACCAAAGCGAAAAATGGTGGGTGTAGCTCAGCTGGTTAGAGTGCCGGGTTGTGGCCCCGGAGGTCGAGGGTTCGAACCCCTTCACTCAC
>PHBC01000002.1:245625-456316 GCA_002840505.1 Deltaproteobacteria bacterium HGW-Deltaproteobacteria-2 | reverse complement strand
GGCCCTTAGCTCAACTGGCAGAGCAAATGACTCTTAATCATTAGGTTGTCGGTTCGATTCCGACAGGGCTCACCAAATATTAAGGCGTTTCGTATAGTTAGCGAAACGCCTTTTTTAGCTCTATAATTGTTTAAGCCTGCATAAGTTCGGCAATTTACATTCGACAGAATTAATGATCATTGAATCGAAGAAGGTGTTCAAATGCGGGGATTGACCGGCTACGGACTTTTACCCTGCGGCGAGAATTTAGTCGTTTTTATTAAAAAAAGGTTTAGTAAGATCTCTTACCCTGAGAGGATTCAATATCGGACCCTCATATTCACCGGCAACAATTACGTCTCGGTAGTCTATCTTCAAGAGGTCGACTACTGTTAGCTATAACCTGGCATGACATGGTAAATATCAAAATTAATAATTAAATAAAAAAAGATTATTTTAGTTTAGGATAAATGGCTCACTAACATTTCTTAGCATTGATTCTCGTTTTTTTCTTTACCTGCTTTGCATCGGTGGAATTTGACCTGTCAAAGGAATAGGAATTTATGGTTGCTGCGATACCCAATTTGTTTCCTTTGTCTTCGACCCTGACAATCGCTCCTCGACACTTTAAGTGAACAGGCCTGTCCGGATCGACATATTCCATCACGATCGTGAAATCTATGGCTTGGCCGGGAGTGAAGGATTTGTCCGTTTCGAAAAAAATTCCCGAGTTGCTGAAATCGCGGGTAATTCCTTTGCTGTTTTCAAGCACAACGGGGAATTTGCCTTTGCGCCTTAACGACTGGCGTTTTTCAGTGTTTTTCACAATCATTGCTCCGGCATTTGATCGAAATATAATCCAGCAATAAAAAAATATTTGCGTTGCTTTAAGAATATAGAAATTATGCGTAGGTATGTCAATATAATATTAATTAAAGATTTGAAGTAACTTTGCTGATTTTTGTACTGTTGTCTTGATGATTGGTTATTGAGCTTGACTCTTGTATTGTCAGTGCTAAAATCTATTTGCATTAGTTAATCTATAAATTTTTGCATAACATTGGCGAGATTTCATTATTAAAATAATCGTATGAATCTATCCATGAAAAAGGTTACTTTAATTGGCCATTAAAAGAAGAACTATAGTTATCATAGTCCTTTTATCAGCGATTACGCTTACAGCGTTTTTCGCGTCCGCGTGGTTTTATGCTTCATATAAGCTATCTCGTCTCGATTCCTACAAAGAATCCATTATGCAAGCCGTGGTAAAAAAATTGAATCGCAATATCACCTACGAAACCGGAAAAGCATCTCTGTCCTTGAGCGATGGACTTTTTCTCCAATTTACCAATCTGGTGGTTAAAGAAAAAGGTAGCTCGTTGGATTTCCTAAATGTCAAAAACGCTTCACTAAAGGTGAAAGTATTTCCTCTTTTGATAAATCGTGTTGTTTTCAGAGAGATAATTTTAAGCGAGCCCCGCATTGCGTTAAAGAGAGATAAGACGGGCGTACTGAATATAGCCGATCTTCTGGAGAAGAAAGAAGATGAGAATGCTCCGAAGTTTCGTAACTTCATTATTGAAAAGGGATCGATGACTTTTTTAGATGAGTCCGCAAGCGAGAAAGGTCTTTTAACTTCACTGGGAAATTTTCAGTGCCGGATTGATTCGACTTTTTGGACAAAGATATCTCATTTCAAAATCAAGACTTCTGTCATCGAGGATAAAAATAAGGCGGAACTGACGCTGGATGGTTTCTACCGTCCTGCTCCTTTAGAAGAGCCGTTTTATGAAAGTAAAGTGAGAGCTTCCGTACATATAAAAGGAGCGGATATAAAACATTATGGCGCATATTTGAAAAAATACTCACCATTTGAAAAAATGGCCGGATATGTAAACGCGGATATTAAATTTTCAGGGAGATTTTCCGATTTCAAATCGAAAGGGACAATTCAGGTGAAAAAAGCCCTGCTTGATTATCCTGTAGTGTTCAGGACTATTCTTCAGCCGCGGATGATTCAACTGGATTACGCTTTGAAACGCGATACCGATAGTCTGAATCTGGACGTGTCACGTGTAGCGATAGATAATTTTGAAGCTAAAGGAAATCTGGAAATCGATGATTTAAATAAGAAAGATCCGCTCTTGAAAGCGTCCGCCGTAACTAAGACTTTTGACTTGAAAGAAATCAGATCTTATATTCCCTGGGGAATCATTCACAAAGGTGTGGGAAATTTCATTGATAAGCACGTCAAGGATGGTGCTTTCCGGCTCATTGAAGGGAAACTCAATGGCAGGTTGAGTCAGATTGCCCATATGAATAAAAAAGAAAGTGTTGATGTGCTTTCCATTGAGGCTGAAGTAAACAAAGGTGTTTTTGAAGCGCATCAAACAGCGCCTGTATTTCACGATATCAGCGGCATATTGGAGTTGAAAAAGCGGCAGTTTTCACTGAACAATATGAAGGGACGTTTCGGCCTTTCACCCTTGACAATGGAAGGGAGTATTTCTGATTTTGCTCTGCCTCATCCGACTATCTATACCGCTGAAATGAAAATTCAACCAACTCGCGATGAGGTCCTGTGGCTTTTAGGAAAAGAAAAATTTCGTAATCTGAATTTCAAAGGACCTTCAACGCTTATTCTTTCCGGAAAAGGCACGGATGTGGATTATCATATCAACGCTCAATGGGATTTAACCGGCACTGCTTACACGTATCCGGATGTAATGGAAAAAACAAGGGCAAGAAAAAACCGGCTTGCGGCGGAAATCATTATCAATGAAGATGCCCTCAACTTTTCTTCCTTCAATTATGATTTGCCGCCGGCTAACATAACCGGCTCCATGATGGTTCGCTTTGCGGGGGGAATACCCGTGTCTTTTAATATTAAGTCCAAGATTTTTGATGTTCGCGAAGCTGCTGCGATTCTACCGGTGCTGCGTAAATATAATCTGGCGGGAAGTTGTTCGCTGGCTTTGGCCGGCCGGGGTGATTTAGACGATCCCGCTTCTATTCAATGGAAGGGTATCGCGTCTCTGGCTAATGTTTCGCTCAAACCTTCGATGAATATAAAACCTCTGCGAGATTTAACGGGCAATGCCTTTTTTAAAGGAAACACAATGGAGACGTCGCTGTTTAAAGCACGGATCGGAGAAAGCGATATTCAAGGGCAATTCAGAATAGATGATTTCCGTAATCCCAGGGTAATGTGTAATTTCTTTACACGCTTGCTTAAAACGAAGGATCTGGGATTGCAGAGCACGGAAGGTGAAGTAAATCTCCGTGACGTAAAAGGGCAAATGGCCATTGATGACAAATTGATTCATATTGACAATCTATCCTTTAAGTTGGGGCAATCCGGATTTAACCTGGCGGGCGATATCACTGATTTAGCTTTGCCGAGAGTCACGTTAACGCTGAATTCCCCTTATGTCGGTTCAGATGATTTATCCCGCCTTATTTCTCTGTCATATCCGAAAAAAGAAGGCAACACTTCGTCCGCTATGGAATTGAACGCGACCTTGCGGTTGGATGCCGGTAAATTCGGCGATATTGATTTTAAAAAACTCAACGCCGGATTGAAATTTTCACAAGGCATCATCGATATTGAAGCACTGGAGGCCATCGCCTTTGAAGGTAAATTCCAGGCCAAAGGAAAGGTTGCCATACGTCCCAGCGGTCAGAACCGCTACGATGCAAATATTTCCATCAACAAGATGTCACTGGAAAAGCTTCAGAGTTATCTGGAAATCGGCAACCGCACGGTTAGCGGCAGGTTGACGCTCACCGGTGATGTATCCGCCTTCGGCCGCAATGCCGACGATCTCAAAAAAACAGCGGCGGGAACATTTAAGGTTCGGGCGGAAAAGGGAGTTCTGAAAAAGTTTTCCGTCCTTTCCAAAACATTCTCTCTTTTTAACGTTCTTCAATTCGTGAAACTTAAACTTCCGGACATGACAACAGAAGGAATGACTTATAATAAGATAACTTCCAATATTTTGCTTAAAGATGGTGTTATATCTTCAGAAGATTTCTTTATTGACAGTGATACGATTCAAATCTCAGGGGCGGGTAGAATTGATTATCTGAAAAAGAAACTTGATCTTATCGTCGGTATTCATCCTCTGCAGACACTTGATTTCATTGCGTCGAAAATTCCCATTGCGGGATGGATTATTACCGACGAAAAAGGAAAATTAATCACTGTAAATTTTAAAATAGATGGAGCATGGGATGATCCGAATGTGAAACCTATAAATGCAAAGTCCATCGGTAAAGGCACTCTTAATATATTCCGGCGGATTTTTCAGCTGCCGGGAAAGATCATAACGGATACAGGAGAAGTCATTCTCGGACACTAGTTATATGTCCGATTACCGATAATAAATCGCGGGATTGAAATGTCGTATGAATTATGAAAAAATAAAAAATATTACAGGAAGAAGTGTTCAGTCAACATTAGACATTGAAAATAATGAAAAATAAGAATACGAAAATTTGTTTTATCTCTTCATCCGGTGGTCACTACGAACAACTCAAAATGTTAAGACCACTGGCTGACAAATATACTTCGATTTGGATTACGGAAAAAACAGTTTATAAAGCTAGTGCCGATTACTATTTGCTGCAAACCGGACTGAAAGATGTCTTTTCCCCCTTCAAAATGACTTATAACCTGTGCAAGTCTTTTATTGTTTTTGCAAAATTTCGCCCCGATTATATTATTTCCACGGGAACAATGGTTGCGTTCCCCATGGCCTATTTAGCAAAAATATTCCGCAAAAAATTAATCTATATAGAGACATTCGCACGGATAAGTGATGGAACAAGAACGGGTAAAATAATGTATAAAAAAGCTGATTTGTTCATCATTCAGTGGGAGGAGCTAAGAAGTGTTTATCCCAATGCAATTTATGGAGGTAGTATCTATTGATATTTTTATGTGTTGGTTCCAGAGAATATCAGTTTGATCGACTACTGAAAGAAATAGATAACCTCCTTAAAGAAAATAAAATTGATGAAGAAGTATTTGCCCAAATCGGACAATCTAATTATATACCGACACACTATCAGTATGTTCGTTATATGTCACCGGATGATTTTCGTCGAAAACAAATTGATGCTGATTTGATCATTTCTCATGGTGGCACCGGTGCGCTTGTTGCCGCACTTAAACTGGGTAAAAAAGTTATTGCCGTGCCTAGATTGGTAAAGTATCAAGAGCACATTGATGATCATCAAATTCAAGTATGCGATATGCTGGAAAAACAACAATATTTAAAAGTTGTATACGAAATGTCTGATCTGTATGGCATGATGCAACAAGTAAAAAAACAGAAAGCTGTTAAAAAATATTCCAATCCTAGTAATATATTATCAATAATTGATGAATACATCGCCAGAACGCAAAAATTACGGCAAGAATAAAAAGTAAAATATAAAAGTGAAATTTAATGCGTTATTATTAAGGTTTAACTGGTTGCTATAAACTTACGCAAGTTGATAGCCTTTCTCACGAAATAATTTCAGGCAGGCTTTGGCAACAGCGTCATCATAAAGAATTCCTTTATTTTTCTCGATCTCTGCAATGGCGGCCTCAATACCCAAAGCCGCACGATAGGGACGATGCGAAGCCATGGCCTCCACTACATCTGCCACGGATAAAATGCGGGCTTCCATGATAATTTCATCCCCTTTCAGATTTCTTGGGTAGCCGGAGCCGTCCATCCGCTCATGGTGCTGATAGACAATTTCCGCCAGAGACCAGGGAGATTCAACATCTTTTAACATTTCATATCCACTTCGGGAGTGTTGTTTAATCAGGGAGAATTCGATGTTGGTCAGTTTGGTAGGTTTGATCAATATCTCCGCAGGAATCGCTATTTTCCCAATGTCATGAACAATACCTGCCATGTAGATTCCATCGATTTTATCCTGATCTAATCCCATCTCCGTAGCGATAGCGCGGGCCAGATCCGCAGATCGGGTCTGGTGACCGGCCGTATAGGGATCTCTTGATTCCAAAGCAGACACCAGGACCTGAATAGTGGTGCCGACAGCTTTCTTGAGACTTTCAAGAGTTTCTTGAAGTTGCTCCTCCGCCTCACGTCGCTTTTTTGCACTATACTGAACGTGAGAAGCGAAAATAAAAAGAAAACACAACACAATCAAACGCTGCCAAAAACCTCTGGTTTCAATGCCGATGAGCGTGGGGAAAAAAGATGAATTCGTGGAAAGGACCGTGAGAAGAGAGTCAACGACCCAGAAAATAGCGCTCAGTCCCAAGCTAACCCAAAATATAGAACCAGAGAGATGGGTCTGATTGTTGATTTTCCACTGCATTTGTTGCTCCGCGAACTTTGCGTCAATTTTCGTGAAGTGTTCTTATAGGTGATTACAACGCCAGTTATGCATAAACTTACGGACGAAGGATGTCAAGGGGAAAGAACTAAAAAGAAAATCATCATCAGAAACATTGATGGTATATTCCGGTAACCGTCTCCAGTATAAGTGCGGGAACGATTCAAGAGATTCATATAAATTCTGTGCATCCAATTGTCGAGAGCGTCGAAGGGATATTAAGAAAAAGGCTTGACTGATAGAATACCTCTTAATATAAAGGGCAAGGCTATTTTGATGACAATGGCTGTTGTAGACTGCTATAACAAGGAATACTAACTATACGAGGTCAACATCAAGGAGGTGTTCTATGCCGTTTGTTCTCTATGAAAAGAAGGATAAGATTGCTTATATTACCCTTAATCGTCCTGAGAAGTTCAATGCTCTTAGTCCTGAACTTATCAATGAGTTGTCAAAAATATGGGTAGATTTTAGAGATGACGATAGCGTGTGGGTTGGTATCTTCACGGGAGCAGGGAAGGCCTTTTGTTCAGGGGTTGATATCGCATCCGATGTGGAAATGCTTTCGTTATTGGGCGGAAAACCTCCGGCAAGAGTGATCTCATGGATGAAAGAAGCTCCTGCCTGGCGTGCATCTCCTGCAAACTATAATGTCTCGAAACCCATTATTGCAGCCATCAATGGACATTGTCTCGGCGGAGGCTTGTGGCTGGCTCTGGAAAGCGATATAAGAATTGCCGCTGAGGCCGCTCAATTTGGCATACCCGAGCCCAGATTGGGCATGCCGGCAAGCTTTACCGCTCTTTTCCAACACTATGTTCCTCCTGGAATTGCCCATGAAATGCTCATTACCTGTGATAGAATAGGCGCCCAGAGAGCTTACGAAGTTGGACTGGTCAATCGTGTAGTTTCTTCTGATCAACTCCTCCAGACCGCAACAGAAATGGCAGAGAGAATTTGTCAAAATAGCCCTCTTGCAATAAAGGCAGTAAAAGAACTTCTCCTGAAAAGTAGAGATATGAACCGGACTGACGCCATGTCATTAACAGACCAGGTAATGCATAATATACTTGGTTCTCCGGATATTATGGAAGGTTTTGTAGCCTTTGTGGAGAAGAGAAAACCTGTTTGGAAAGTGAAGTAAAATTTATTTTAAATATGGAGCTATTTAAAAGCCTTGGGGAATTCTGGAATTTTAGTAGGATGTCACCAGAATTCCCTATTAATTATTCTTAATTATATCAAAAGAAATCATTTCCCCTGGCAATCCGATTTACCGCTGCCGCGACTTTCGGTAGTTATATTTATTATTTTACCATCATCAAAGATAAGTTTATAAATAAAATCATTATCGCCGCAATTATAGAACCATGTTTCCAGTTTCTGGCCGCATTTTTTAACTTTTTTTATTTTTCCATTATTATTTGTAGTTGTGTATTGCTGACTGTTTTCACAGGATTTTTCTTTGGATGTTGGTTTGCCGCAGGTTGTCAGTACTTGAGACTTTGAATCTCCTTCAGTGACAAGGCCTGTGCCGCAGCGAAGAGCCAAAGCATCATCGGTTGCAAAAGATAAAAAGAAAAAAGATGCTAGAGAAATAATTATCATGTTTGTTTTCATTCAATATCTCCTTTAATCAGAATTAAATATTCGTATTTGTAAAGATCGTAAACAAACTGCCGGATAATTTCCTGCTCGTCATTAAAAGGCGTGACAAGCCTTAGAGCTGTTTTTATCTTATCATTAAAGTTTAGAGGAAGAAAATCGGCGAAAGGTCCACGCCGTGTTTTGTAATTTAGCATTTCCGCGATTTTCTTCAAGTAGGAAAATTTAATAGTAAATTCTTTGTGGCCTTTCAGCGAAATCATTTCAGGCCTGCCGGGAGATGGAAAAGATAAATAAGGATTGATTAGTTCGGGAACAACCGCTTCGCAACTGTGTTCGCTTAAAAAGATATATTTGATTCCGGCCAAACATAGTTTTTCCACTATTTCTATGGCGCCGATATTAATGTGTTCATATTCTTTTAATCCCAGAGACATGTTATATTTTTTGTTAAAATACTCCAGTCTTTGCGTCATGCCGGTAATATCTACATTGGAATCATATTCCTTTTCCTGTACGGCCACTAAAGTCGGCAGATCGCCCAGGTTTTCATTCATAACAACTAAGTCAAAACAAGAAAGGGCTGTTTGTGGAAACGCCAAAATGTCCGACAGTTCAAAATCAACCTTAAATGATTGAAGAGTTTCTTTTTGTTTATCAAGAAGGAAAGGGGAAATGTCAATCATTTTTGCCCTCATTTGAGGATTCAGCGTCAGAAAATCACGCATTAAATATCCCATTCCTCCGCCTATCTCCAGAATGGAGCGGATATCATGGAAGGGAATTATTTCTTTCAGGAAATTATCAAGATGCTTACCAAAAGAATAGGAGGATGTAAGTACTTTGCGACAAGGGCTATTCACTGGCTCCAGAGAATTGCAAACGGTAAGTTCCCAACCCAGCGAATTTAAATCGTATTGATGATAATCTGCAGTTGAATTAATTGAATATTTCATCCGTCTGCCAAGAAAATAATATTTTCTCCTTGTTACCATATTTTGAAAATTATGCTATTAAAATTCGACTTTTGTCATTCCGTTGAATACCCTAAAGGGCACGGTTACGGAATCCAGAGAATAGAATGAAATGAAAGGTTTATACTTATTAGAAATAAACTTGATTCCCGCCTGCGCGGGAATGACAATTTAAGGTAACTCTGAGATTATAATTAAGCATGAAGTATTTTGTCGGCAATAAATTGGTTAAAAAAACATTAATGTCCACGGGGAGATAACATGTCGCAATATTCGGAAAAGATAATAGAGCTTCTACGTGTTGATCATCCGGATCTTTCCGATTGGACAATAATTTGTGCCAACGAAAGAGCTGTAGACCCCCTGCAACACCTTATACACAGCAAGCTTGGTGGTATCCTGCCCCGGGTCGAAAGTCTTGATTCATACATTACTAAAAAAATCAGCAACAAACTGAATCTCCATCCTGTTCCAGGTGAAGAGCAGCTTCTTTTATTCATTCAATTCCTGGCTGAAAGATTCCCGGATGAGAAATATCCCGCCAGACGTGCCGCCAGTCTTCTGCCCCTGATCACTAAACTTGCGGAATATAATATTGGCAGGGATACAATTTATGGCGCGGAGCGGTTTACGGAGGATGAATGGAACAGGCTCGAGGAATACCTGGAAACCGCGCAGGCTTTTCGCAAGTGGCTTTCTAAAATAAATTTCTTCATGCCGGAGTTGGAAATAAAGGCGCTAGATGAAATCACTCCCGGCGAAAAGGAAGTATTTATCGGACTTCCTGAAATAACTCCGGTAACCGAACGCTTCTACCGGAAGATAAGAAAAGAAAGATTATTCATTGATCAGCCACTTTTCGGGACTGATTTATGCGGGCCGGATAAGCTTCCCTTTGATTCAGCAAAAAATCTTATGTTATCCTTTGGCGGCGGAGTTGTGCCATCGAAAGGCGATGGTATTGAGTTGATCTCGCTTGCCGGGCTTCATGCCCTGGTTGATCTTGTCTCGCTGGAGGTTTCCACTTTCCTTAAAGAAAAGTCTGGCGACGAACAATTGATCATATTCCTTCTTGATGAATCACTCACCACAATGCTTTGGAACAGATCTCTTCGCCTGTTCGGAAATGACGTCAATCTTGCCGTCTGGTTGCCGTTTTCGACAACTTCGGCAGGACGAAGACTTCTGCTGGAAATAGGAAATGCTGAAGTGTCAGGTCTGATGCCCGATTTTAAGAAATTTGCCACAACCTGCGCGGTAGAATTATCTAAGAATAGAGACAATTACGTTCGTGAGGAATGCGAAGCGTTGGAAGCGGCCGTTTCTTTTTCTACCCTTCTTGATTATTGGAAAGAGACGCTGGGGCGTAATCTGGCCGATGCTGCAAAAATACTGGTAGAGACGAAAAAATTCCGTGTTACCGGTAGCAGAACGGCTCCGGTGCAGGTTGTCGGTTTCGGCCATGTTTCGGGTGAGAGATTCAGCCGGGGATTGATACTTTCTCTGGATAGCGGCATCATGCCGACTCAGCCTTTTGAAGGACCTTTTATTAATCCGGTACATGTTCCACAGATGCGAAAAAGTGTGTTTGAATATGAAGATCTTATTTTCCGGCAGATTATGGCCCAGGGCGACAGAATAAAGATAGTAGGTGTGAACGATACGATAAGGGAAAGAACGCCGAGCTACTATATGAGCCTTCTGGCGCAGGAATTTGGAAAACCAATTAAAGCGACGGCGTTTAAAGAATCGGTTCCCGCGAGGGCAGGCAAAGAAAAGACTGCGATAATCATTGACGACGATTTGAGAAACAAGCTGAAAGATTTTACCTATTCATTTTCGAGCCTGGGAAAAATTATGGCCTGTCCATTTTTGTTCTACCATCAATATATACTTCGGATGGAACCGCCTTCATTTATGGATGATAATGAAAAAATAAATATGCAGATGGGAAGCTTTGTTCATACATTCCTGCAACAGCTCTCGACCGTTAAAAAGGACAGGTTTGATAACTGGGAGAAGCTATTTGATGAGCTTTGGGAAAGTAATGAGAATGCCGCAGTGAGAGATATTGAAGGAATAAATATCTATATGCTCAACGCGAAAATCATTTTACAGGAGATCTACGCGGACGAGAAAGAATCGGGTGAGCACTTAATATTTGCCGATAATGTCGTGGCATGCGAGGAAAAATTCAAAGGGATTATTGCAGGCTGTTATAAGATAACCGGACGTTCTGACAGATTGGCCAGGATTGATGGACAAACGGAGATTATTGATTTCAAGTATTCCAAAAAGCAGGACAAGTACAAACTTTCGGGAAAAACAACTGTGAGGGGACTCTTTAAAGAAAAAGGTGTTCTGCATCCTGCGGCACAGCTTATTATCTATCAGCACTTTAACAAAGGTGTTCAAGGGGCGCGCTTTTATTTTTTGAATGAACCGTCAAAAGATCGGGAAATAAAGCTTCCCGCTGAAGAAAGCGCTGAGGCGGAAGAACTTCTGCTGGCCATCAAGGAGCGCCTGGACGCGATAATCGGTGGCAAAGCACTTCTTCCTGAGCATGATTGTCAGGAATGTGAATACTGCCGGTGTAAGGCATTATGTGGCAGGGAAGATTATTATAAAACTGCCCGGGGAAATTTCTGATGAAAAGTATTCTTCTAAAAGCTTCAGCTGGTTCGGGAAAAACAACAACGCTCACCGAAGAGGTGTTTAAAAGAATACTTATCGGCGGGAAATTCATAGCCGCACTGACCTTTACACGCGCAGCTACGACTGAGATGCGCTCACGGATCATGGAAAAGATAGCCGAACAGAAAGGATATCCCCTTCTGGAGAGATTGCGGCTGATTATGGAAGCAGGCCGCGTCGGTTATTCGACGATAGATTCGTTTTTCTACCGGCTCTTTGCCGCCGCCGGTTTTGCGCCGAAGCTCGCGGATGAGAAAGAGCAGATGGAATTATCGCGTGAGATTGAAATTCTTTTTCGCGACGATGTCGTTCAAAAAGGCAAAGCCGATAAATTGATCATGGTCGCAAGAATTTTAAGAACGGATATGGACACGCTTTGGGAGGCTCTGGCGGATGAACGCACACATGAGCGCTGTCTGCTCGACATGGAAAGGCTCGGCGATCTTGACGACATCATGAAGCAAAACGGTGTGTTGAAAAACAGACTTAAATCTCTTTATGAAAAAGCTCAGGCTCTGGAGGAGCATGTGACTGCCAATGTTAAGAATCGGGTGATAAATTATTTGGCCGATTATAATAATTTCATCTCCAGAACTGTGGCGACGCATTCCAGTCTGGACGATTATAAAAGCCTCGGAAAGACCATAAACTGGAACGAGAAACCGTATTCGGAACTCAACAAAATATTCCGGGATTACCGGGAAACCGCCGAACAACTGGCCGTCAATAAGGCGCTTTTGCGCGAACTGGCCGTAACCTTCCTTTACGGGATTTATCTGGAAGCGGCGGTGGAAATTAAGAATGAAAGGGGCTTGATTTTTTTTCACGATGTGCGCAGGGGTCTGCTTGAACTGGACAGTACAGAAGCCACTGAACGTCCGAAGTTGATGAGCAATTATTTTTCTCTGGGACTTGACCGGACCGAGCATCTGCTGATTGACGAATTTCAGGATACCTCGAAAGGTGACATCGAGATATTGTTGCCCCTGATTGACGAAATTTTATCCGGACGGGGAGAACGCGGCGAAAGATCTTTCTTTGCTGTGGGAGACTGGAAGCAAATGATCTACGGGTGGCGCGGCGCGGACCGCGAAGCTCTGGAAGCGGCTATCGGCAGCTACATCGCCAATAAAGTAATCACGGAAAGCTCACTGGAATACAATTATCGCAGCACCCCTCTGCTTATCTTTTTTTTCAACGAACTGGTTGCCGGTCTTTATGACTCAAAAGAGAGAACCGAAAGGCAAAAACCTCCGGAGAAACCGGAGGCTTTCAACGGTGTGACGGAAGTGAATCGTGTCGAACTGGAAAAAGAAGGTTATTCGCAAGATGCTTACTATACGGCGATAGTTGAATATTTGCAGAAGAAAAAAGATGAGTACGGCTGTGCGTGGGGAGATATGGCCGTACTGGCTTTGACCAACAATCATGTCCAGAAGATCGAAGCCCAGCTTTTAAAAAACAAAATTGGAGTGTCCGCTGTTAAAGGGAGACAGCTTCTTTCAACCCGGGAAGGTGTCGCGGTAATGCTTTTCATTGCCGGCACTCTGGCGAAAGAGGATGAGACGCGATTTGTTGCGCAAGCGGCGGCCTCGCCTTTATGGAAAAAGATGTTCGGGAATATTGAGGCTGTCCGGACAGAGTTTGCGCAAAAGTATCCCCGGCCTTTCGGGTTAATGGCTGTCAGTGACGTGATTGAACTTTTGCGCGGGAAACTGCCTGCAACCATTCTTGATATCTGGCAGGAGGAAGTGCAGGCTTTCTTCAGTCAAGGCGGCGCCGATGTGGATGATTTTCTTTTGCGAATGTTCAATATCCGCTTCACTGTGAAGGTGCCTGAACCGGAGCAAAGTGAAAATATTAAGGTTGACACAATTCACGGGACAAAAGGCCTGCAGTTTAAACATGTATTTGTTTTCTGGAATGAAGATGAAAGAGAGTCACCATTCTATCTGGAAGCCCAGCGATGTAATGTGCAGTTTTCAGGCGATGAGATTGATTTCCTGGGTGCAAGCGATTCGGCACTTGCCGGAGAAATAATTGAAAATCACGAAATAAATAAAGCGCGGCTGTGTCGTGAACAGGCGAATATTTTCTATGTTGCCGCAACAAGAGCCATACAAACGCTGACCGTTTTTCTGCCCAAAAAGAAAGATGAAAACTACAAACCGGTCCATCAGGCCGTGCTGGATACCTTTTTACGCTTTGCGCCGGAGGGTAGTAAGAAAGAAATATGTTATTCGTCCGGCAAGCCCCAAGAACCTCAACCTGTGACAATATGCAGTGTGCCCGCAAAGCATAATGAAGAGCCGGAAAAATACGGCGAGATTGATCCGGCGCTGGTGTCGGCCAATATCAAGGCTGGTATAATGAGAGGTGACCGTCTGCACCGCTGGCTGGCCAAAGTTGTTGATCGAGCCGGGCTCCCGCCGGCAGGAGAACTGAACGATGAAGAATATGAAACGGCTGTTTGTTTTGTTGAAAGAAACGATGTTTCCGCCGTAATGTTCCGACCGGGCAAAATCTATATCGAGCAGCAGATATCGGATAAAGAAAACTTTGGCATTGTGGACAGGATGATCGTGTCGGATAATCTCATTACAATTATCGATTATAAATCCGGTTCCATGAGAGGACTAAGATACAAATACGAAGAACAGCTCAAGCGTTACACAAAGATTATGGAAACGCTCTATCCGCAAAAAAGGGTTGAATATTATATGCTTTCGATAGATATTTGATGAGTTTGACGAGGCTTTTTATTTGAAGCGGTTTTTATATGTATTGCTACCAGGAGTTAATTCAAACATTTTCTTTTTTGGCGGAACTTCCTCTTTGAGACTTAAACGATTTTATAGTTCTTTGTGCGAAACAAATTTAAACATGCGTTTACTGCTTTCTCATCATAGAGTACACCTTTATTATTTTCAATTTCCTTTAATGCAATATCAATTTCAAATGCCGGCCGGTAGGGGCGATGAGATGCCATGGCTTCAACGACATCGGCAATAGCAAGGATACGCGCTTCAAAAGTAATGTTTTCATTCAACAAACCTGAAGGGTATCCGGAACCGTTCATCCGTTCGTGATGCTGATGAATAGAATCTAAAATGGGCCAGGGGAACTCAACATCTTTCAAGATATTATAGCCGGCTTCGGCATGATATTCAACGAGAAGCCTTTCCGTTGGTGTCAGTTTCCCCGGTTTGACCAATATTTCAGTGGGAATAGCAATTTTACCTACATCGTGGATTAACCCGGCAATTTTAATACCTTCAATCTGTTCGGAAGGCAATCCCATTTCCTCAGCTATTGCGGCAGCGATTTCAGACACTCTTCGCTGATGACCTGCTGTATAAGGGTCTCGCTGTTCAACAATTGTGGCCACAACATGAATTGTTCCCATCATCGCAAATTTTAATTTTTCCGCGCTTGTTTTCAGCTCTTGCTCTCTCTGCACCCGGTCAGTAATATCTTCGGCTATTCCTTCATAATAAAGAATATTATTGTTAGCGTCACGGATGGTCCAAACCCCGGCATTGACCCATATTATACTATGGTCTTTTTTGTAGAATCTGGTTTCAAAGCCCTCAACAGAGTTGTTCTTTTCGAGCAATTCCAGGAGGCGAGTGCGATCTTCAGGAATTACATACATTTGTATGCCAATATCGGTGACAAGCGATCTCAGTTCCTCCTGGGAATTGTATCCGAGCATACGGTAAAAAGCAGAATTTAAAGAAAGTAGCCGTCCCTCTTTCGTTGTTCGATAAATGCCTGATATGGAATTTTCAAAAATAGAACGATACTTTATTTCACTTTCTTGAATTGTTTGATTTGCTTCTTCCAGTTGACGTATTTTCTTTTCTAGTTTTCTAAACAACGCTTCATTGTGCTCTTGTAAAAATGCTTCTTCGGAAAGTTCGATTTCAGATGTTGATTCTGTTATCTTTGATTTAAACTGTGCCATAAGCTTTTGTACAAGGTTCAATAAAATATCCGGTTCTTGAGGTTTTACGACAAACAGATCAGCTCCCATTTCCATGGCCAGTTTTTCGTCTTTGGGGTCGGTATAAGTTGCCGTGTAAAAAATAAAGGGAATATTCTTTAAATGGCCATCATTTTTCCATTCTTTGCAAAGCATAAAGCCGTCCATGACAGGCATGAGAATATCGCTGATGATTATATGAGGAGGATCTTCTCGCGCCGCTTCCAGCGCTTTGACGCCGTTGCGGGCAGTCATTACTTGGAAACCGTGAGCTTTAAAAAGTGTTTCCAGATAAGAAATATTCTGTTCTTCATCATCAACAACGAGAAATTTTTTCATAATGACTCCTTGTATAAAAATATGCTATTGAGATCAGTCAAAATGAACATGTTTTTTTATTTGGTCAATAAATTTTTCAGGGTCGATCGGTTTTTCAATGTAGCCGTCTGCTCCGGCAGCGAGAACCCGTTCCCTGTCGCCCACCATGGCATAAGAGGTAACAGCAACGATTGGTGTATCGGAGAGTTCATCATTTTTCCTTATCTCCCGTGCCACGGTATACCCATCCATCCTGGGAAGCTGGATGTCGAGGAGAATAAGATTAGGTTTCGTTTCTTTTGCCATTTCCACACCTTTTAATCCATCTGTTGCCTCCACTACGGTGAAGCCGTTTTTTTCCAGAAGAAACCGCATTAGGTAGAGATTTTGTTCGTTGTCTTCAATTACAAGAACTATGGGATTCATTTTATTGCTCCTTATATTTTAGGCAATGTAACTGTAAATGCAGAGCCTTCTTCTAGCTTGCTTGCCACATGGATGGAACCGCCCATCATTTCCACAAGTTTTTTAGTTATATTAAGTCCCAAACCAGTTCCTTCCTGCACCCTTGTGATACCGCAATCCACCTGACGAAAAGCGTCAAAAATAATATTAAGATTTTCCGGTTTAATGCCGATACCGGTATCTGTCACGGACAACGTAATCGCTTTGTCGTCTGCATGACAATCAAGCTTGATTTCTCCACGGTCGGTAAACTTTACTGCATTATTGAGTAGATTGATGATTATCTGTTCCACTCTTCGCTGATCTCCGCGTATTTCGGATATATTATCTCCAATTCTGGAATAGAGGCGAAGATTTTTTTTCTCGGCGAGGGGCGAAACAATTTGTAAAGCCTTGTCGATTGATTTTCTCAAATCAAAGGTTTCCGATGTTATTGTAAGTTGCCCTGCTTCTATCTTGGAAATATCGAGGACATCATTGATGAGGTCAAGCAGATGGCGGGCACTCCCGCGCACCATTCCCAATTGTTTCTTTTGTTCTTCGTTGAGAGGGCCGGCGAGACCCTGTAGAACCATTCCCGTGAACCCGATTATCGAGTTGAGCGGTGTACGAAGTTCGTGAGACATGGCGGCAAGAAAGGCAGATTTGATCCGGTCGGCTGCCTGGGCTTTTTCCATGGCCTCGGCCAGTTGAGCTGTACGTTCGATTATCCGCTGTTCCATTTCCTTATTGATCTGTTGAAGTTCATGGGTACGAGCATTCACCTGGCGCTTTAAAACAATACTTCCAATCAGGCTCATGAACAGGACAATGCCGATAACAAGACCAAGGATTTTTATCCATACGGGCAGTTTAAATCTAACCTCTTCGGAAGTCCATCGTTTCAGTGAGAGATAATAAATAGATTGAGGGTCTTTTTTCACAGTTGAAATATGTTTGTCAATGGAATCCAGCAAGTGTTTGGGATCGTTCTTTGGTGCTGCGAAAAAGAGGTCGGAAGGTTCGAAAACAACCGCCGTATCCTCAAGCCCGAATCTCTTGGCATGCAACATCCCGTAAAAACGATTCGTTATGGCAGCGTCCGCTTCACCCTTGGAGACTTTTTCAAACATAGTTTTGTAATCAGGCACCGAAACGAGAGTGACATTCAAGCCGAAGCCTTTGCTAAGCCGGGCAAATGCTGCCTCCTGAACTGAACGTTCCAGGACGAGAAGTCGCTTTTCTTTCAGATCAAATATGGAATGGATATTGTTTCCCTTAGGAGCGTATACCAGATACCAGGAGGACAGTATCGGCACTTTGTGAAAGGAATATATTTTTTCCCGCTCCGCCGTATAGGCCACATCCGGCATGAGATCTATTTCCCCTTTTGCCAGGCGATCCAATCCTTCTGTCCATGTGCCTGCTACATATTCTAATTTCCACCCTTCGGGCTTTGCGATAAATTCAATAATATCAATAAAGATTCCCGATGGTCGGCCGTTTTCGGCCGTGAAAATCTTCGGCGCATTTTCATAAACGCCTACTCTAACGATCTGATCATCAGCCTGTGCAAATGGAATACCAGAACATACAATGAAAAATATGATGATAAACCATCGTAAAAATTGACTGGCAAAAGTGAGCTTGCTCATACTGTTTTTGCTTATTCCATGTGAAATCATATTATCCTTTCGTTAGTATTTTAGTGAAAGCTGTATTCCAATGAGCTGTCGGGTCCATTCCCATTGGTAGTCAATGTTTGAGAAATCAATCCGATAATAGGGTCCAAAAGAAACATTATTGCTGATATTTTTGATTACTCCGAATTTTATTCTGTTGAGCATAACAGCCTTATCGCGGTTTTCGTAATACAACTCCCAACCGATATATGGTTGAAGAAACATATCAGGTCTGGAAAATTCCAGTGTATTTTTTATTCTGTAATCATTCCAATCCGGTGTAAATCGGTACTCATAGCGGATCTGATTAGATATTTTGAAATGAAAGATGGTAGTAGATGTGTTCATATTTATGCTGGGTCTCTGTTCAAGCGACCAGTTCTGCGGTTCAAACTTTGAATATCCATGCTGATAGCAAACAAGAAAAGAAAGCCATTTTAGGGAAGTCTGATACTGAAGACCAAGTCCCCATTCCAGGTAGTCTAAATTGGAGATATCTTTATCGGCTTGAAGGAACACGTAGGATACTGATTTGAATTTATCATTGAATGTATAAGAGAAATTAAGATCAGTGCGTAAAGAAGTGTCATGATCCGCGTAGAGACAAGGAGCGTGAATTAATATTAAAAGTACGGGAACAATTTGAAAACCATACTGTAAAAGGCGTTTCTTTTTCTTCATGTTTCCTCTTAAATATTCGCTTCAGCTCTGCTAATTCCTGGAAACTTACGACTTATGAAAAGAGAACACTTCTTAATGTTGTCTCCCCTAACGGGAAGTTACGCCCTTTATTAAAGAGGTTTATTTAATGCGAAAATTCATGTCCTTTCATTGCTGTTATTAAATCGAAATTGTAAATGGTTGCTTTAGTTATGTAAATTATAAGAGAAAAAAAATTGAATGTCAATAAAGTTAATAATAACATAAATTATAAATTACGAAGCCGGTAATTAAAAAGCCCCTTCAGTTTTTTAAGTTGAAGGGGCTTTTATTTTTGGATAAGCAAAAAATATTTTACTTAGCTTTTTTTACCTTTTGGCGCTTTGTAAACCAGCGTAATGCAGAAGCCGATGGTTAAAAGACCGGCGGCAATCATCAGCGCCTGAGGTTTGAATGCTTCAAATGCAAAGGGGCCGACAATACCGGCGACGCTCCATGCGGTCAGCATGAAACCGTATACCTTGCCAATATTTGCCGGACCGAATGAATCCGCGGCAAAAGCAGGCATGGTAGCGAAGCCACCGCCGTAACAGGCCAGTAGATAACAGGAAGCAAAAATGAAAGGCCAATAGGTTGCGATGAATCCTTTGGCAACCAGCACGTACAAAACAGCCTGAGTGGCAAACATAATTAAGAATACCATTTTACGGCCGATATTATCGGAAATTTTTGCCCAGAAAAGTCTTCCCAGACCATTAAATATTGCGGCGTAGGCAACAACAGCTCCACCGGCAGCTGCTACTATAGCTACTTGTTCCGGAGTCAAATCACCGGTTAAGCCCATTGTTTTCTTGTAAATATCCTGAGCCAGCGGGGAATGCTGGGAAATCAGACCAAGACCGGCGGATACGTTAAGGCACAGCATAGACCAGAGCATCCACCATTGGGGAGTCTTTACGGCTTCGCCTAAAGTGAAAGAATCAGCCGCGGAAACAGTTGTAGCGGCGGGTTTGAAACCGGCAGGCAGCCAACCTTTGGGAGGATTTTTGAATAACTGTGCGGAACCTGTTACAAGAACAAGGAATATCACACCCCAGATGTACCAGGTTGTGGATACACCGGAGGAGATAATTTTTCCGGTGGGGTCAATCTGCTGGAAGGCCTTTATCATGACTGGAGCGATTTTGCCCATGAAGAAAGCGCCGGCGCCGAAACCCATAACGGCCAAACCGGTTACCAGACCTCTTTTATCCGGGAACCAGCGAATCAGGGTGGCAATCGGTGTAACGTAGCCAAAACCATTGCCCAATGCGCAAATTACGCCGAAACCAAGATAAAGAAGAGTGATGCTTCCAATCTGATCAGCGTAACCGGCTACTAATGTACCGATACCAAAAAGGATACCACCAATCGTGGCGACGAAACGGGGTCCTTTTTTATCAACCAGAGTGCCGCCGAAAGCAGCAGCCAATCCAAGAATACCCATAAGAATCATGAAAGTGTATTGGACTGTTTTTCCATCCCAGCCGTGCATTTTCATTAAAGGCATTTTAAAAACAGACCATGCGTACACAGTGCCGAGACAAAGCTGAATGATAACAGCTGCGCCGGCAATTAACCACCTCTTGCTTTCTAAATTTTCATTTGCCATAAATTTCATTCCTCTCTTAATTTAAAATTTATCAAAACTTCTGATTTATTTTAGATGCTTCCATTTTTACCACACAGATTCATATTCATAAGTTTTTGCATGGTATTTAAACGAATTAGTCAGCAATTTGAAACTGCTTATAGCCTCAATATTTTATTTTGTCAAACATAAATGTTTATTATTCTTCGATTATTTTAATTGACCGTAAGTCATAAATAACTTCGATAACTTATGTTGTCAAATGGTTAAATAGTGTTATATTATTTTACAGGTTTATCTAAAAAAGGAGTAAATGTGGCTTTGATATCGGGAAATGGCGCTTATAGAAATAACGTTGAAAAAATCAGCAAATTATCTTTTGCCGTGGGTGTTTATCGTCCACCCAGCGAAGGGGGAAGTGGGTCGCTTTTATTGAGGGTTACTGAAAATTGTCCCTGGAATAAATGCACATTTTGCGAAATGTACAAGGATCATTCCTTTGTTTATCGTTCGGTTGAGGATATTAAAACCGATATCAATACAGTAAGGATTATCATTGATGAGATACAGGAAGTCGCAAGAAAGGTTGGGCAGGAAGGTCGGATTAACAGAGATGTTCTGCAAGCACTCTTGAGCGTCAATCCGTATCTTAACGAGAATCATTGTTTTTCTACTGTATTCAGCTGGCTTTATTATGGAGGTAAAACGGCTTTTCTTCAGGATGCCGACAGCATGATTATGAGACCTTTGGAACTTATCGAAGTGCTGAAGCATTTGCGAAAGACTCTTCCCACCCTGACCAGAGTGACTTCATATACCCGTTCGAAAACGCTGTCGCAGAGAAAGCTTGAAGATTTAAAAGCTATTCGCGAGTCGGGTCTTGATCGCATTCATGTAGGATTGGAAACAGGGGATGATGAGGTACTGAGAATTATCCGCAAAGGCGTAACCAGTGCTGAACAGATCGAAGGAGGTAAAAAAGCGATGGCGGCTGGTTTCCAGCTTTCCGAATATTGGATGCCTGATATAGGAGGGAGAGAACGCTGGCGGCAAAATGCGGAAAATACAGCACGTGTCTTAAACGAAATCAACCCGCACTATATTAGATCACGTCCTTTTGTGCCGCGTTGCGGTACGCCGATATTTGATGATTATGAGCAGGGCAGGATGCACATCTCTTCGCCACACGAGCGGCTGGAGGAGCTACGTGTGATGATTAATAATTTGAATGTTACATCGAGTGTGTGTTTTGATCATAGCATGAATGTATGGGCCAACCGGCAAAGCGGACTTCTCTTTCGTCAGGATTACGAAGGGTATAAATTCCCGGAAGAAAAATCGCTGGTGCTGGAGCTGATCGACGAAGGTTTATCCATAGACGAAAAAAGACATGTTCATGTCCAGGATTTGATAGCCATAAGTTCACTATAATTATATCTGATACCGATTCGCTTTCTTTGGCTAACTTTATTGGCCGTGTTATCATTTAAGGCGAAAGGGTATGAACGATGAATAATTATTTTTTGGTACGATGCCCCGGTGAATATGAAAGTGTTCTGCCGATAGACTGAGAATCTTTTTCCAGCCTGCTGATTATTTCTTCTGCCGAACCAACATCTGATTTGCCGGAATAAAGGTCGTAGCGCATTTTGTAAATTTCCGGCGTAAAATCAGGCATAACAACGTTGGCTCCGGCCTGAAGAGCCAGGAGCTGTCCCTGCGGATGAAGCGTGCCCAGAGCGGTTGTCGCGGGAATATTGGTATCGCGGGTAAGCAATCGCGCAATGGCCAGAACACGCAGGGTGAGTTCGATATCATCATTTTCAATGCCGGCAAAAGGCGTATCAGGATGAGCGATAAAAGGTCCGATACCCAGCATGTCAGCATCAAGTTGTTTCATAAAAAACAAATCATCCGCCAGGATTTCCAGTGTTTGTCCCGGCAGGCCCACTATGCTTCCTGTTCCTGTTTCAAAGCCCAGAAGTTGGAGGGAGCGCAGGCATTGTATTCGTTGATCAAGTTGGCATCCTGGACGCAGATATTTGTAAAGTTCCGGCGCTACAGTTTCTTGTTTGAGTAGATAACGGCTTACGCCTGATTGCAGAAATAAATGAAAATCAGCAGCGCTTCTTTCACCAATGGATAATGTGATAATAAGCCCTGTTTCATTTTTTATTTGTTCAATCAAACGACAAATCCTGTCAGCGGAATAAAAAGAATCTTCTCCTGATTGCAGAACTACCGTAGATACGCGCGATTTTTTAATTTCTTGCGCCGTATTTATTATTTCATCATCGGTCATGCGGTAACGGCTGAGTTTCTCATTGCTATTACGCAAACCGCAGTAAAGGCAGTTACGTTCACAGTAGTTGGAAAATTCGATGATGCCGCGCAAGAATATCTCATCGCCAACATTTTTTTTACGAACGCGGTTGGCTGCGGCGAACAAGGCAGGCGAATAATCACCGGGTAGTTTGAGAAGATTAACAATATCCTCGCGGGTTAAATTCTCACCGGTCTCGGCTTTGATCAGAAGTTTTTCAAATTTATCAGATATAGACATCTCTTTCGTCTTCCTCAATTTTCTGGAGTCTGTCGCAAACCATTTTTGCGCGTATTGTTTTCAAAGTTCCATTGAGCATGTTTTGAATTAATTTCTCGCCGGTTTTATGTATATGGAAAACCGTGTAATTCAACAAATATTTTTTCAAGGTGAAGAGTGAGTTGGTCTGGCAAGAAGTATTTTGCCCATTAAGTATTAATTATGAAACAATGAGATCTTCTATGCCAATAAAGTTAGTAACGGATACGCCAGGAGATAAAGCGTTTCCGTTACCAACTATGGCTTTCAAAATGTTTAACAGAATAATTTGTAATTGGTTTACAACAACAACGTCTTCTGTTATTTACCGGTTTCTACACGCTTCTTCACGGATTTGACATATCCGGACAGCGTATTTTTTGTTAATGCCCTATCGACAAAATTGGGTACGGCACCGAAAGTTTCAATAATAGGCGCGTATGTATAAACTGTTTGTGAACCGTTGTTATAGGGTTCAAGATATTCATATCCTTCTATACTTTTGATCATTGAACTATTACTTTTCAAAACTTCTTGTTTAGCATTGTAAGATGCAATTTCTTTTTCCGTTACCATACGCCAGTCCTGCCTTAAATTGGCTTTATCAAACTTGACATCGAGGGTATACCTGATAGGAGGGAAACTAAGTTTTCCTTCAATAAGAGTTTCTCCAATATCATCTTTCCCGATGGGTTTTATAACATGAACTGTCTTATAATATGAGAGACCGGGAACAAATTCTCCCATAACATCCCAATTTTCAAGAACATCCCAAACCTTTGCAGGTGGTGCATTGATCAGAATGATCCCGACAGCGCGCTTTTTCTGTCCCTTGCCTTCTACTACATAATTTTCCTCAAAGACCTGAAGAGTACCCGACTCCAGCTTCGCTTTATCGATATTGAAATTTACTTTCTGTGGCTCTGCTCCATAGGCCAATGCTGCAATTAAAATTAAAATGATGGAAAATAATAACGATTTCTTCATAAATCCTCCTTTAAATTTTTTTCCGTTCCATCTTAAATAACCATTATTTAATCCCGCCCCAGTTTCTAAGAATAACAAGTTCTGTTAATAATAATCTTTTTCAAGTCATCAGAAAGATCATTAAAGTACGAGCAATAGCCGGCAACGCGAACCAGCAGGTGCGGATACTTTTCCGGATGATCGTACGCGTCCAATAGTATCTGTCTGTCGATGACGTTGGGCTGGAATTGCATTCCGCCTTTCTTGAAGAAGGTGCTGAAGATGCCGGCAAGGTTCTTGACTCCTTCCGCTCCCTGGAATAAAGCCGAATCGACGGTGAACGTCACCGTGGTGCCGTTGGGAGCATAGTTTACAAAATCGGCCTCAGCAACGGAGTTGAGCGATGACAATAAATCGTTCGTCTCCATTCCGTAATGAGGGGTGACGCTGTTGGCAAGCGATACGCCGGCCAGTCTCCCCGAAGGCAGGGCTGGCGTCTTATGCCCGTAAAGATCGTTGACATTCAGGGCGTAGTAGCCGGCGGTATAAATGCCGTTACGGGGGCAGTTCTTCACCGACTTCAGCGCCTTACACCATATATCCAGAGTCTTGTTGACCCAGGCAGAAGCATCTTTCGAGCCGTCGTGGCCGAACTTCGGAACAGCAAGCAGGGCCTTTCTGATCTCCTGGTTGCGTTCACTTTCGAAGTTGTTATCGATAGCATTAATGACGTCGGTGACGGAATATAATTTCTTTTTGAATACTACCTCGTCAATGGCGAACAGAGAATCCGCTACATCCGTTATTCCTACCGCCTGAATGCCACTGCTGTTCACTTTGGCACCGCCCTGGCACAGATCCTTTCCACTGTCGATGCAATTCGGAAAGAGCGTCGAGGAAAGAGGTGTCGTGAAGTGTTCGGCAATTACCTTCTCGATATCCTGGTGGTCGGCAAGGATCGAGTTGGTGATGAAATTCAGACGCGTCTGGAAACGCGCGAGCAGTTCTTCCATGCTCTTGGGCGGTTTCGGTGCGGGAGTTCTCTTCTTCTTGAATCTATTGCGGGCGCCCATGTATTTCGCGAGGATATACTTGGAAGGTTTGTTGTCCCTCCGGCAGTTGTACTCGAAGAACTTTGTAGTCATCTTTTCCATCTGATCGGCGAGGCCGACGTTCCACAGATCCCTTTCGTCGCCCTTCAAGGCCTGCAGGAAAGGCATGGCCACGTTTACGTTGGCGCAGTCGGTGTTGCCAAAATGGTCATCGTTGACGTTCGGCTCGACGCATCCGATAACGGCGTAATTTCTCGCATGTTCCGCGGGGATGTCGGGATAATGCTTGGCCAGGCTCGGGAGATAGACTTCATCGTTGTACAGGGCCGGCATGGGAGCGCCATTGATGTATACCTCGGCCAGCCTGTCCAGGTATTCCTGAGGGCTGTCCTTATGAATCCTTGCTGTCATATTACACGCGTAAGGCTGAAGTTCGCAGATATCGAGCAACATGTACGTACAGTCGTTAGTGGCGTCCTTGCCGTCCCGACCGAGACCGCCGGCCGTAATCGCCTGGTCTACGGACATGGTCTCGAAGAGCCTGCCGATACGGAGGTAGGTGTCGCCGTCATTGACGAGGATGACTTCGTCCATCTTGAGGATGAAGAGGGCCAGCAGTTCTTTCGCCTTATCGTAATCGATGATGCCGGCTTCCTTATCTCTCTTGTAGTAGGGGTAGACCACCTGATCGAGGCGGCCGTGAGAGATGGCGTTTTCGTAGGACTCGGTGCAGACGGCGATCTGGAAGAACAGCATGCTCTGGAGTGCTTCATGGTAAGTGCGGGCAGGATTTTTAGGCACATAAGCGCAGATGGCGGCCATCTTCTCCAGCTCCTTGCGGCGCTGCGGGTCCTTTTCTTCTTTGGCCAGGCGCGTGAGTTCGTCGGCATAACGTTCGGCGAAAGCTTCCAATGCTTTTAAAGTGATAATCGCGCCATCGTAGAAGGCTTGACTGCTTTGAGGTTTTCCTTTCCGGGCGGCCTCAATTTCTTTAATGATCCCTGTTGTGCCCAGGGCCAGAATGCGGTCATAGTTCATTGTGAAATGCGCAATGGCGGCCATGTTGTTATTGAATCCGTACGCATTTTCCGAGGCACGGGCAATGGTCATCATGAACTTGGGAATCGAATTAGCGGTCTTCAAGAGGAGGCAGTGCCCCAGCCAGAATGGAAGAGTTCTATAAAAGAAGTTAATCCTTTCCTTCCATGTGCATTGGAACGCAACAGGTTTTTGGCGATGGATTTGATGGAGAATTGAAGCGAAAAGAGCGCCGTAGTGTTCTTCCCATATTTGGCCGGCACATCTCTTGGCCGTGAAATTACCGACGAGAAGTTCTTGAGGGTAGATGATAACACTCTTATTCTTCAATACATAGTCCAGACGTTCCGCTCTGTGAATGGGATTAGGTTTTTTAAAACCGTTTTTTTTGTAGTAATCCGTCTTTAGCCTGGAAACTTCAAAGCACAGGGCTCTGCCGCTTTTCCTGATAGCTTCATGGATGTCAGAGACGCGCTTCGTAAAAACAGCCTTATGCCTCTTGGCATCCAGATCATAGCACTCAGCCTTGATACCCTGAGCCTTGAATGATTCGACAGCTTTCTTGACTGCGTCGAGGCTCTGGTCATTAGTGATATTCAGAGGTTCTGTGACTAAATTGAGACGTCTGGCTTTTTCTTCGTACATGTTGTGGTACTTAAGTAACTCGATGGAATTGTGGCCCACTGACTTCAAGAAATCCGCTGTTGCCTTGATGCGGTCTTCGCCATCGTTATAACCCGGAACGATAACCATGCGGAATTTAATATTGGCGTTAAGGGCAAGCAATTTCTTTAAGTTTTCCAGGATCAGCTTTGTATCCTGCTTGGTAAGTTTCTTGTGAAGGTCCTCATCGCCTACAACTTTCAAGTCCGCGAGAAACAGATCCACGTAGGGTGCTAGTTTCTCCACAGTAGCCCAAGGCACGTGCAGCGAAGTCTCTACGGCGACATGGATCTTCTCTTTCCTCAATTCCTTCAACAGTGGTATCAGGCTGTCCGGGTCCTGCAAAAGGGGATCACCGCCGGATAGCGTTACACCGCCGCCTGTTTTGTAATAATATTCCTTGTCTCGTGAAACAAGTTCGACGATACCGGAAATCGAGTAGTCGCCGGCGTCAGCAAGTTCGGGCCGGAACGTCAGCGCTTCCGGATTCTGACACCAGACGCATCTCAATCCGCACCCTTGAAAAAAAATCGTTGTGCGGATGCCGGGTCCGTCGTGAACACAGGTGCGCTGTATTTTCAGTACTTTCAGTTTTTCCTGCGACTCGGTCTGATAATCTGTGAGATTCTTGGCTGTTTGCATTTTTTTATTCCTTTGCAATATGTTTTTTTCTAAAGTCTTATTAAAGCTGAAAACCAGATGGGGCTGGTTTCCTGACTATTCAACCGTTCTTAAGTGGAATTGAGAGATTTAAGTAACGACATCCCTCTTTGTAGAAATTTTCTGGCGCTTTGTGCCGCTTTTTCCTCATCTCCATTTATGACAGCTTTCAATATTTCCTGTTGTAAAGATGTATCTAGATTTGTGGATGACGGCAGGAATAGGTCCAGATGTTTGTCATAAATTGTTTTAATAGTATTCATCAGAAGTATATAGACAATGTTTTTACTGGCCAGTGCCATCTGTCGGAAAAATTCGAAATCCAAAAGGTGTATTTTTATCGGATCAGTTGTATTGACCAGCTCTTCCATCAGTATTTTCATCTGTTCAATATCTTTTTTCTCTGATCTTTTTGCCGCCAGTCTTGCCACATCGGTTGCAAAAAGTTCCCTGGCTTCAAAAATATTTTCCAGAATTTTAAAGTCGATTTCACCATCTATTACCAGTAAAGAAAATATCAGATCTATGGAGGCATTATGAAAATCCTCAACAATAATTCCTTTGCCCTGATGGATAACAATCAGTTTTAATTGCTCAAGTTTTTTGAGAGCTTCGCGCAAGGTTGCTCTTGTTACATTGAGTTGTGTTGCCAATGTTCTTTCCGGAGGCAATTTATCGCCGGGACTTACACCACCTTGTAAAATGTATTTTAACAGCATTTCGGCGATTTGTTCCGGTACTTTAATTTTTTCAACAGGGATTAAATCATTTTCCATAAGAGATCCTTATTAGATTCTATGACTTAAAATCAAAAATATTTATGTAGCACCACGAGAAGTAATGAGTAGTATTTATTAAGAGGTTGATTAATTCTGAGAGTTTCTGCTTCAACTGGATAATTTATATATTGGTACTACCATTGGACCAATTCTACTTAAAAAAAATTAAAAAGCAAGGATTTTTTATTATGAAGATAAATAATTGATTTTCATAAGTAATGAATGGTAATAGTTCTGAATCTTTAATTTTTATTTTATTTTCGAAGGTCCAAAGTGAGGAAGGGAAGGGGAAAAGACTACATGAGGTTATGCCCCGCAGAAAAGATATTGTAACACCATAATTGGTTAAAGGAACGCCAGCTTTCTGTGCTTTAGGCCGTCGGTTGAGCATTTCCCGGAGATCAATCGTGCGGGCACTTCAGTGTATTAACAGTTTGTATTTTTTCAAGTCATCTGGATAATCCCGCCCCATTAATATATCTATCCGTAGCTCGCCTCTGGGCATTCGAGAGCAGTTAATTGATAGGGAGATACGTCTGATGATCATACGAAGTATTATTTGAATTCGTAAGTAACAATTGTTTTTCTTTTATAAAAAAAGAGGTTTGTCCCGTAAGAACAAACCTCTTTTTTCTTGATGTGAGTAACTTTAGTATTTTATCGTTGTACAGTCATAAATCAAACAGATGCGTCGCAGCGCAGGCAGCGGCATGCTTCTTTAATGGCGTCTGCTTTCTTGAATCCCAGCTCCACTTCCTCGAAAGTCTTTTTGCGTCTGGATGCAGACATTTCCGGCATTGCCATTTGAGGAGCTTCGATGCTCTCTTCGTCGATGATTAAAGGAACATCGATTTTTTCCAGAGCCGGTTTTTCATAAGCGGGTTCACCATTGGCCTTGCGAATGGCCGCGTCGATATCATCGGCAGCCTGATGTCCGGCGCCGATAGCGGCAATGACTGTATCCGGACCGGTTACGGCGTCGCCGCCGGCGAAATAACGGGGATTATCAGTGCGTGACTGATAGCCTTTGCCGACGTTGTAACAATCCCACTTGTTGATCTCAATACCGGATTTCTTATCGACAAAACTCATATCGGGAACCTGACCGATAGCGGCGACGACGGCGTCCACGCTCATAGTGAATTCAGAACCGGCAACAGCGACAGGTCTCTTGCGGCCGCTGTTATCGAAATCGCCCAGTTTCATCCGCTGGCAGGTGATAGAACTGACCTTTCCTTTTGTTCCTTCGATTTTCAAAGGAGCGACCAGAAATTCAATCTTGATTCCTTCTTCTTCGGCGGCTTTAATTTCTTCTTCGGCCGCGGGCATATCCTGCTTCAACCGGCGATAAAGAATGGTGACGTTCGCGCCAAGACGTGCGGCAATGCGGGCGGCGTCGATGGCGGAATTACCGCCGCCGATGACGGCCACTTTCTTGCCCAGAGTTTTTTCGCCTTTCAGCCATTTGCCTTCATTGGCGTTAAAATCGCGCAGAAATTCCACGCCCCCATAAACGTTCTTCATATCTTCGCCATCCACGCCCATCTTCTGACTCTTGTGGGCACCGGTGGCCAGATAGATATAATTGAAATCTTTTTGCAGTTTGGCAAAAGTAATATCTTTGCCAACGCGAGTTTTCAACTTGATTTCCACGCCCAATTTACGAATATCGTCAATTTCTTTATCGAGGATATTGCGCGGCAGACGATAGGAGGGGATGCCCCAATAAAGCATACCGCCGGCTTTGGGTAATTCTTCGAAAACGGTCACTTTGTAACCGCGAAGAGCCAGGTCACGCGCGGCAGTCAATCCTGAGGGACCGGCGCCGACAACGGCTATTTTTTCTTTGCGGGTGACAGGTACGGCTTCAATCTTCGGACGCGGTGCGTTATCGGTGATAAAACGCTTCAGGAATTTAATGGCAATGGGTTCATCCATATTGCCGCGGCGGCATTTGCTCTGACATTTGTGATCGCAGACTCTTCCGCAGACAGAGGGGAAGGGATTGCTCTGCAAAAGTATTTTATACGCGTCGTCAAATCTTTCCGCTCTAACCAGTGCGACATAGGAAGGAATATCCATTTCAATCGGGCAAGTGTGCTGACAGGGAGATTTAAACATTGCCGAACATACAGCGGCACGGCAGCGATGATCACGGATGTGTTCCTCATATTCCTTGCGAAAATAACGGATGGTGCTCAAAACGGGATTGGGAGCGGTTTGCCCCAGTCCGCAAAGAGCCGCGTTTTTGATTACTCCCGCCATTTCTTCCAGCAGTTCGATGTCTCCTTCTTTTCCTTTGCCCTGAGTGATGTTGGTTAATATATCCAGCATGCGTTTTGTTCCCTCACGGCAGGGCGTGCATTTACCGCAGGATTCATCCTGGCAGAAATCCATGAAGAACCGGGCCATATCGACGGCGCACTTGTCTTCATTCATAACAATCAATCCGCCGGAACCCATGATAGCGCCAAGTTCGGCAACTTTCTCGTAATCAACGGCAGCGTTCAAGTGCTGAATGGGAATACAGCCGCCGGATGGACCGCCCAGTTGAGCTGCTTTAAATTTTTTGCCATTGGGGATGCCACCGCCGATGTCGTGAACGATAGTACCCAGTTTAGTTCCCATGGGAACTTCAACCAAGCCGACGTTGTTAACATCACCGGTAAGAGCGAAAACTTTTGTTCCCTTACTCTTCTCTGTTCCGATGGATGCGTACCAGGCTGCGCCTTTCAACATGATCTGTCCGACATTGGCCAGAGTTTCCACGTTATTCAGGATGCTGGGTTTTTGCCAAAGACCGGCCACAGCAGGGAAGGGTGGTCTCGGACGGGGCATGCCTCTTTTTCCTTCAATCGAGGTCATCAGGGCTGTTTCTTCACCGCAGACGAATGCGCCTGCACCCTGATAAATTTCCAGATCAAAATTAAAACCGGTGCCTAAAATGTTTTTACCCAGCAAACCGGCGTCTTTAGCCTGGGCAATGGCGATATTTAAACGATGAATTGCCAGGGGATATTCAGCGCGGCAGTAAATGTAACCATGAGAAGAACCGATGGCTTTGGCCGCAATGACCATTCCTTCCAGGACGGCGTGCGGATCCGCTTCCAGGACACTTCGATCCATGAACGCACCCGGGTCGCCTTCATCAGCGTTACATAAAACATATTTTACATCGCCTTTGGACTGGGCGGCAAATTTCCATTTCAAACCGGTGGGGAATCCAGCTCCACCCCGGCCGCGCAAACCTGAATCGAGCATTTCTTTAACGATTTGCTCGGGCGTCATTTCTGTAAGTGCCTTAGCCATACCGGCATAACCATCGCGAGCGATATATTCTTCAATCCTTTCCGGATCAATAAGACCACGGTTTTTCAATACGCGTAATTCCTGAAGAGCGAAGAAGGGAATTTCCTGCATAGTGGGAATTATTTTATCTGTGCCGGGTTCGTGGTATAATAATCTTTTTACTATTCTTCCCTTAATCAGATGCTCTTCAACCAGTTCCGGGATGTCCGCCGGCTTTAACTCAACGTAAATTACACCCTCTGGATAAGCTACCATTATCGGGCCCAAGGCGCAGAAACCGTTACAGCCGGTTTCGACGACTTTTATTTCTTCTACTAATTTTCTTTTTTCAATTTCTTCTAATAAAGCTTCTTTAACGGCGAGACTGCCGGAAGATTGACAACCTGTGCCTCCGCAAATTAATAAGTGTGAACGAAAAACCTTCATTTAGCCAATATCCTCCTTAGGAAATTATCATGCTTTTTGGCAGTGCATGACAGGCGATAAATTTATTTTGTTACTTCAGAGCCTTTAGCCAGAACAAAAGGCGTCTGAATTTCTCCGTCAAGAACATGTTTTTTGAAAACCTGTCTCATTTTGTTGGTATTCATATATTCATATTTTATGGGTTCCTGATTTAATACCTCAACAGTAACTAAAGGCTCGCGGCTGCAGAGTCCCATGCATCCGGATGTTGTAACGACAACATCATTTACCTTGGCGGTTTCAATTTCCTGAAGAAGAGTATCCATAACTTCTTTTGCTCCCGAAGCGATACCGCATGTTCCCATGTGAACAGTTATTTTGACGCGACGTACGCCATCACGCAGAGACATTTCTTTGTGTACTTTTGTTTTAATCTTTTTTAAATCATCAATAGTTAATTTCGCCATCGGTTTCCCTCCATTTTATTATATAGAAATTTCTTTAATTGTATTGACTTAAAATTTCTTTAATTTTCCCCGGCTTTACCCGGCCATGGACATCTTCATCCACTACAACGACAGGACCCAGTCCGCAAGCTCCCAAACATCTTACAGTTTCCAGCGTAAACATGCGATCAGGTGTCGTTTCTCCTTCAGTTATTCCAAACTCTTTTTCTAATTTTTCATAGATTGCCTTGCCGCCACGTACATAGCAGGCTGTGCCCAGACAAACACGAACAGTGTGCTTGCCTCGCGGGGTCATTGTGAAAAATGAGTAAAAGGTAACAACGCCGTAAACACGGCTCAGCGGCAGATTCAACCCGGTTGCAATTTTTTTCTGAACGGATATAGGAAGATATTCCAAAACGACTTGCGCTTCTTCCAGTACCGGAATTAACCCGCCCGGCTTACCTTTAAATTTTTCAATAATGCTGTTTAGCTTTTTTACTTGTTCTTTTGAAAAATCTTTTAATAACTCTGTGTCTTCAGCTTTCATCAAATTCCTCCTCGATCTTTTGGGGCTATTTAAGCTTCAAGCTTTGTCGTACAAAAACCTCCTTCTAAAATACCCCGGATATACTTTTAATTTTTCAGAATGTTTTATCGCCACATTCTTGATTTTCGTAATTATCTTAATAATGTCCCTTGACTGCCGGTCATATATCAATGTTTGTAGATAAAATCAACATCTGATTGCTGGTTTCTGAATTTTTTTTTCGATTTTAGGAGCAATTTTGTTTCATTTTTTTATTTCGTCAAAACCTTCTTCCAGAACGCCCCGAATATATTTTAATATTTCAGGATGATTTATAGGTATGTCGCTAATTTCTTTACGTATTATTCTAGTGTCCAGTTCGAATTCCCGGTCATCACGCCTGTGTTTATAAACAAAATCAACATCTGAATTACCGGCGACAAGAATAATTAATGTGCCGATAATATCTCCCAGAGGTTGTCGGTCTACGTGACTGAGGCCGAAAGATGCTTGAACAGTCGTTCCTTTGCCTTCTTGAGATTCCAGATTAAAATGACCACCTGATCTTTGGGTAGCATCGGCAAGGAGTGGAAGGCCTAAACCTACACGCCTTACGGTTTTTGTTGTATAGAATGGATCTAAAGCCTTTTTTATTTCTTCCGGTTTCATCCCCTGACCATCATCGATAATTTCTATGGAAAGAGAATCGCTTGCTGTGTCTTCATTAATGTTGATTTCAATTAGTTTGGCTCCCGCCCGAACGGAGTTTTCGGCAATATCCAGAATATGCGCGGAAAGCTCAATCATTATTGCTCCATCACATAACGGCCATTTTGTTTTTTAAAAGCCATTTTTAATTCGGCAACAGATGGTTCCTGTAGAATGATTCGTGTAATTGCCGATCCGATATCCTTAACAAAATGAGAATCTGAGGAAATAATAAATGAATATTTAAAGAGTTCCGGATATTTAATTCTGGCCTGTTCAAAACCAGTACGAGGTGTTATTTCCAGAGCGTCAAATCCGGAATTATCATCAATAAATCCAAGCTGACTCAGAACACTAAAACTTTCCCGGTCTATATGTGCGGCAATGGCTAATCCCTCAAATTGGTGTATATAACCAATCAGTTTATCCAGAGATATGTCAGTTGCGCCGATCAGCAATTGATTATTTATGCCCTCCACTTCGCCTTTTTCGTTGACTATAGCCTGAACACCAAAACTATCTTCATTATTTTCTCCTTTAAGATGCTGATCAATAATATTTTGCATTAACGTAAGATTTGAAACAGAATCAAATATGGCCAGCAGGTGGACTTCTTCAATTGTTGTGATTTCCATACCGGGCAGTATTTTCAGATTGCTTCCCTGGGCGGCGTTGATTACATAAGGAACATTTGCTGAAGAATTGTGATCACAAATGGCAATAATATTGAGCTCGGTTTCCAAGGCTTTTTTTACCAACGGCATAGGGTGCATATCAAGTTCGGCACAAGGTGAAAGGCAAGTGTGTACGTGTAGATCACAGTTGAAAACTTTCAGCATGGGTCCTTCCTGTTAATTATACCTTTTTAGAAAAATTGCCACCTTGACGATATCAATTAAGGTTAAGATATAATTTTTTAATACGTTCTTCTCACCGTTGAACAAAAGGCAGCGTTACAACAAAAATGAGACAAAAAAATATACGCTGGAATTGTGAAATATACATACGGTGAGAAAGTCTGCGACGCTGACAACAAAGTTAGCCAGGAAAGAGAAATGGTGTTAAAAAATGACCATCCAACACATGGTCATTGAAGTGGCTGCCGTAAATTAATCTTTTTTCCCTAATAGATTATAGATTTTGCCAGTTAACTCAAAGGCAGGCAAATCAGAAACAATTATGGGTATTTTTTCCTGATTTGCTTTTTCTAAAGTTTCCTGAGTTGGTTCGCAGGAATTAGTTAATACAATACATGCGTGTTCCTTCAGGCTTGCTACGGCAACAATATTCTGGTGTACCTGCCTTGTTATCCAGATATCTCCCTCGTGAGAATTTGCGATAACATCGCTAAGAAGATCTCCCGTATAACCTCCTGTGACATTATTATTAAGTTTGTCTGACACAGACCTCACTTTTAAATTTAATTCTTTAACGATAGTTTCGACGTTCATAGTAAATCCTTGATGAGTTAAGAGATATTAATAATTATTTTCAGAAAAGTTCCTTTATCTACTTCCGACGAAAGGTTGAATATGTCAGAAGAACATTTGATATTATAAAGTCCCATACCGGCGCCAAATCCCATCTCTCTTATCTGTCGGTCTGCGGTAGAATAACCTTGCTCCATTGCTAATTCAATGTCGGGTATTCCGGGTCCTTCATCGATGATATCAAATTCGACAGTCTTGGGAGTGACAGTCAGATTGATAATCCCTTTCCGGGCATAAGATACGATGTTAATTTCTGATTCATAACAGGCAATGGCTGCTTTCCTGATTATGTTATTAGGTAAACCAATGTTTTTGAGAATAGATTTTATTTGCGTGGAAACCGATCCTGCATTATCAAAATTACCACCTTCAACATCAAAACTATTCTTATATGAATGATTTTCACTTTCAGCTGTTTGCACGGTGATCTTCAACTTGTTCCAGACAACCAACTATGCCTTTAGTATAAAGACGGCCGGCAGTTTCAAATAAAATATACTTGGTTGTTAGGACAGGAATTTTAAATTCTTTGGCTAGATTAATTGTTTCGATAGGAGGTTTTTTCCCTCTAACTAATATTATAGCGGCAATATCCATAACATTGGCTATTCTGATTACCTGGCTATTGGTAAGACCTGTTAGCAAAAGACTGCCGGCTTTTGCAAAAGCAAGAACGTCGCTCATCAAATCAGCCCCAAAAGCTGTTTTGACTTCCATATCCAATTTTTCCGTACCGACTATGATCTCGGCATCAAGTATTTCTTTTACGTCTTTCAGTTTCAATATCTAATCCTCACGAGAAACACATTTCGTTTTTTTTACTTAAATATCAAAATTAAATTGTTGTTTTTAGTATCATATATTAAACTTTACTGTCAATGTATTCTTCTTTATACAAACTGTCACTTTTTACTTTTTTCAGGCAACCAACTATACCCTTAGTATAAAGAATGCCAGCCGTTTCGAATAAAATATATTTTGTGGCTAGAATGGGAATCTGAAGTTCTTTAGCCATGTTGACAGCTTCGAGAGAAGGTTGTTTCCCTCTAACTAAGATAATGGCAGCAATATTCCTGGTAGCAGCTGTTTTAATGACCTGGGAATTGGTCAGACCTGTTAGCAAAAGACTGCCTGCTTTCGCAAAAGCAAGAACGTCGCTCATCAAATCAGCTCCAAAAGCTGTCTGGACTTCCATATCCAATTTTTCCGCGCCGACAATTACATCAGCATCAAGTATTTCTTTAACTTCTTGTAATTTCAAGGATAACTCCTTCAAGGACAGTAAATCTGGCATTTATATTAAAATGACGAAAATAATAGGAGATATTAAACAAAATGTAAATTTAATTAATACTTTCCAGCTATTTAATTAACATATATAAAGCTTTAATGTCAATAAAATTATTCTCTGTAAAGTAGCGCACGTTGATGATTTCCTATGAGTATTAATTGAGAATTAAGGGTGATCATTACACACAACATTGATGGATTTGCTCTTGACAGGGTTTTACTGTAAGGCGCAGTCTGGTAGCGTATCTGAATGGGGTTCAGAGGGCCGGTGGTTCAAATCCACTCGCCCCGACCAATGAAAATAAGGGGTTAACCAATTTAAAGGGGGTTATCCCCTTTTCTTTTGTTAAATTTTGCGAGTATTTTATGGCTGGAGAACTTCTGTTTGTGCCCATTAACAGCGTCCTCTTCGTAAAGACATTTCTCTTGCATAAAAGCGTATAATCAAATACATAAATTCACAAGAGGCTTAATTTAACTGGTTTTGTTTGTAATTACAAAAATAATCCGCGTTGACAATTGTGTGCGTAATGAATATATAAAATTCCCGGGCGAGAGTGGCGGAATTGGCAGACGCACTGGACTTAGGATCCAGCCCGCCTAAGCGGATAGGGGTTCAAATCCCCTCTCTCGCACCAGTGTTCAGCGGAAACTTGTAAATATTTCAATAAAGAAGGAGATACTATAGTGAGCGAGGTCGTAGTAAAAATAGAAGACTTGAGTCCTGTAAAGAAAAAATTGTCGTTGGAAATACCCTGGAATGAGGTTAAAAATGAGTTGGATGCTGTATATCACGATGTTGGGAAGAAGGCCAAGCTTAAAGGTTTCCGCCCGGGTAAAATCCCCCGCAAGGTATTAGAAACTTATTTTAAAGATCAGGCGGAAGGAGAAACAACAACAAATATTGTCAATAAATATTATTGGCAAGCTTTGGAAGACAGAAAAATTGTTCCTATTTCGCAACCTGAAATTAATCAGGAAGGCATAAAAGAAAATGCAAATTTTGCTTTTACCGCATCTTTTGAAACCGAACCGGAATTCGAACCTAAAAATTACAAAGGAATTGATTTAGAAAAAGAAGAATTTAAAATAACAGATGATGATATTAAGAAAAGAATTGACGAAATAAGGCAAATGTTTGCCACTATGGAGGAGGTTAAAGAGGATCGCGCAGTAGTTAAGGGTGATTTTGTTGTAATCGACTTTGAAGGAAGTTTAAATGGAGAATCGTTCAAAGAATTAAATGCCGAAAACTATTTTCTGGAAATCGGTTCGGGGAAATTTGTTCCCGGTTTTGAGGAACAGTTAATCGGTGCTAAAAAAGAAGAGAAAAAGGAGATTAAAGTAACGTTTCCAGCTGATTACCATGAAAGTAAATTTGCCGGTCAGGAAGTGGTGTTTAATGTATTTGTAAAAAGTATCAGGGCAAAGAAATTACCTGATAATGATGAAAGTTTTATAAAAAACTTTGAAAGATATAATACTTTTGAAGAGTTTAAAAATGATGTTCGTGCTTCTTTAGAAGAAAAGAATCAGCAAATGGCTAATGTTAATTTGCATAATACTATTACGGAAAAATTGATCAAGGAGAACGATTTTGAAGTACCTCCTTCGCTTGTGGAAAGACAAATTTATTATATGATGGCCGATAATCAGAGAAGAATGATTTCAGCCGGCATAGATGAAGAACAAGCGATGGAATTTAGCCTGAAAATGCATGATAAATTTAAGGATGATGCCGAAAAAGCAGTCAAATCTTTCCTGCTTTTAAAAAAGATTGCCGAGAAGGAATCATTAATAGTCGAAGAAAACGATATAGAAAAATATCTTAATGATTTAGCTGTCCAGCATAAACGGGATTATGAATCAATAAAGAAAATGTACGATGATGAAGAAAGAAAAGATAATCTCAAAATCGAATTGATGCAAAAAAAGGCATTTGACTTTATCGAGCAGAATGCCAATATTAAGACCGTTGAGAAAAAAGATGCGGGTATGGAGGTTTAATAGTGAATTTAGTCCCTATGGTGGTTGAACAAGACGGACGGGGTGAGCGGGCATATGATATTTACTCCCGTTTATTGAAAGATCGCATTATTTTTCTGGGCACAGCGATTGATGACAATGTAGCTAATTTAATTGTCGCTCAAATGTTGTATCTGGAGGCCGACAATCCGGACAAGGAAATCTTCTTCTACTTAAATTCTCCCGGTGGATCTGTAAGTTCGGGTATGGCTATTTTTGACACAATGCAGTACATTAAATCACCGATTTCAACCGTTTGCATGGGGCAATCAGCAAGTATGGCTGCAATACTTTTAGCGGCCGGAGAAAAGAAAAAACGATTGGCTCTGCCTCATTCGAGAATTTTAATCCATCAGCCATTGGGAGGCTTTCAGGGACAAGCAACGGATATTGATATTCAGGCAAAAGAAATATTGAGGTTAAAAGACGAGTTAAACAAAATTTTGGCCGAATTAACGGGACAGCCGCTTTCCAGGATTATGAACGATACGGAAAGAGATTATTTTATGACGAGTGAACAGGCTAAAGAATACGGTTTAATCGATGAAATTATAATTCGAAAACCTGAATCTTCAGCCAACTCAAACAAAAAGGAGAATTAAGTGATAAAAAAAAGCAAAAATAATCGAACGGGACAAGGCATGCTTTTTTGTTCTTTTTGTGGGAAGATGCAAAGTGAAGTAAGGAAATTAGTTGCCGGTCCGACAGCCTATATTTGCGATGAGTGCATTGAACTTTGCCGGTATATTGTTGAGGAAGAGGAAGATAACCTTGTAGAAAAAGATTCCAAAAAAGGTTTACCGAATCCGAAAGAAATCAAGAAATTCCTTGATCAATATGTTATCGGTCAGGAGAAAACTAAAAAAATATTGTCGGTTGCCGTCTATAATCATTATAAAAGATTATTCTCCCATGTTGATCCCGACGGAATAGAAATTCAGAAAAGCAATGTGCTTTTAATCGGGCCCACCGGCTCCGGTAAAACTTTGCTGGCCAAAACTCTGGCAAAATTTCTCAATGTTCCTTTTACAATTGCCGACGCTACAACTTTAACGGAAGCCGGATATGTCGGAGAAGATGTAGAAAATATTATTTTAAGTTTGCTGCAAAATGCAGATTATGATGTTACCAGAGCATCGAAAGGCATCGTTTATATTGATGAGATAGATAAAATTGCCAAGAAGTCAGGGAATCCTTCAATCACCAGAGATGTCTCCGGCGAAGGAGTGCAGCAGGCTCTGTTGAAAATTATGGAAGGAACAATGGCCAACATTCCACCAAAAGGAGGCCGTAAACATCCTCAACAGGAATTTATTCAGGTAGATACAACTAATATTTTATTCATATGTGGCGGCGCTTTTAATGACCTGGAAAACATCATTTCCAAGCGACTGGGTGCTAATACAATGGGTTTCGGCGCTGAAATCAAAAGTAAGAAAGAAAAGAGAGTTGGTGAATTACTCGCTGAAGTAAGGTCGGAAGATTTATTAAAGTTTGGATTAATACCGGAATTCATCGGTCGTTTGCCCGTTATAGCAACTTTGGATGAATTGGAGGAAGCCACTTTAATCCGAATCTTAGTGGAACCGAAAGATGCTATTATCAAACAATACAAAAAATTATTTGCTTTGGAAAATGTAGCTTTAAAATTTACAGACGGAGCACTAAGAGCTGTTGCCAAGTTATCAATGGAAAGAAAATCCGGCGCGCGGGGCTTACGCTCCATCCTGGAAAATACAATGCTGGAAATCATGTATGATATACCGTCGCAGAGTGATATTAAAGAATGTGTCATTAGTGAAGAAGTCGTATTAAAAGAAGAAAAACCAATTTTAATTTATGAAACTAAGTCTGAATCTGCTTAAGAAATATACAGGAAAAAACATGTTTGACGAAAAGAAAATCAGTGATCAGGATAAAACAATTGTAATTCCGCTCTTGCCTCTAAGAGATGTTGTGATGTTCCCACATATGATTGTGCCGTTGTTTGTGGGGCGCGAAAAATCCATTGCCGCGCTGGAATCGGCAATGAAATATGAAAAAAGTATTTTTATGGTTGCCCAGAAAAATGCCAAGGAAGACGATCCGACACAGGAACATATTTATAATATCGGCACAATTGGCATTATCATTCAACTTTTGCGTTTGCCTGATGGTACCGTAAAGGTGCTTGTTGAGGGGAAAACCCGTGGAGTCATCAAAGAATATTTGCCTAATAATGATTTTTTCTTAGTTAAGGTAAATGAAATAGAGGAAATTGATGATCAAAATGATGTAAAAAAACAGGCTTTAATGCGAAGTGTTAAGGAATCTTTCGAGCTTTATCTGAAGCTTAGTAAAAAAATCCATGTCGAAATGATCGGAACAATAGCTGTTATTGAAGATGCCTCGAAACTTTCTGATGTTGTTATTACCCATCTCAACGTGAAGCTGGAAGATAAACAAAGAATTATCGAGATATTTGACGTTGGTGAACGTCTGGAAACAATTTATTCGCTGATGCTTTCTGAAATCGAAATCCTGCAGGTCGAAGAAAAAATCAAGCGGCGTGTCAAGAAGCAGATGGAAAAGACGCAAAAGGATTACTATCTGAATGAACAGATGCGGGCTATTCAGAAGGAAATGGGAGAAAAGGATGATTTTTCCAATGAGATAGCAGATTTGGAAAAACGCTTAAAGCAGAAGAAAATGTCGGAAGAGGCCGCGAAAAAAGTCCGGCATGAAATTAAAAAATTACAAATGATGACTCCCATGTCTGCGGAAGCTACGGTAGTCAGAAATTATATTGACTGGGTATTGGATATGCCCTGGACGGAAAAAACTGAAAACAAATACACGCTGAAAGAATCAGAAACAATTCTTGAAGAAGATCATTATGGATTAAAGAGTGTCAAGGAACGTATTATTGAATACCTTGCCGTACAATCGCTGGTAAAGAAAAATAAAGGTTCAATTCTGTGTCTGGTTGGTCCTCCCGGCGTGGGAAAAACATCTATCGCCAAGTCAGTGGCCAGAGCCACGAATAGAAAATTTGTGCGTATGTCTCTGGGTGGCGTTCATGATGAAGCGGAGATTCGTGGCCATCGTCGAACCTATATCGGAGCTATGCCGGGTAAGATTATTCAGATGCTAAAAAAAGCCGGCTCCAACAATCCTGTTTTTTGTCTGGATGAAGTAGATAAGCTTAGTTCTGATTTTAGAGGTGATCCATCTTCTGCACTGCTGGAAGTTCTTGATCCTGAGCAAAACTTTGCCTTTAATGATAATTATCTTGATCTCGATTATGATTTATCGGAGATCATGTTTATTACGACAGCAAACGTTTTACAAACAATACCCGCTCCGTTGCAGGACAGAATGGAAGTAATCAGGATTGCCGGTTACACTGAACCGGAGAAAGTGCAAATCGCGAAAAAGTTTTTGATCGCGAAGCAAATAGAAGCTAATGGTCTGACAAATGACAATGTAGAATTTACTAAAGGGGCCTACCTCAAAATTATTCGTCAATATACGCGGGAAGCCGGTGTGCGTAATTTGGATCGTGAAATTGCTTCCATTTGCCGTAAAGTTGCCAAAGAGATAGTTAATAATAATGATAATAAGAAAAAAATGATTATCACATCCAAGTCCCTTTCCAAATATTTAGGAGTTTCCAAATATCATCATGGTGAGATAGAAGGAAAAGATAAAATTGGTCTTACAACAGGGCTTGCGTGGACGGAAGTTGGCGGAGAACTTTTGGCTATTGAAGCTTCCGTTATGGAAGGAACCGGCAAGATGACGATGACCGGAAAATTAGGTGATGTCATGCAGGAATCCGTTCAGGCGGCCTTAAGCTATATTCGTGCTCGAGCCGAACAATTTGGCCTGGCAAAGAATTTTTATGAAAAAATTGATATTCATGTGCATGTACCGGAAGGAGCGATTCCCAAAGATGGTCCATCCGCGGGCATTGCGATGGCTACTTCCATTGCCTCAGCGCTAATGAAGAAAAAAGTGCGTGCCGATCTAGCTATGACCGGTGAAATTACATTAAGAGGAAGAGTTCTACCGATTGGAGGTCTCAAGGAAAAACTCCTTGCCGCTCACCGGGGTAATATAAAAATGGTGATTATTCCTAAAGATAATGAAAAAGATCTGGCGGAAGTTCCGAAAAATGTGCAAAAAGCGCTAAAGATTATTTTTGTTGAGCATATCGATGAAGTGCTGAAAATAGCCTTTCTGCAGGATGAAGAAAATATCAGCGCAACACTTACAGCAGGTGTGCCGGTGAGTTCGCAAGCTGTGAATTAAAATGTTTTTTCGTGCTTTTATAGCTTGACAAGAAATTTCATTGTTGCTAGAAGCCTCTCAGCGTTTTTGATGGTTTAGGGGCGGGTAGCTCAGCCGGGAGAGCGCCACGCTTACACCGTGGATGTCACAGGTTCGATCCCTGTCCCGCCTACCATTTAATGCAAGTTTGAAAAAATGAAGATAAAAGTTAAATGAATTTTTCGGGGTCATAGTTAAGTTGGTTATAACGCCGGCCTGTCACGCCGGAGGGCAGGGGTTCAAGTCCCCTTGGCCCCGCCAGAAAATCTAAGGGAGTCTGCTTAACAGAGGCTCCCTTTTTGTTTGACTATATAATAGACTTTGTATATGTAGAAAAAATGCTTTGTTTAAACGTTTCAATAAGATATAATATTACGTGAAAATAAAATAAAAAATATATTCAAGGTGTAATTTCCCCCCGAAAAAACTATTTATTATAAAAAGCCAAAGCAAAAGGAGAACATTATGAAAAAAATTTTCATGTTAACAGTTGTCATGGTGCTGATGGCTATCGTCACCACAGCACAGGCGGAGGTCAAGGCTGGTTCCTTTTCAGTTACCCCCTTTATCGGAGGTTATGTCTTTGAAGGCAACGAGAACCTTAAAGAATCTTATACAGTCGGTTTGCGCGCAGGTTATAATTTTACAAAATATTTTGGCGTAGAAGGATTTTTCAATTATATTCCGACTGAAATTAAAAATGTTCCCGATGAACCCTGGCAAAACGTATATGGTTACGGTGTTGAAGGCATCTTGCATTTGATGCCGGAGGGCCGTATTGTGCCGTTTCTGGCAATAGGCATCGGAGGAATTCATTACGGTTATCCTGAAGAATATAGAAGAAATAAAATTGCTGTTGATTACGGTGCAGGTCTGAAAATTTTCATAACGGACGATATTGCTCTGCGAGCCGATGTTCGTCATGTAATTCCTTTTAATGAAAGATATAACGATTTACTTGTCACTTTCGGAATTTGTTTCTCTTTCGGAGGAGAAAGTAAGCAGATGGAGTCTGCCAGAGTTGAGGAACCTGCTGTTGAGAAGGAGGCAGTTGCTACTGCCCCCGAACCTGTTGCTGCCGTACCTGAACCAGAACCCGTACCTGTTGTAGCGCCGGCACCTGAACCCGCGCCTGCGCCTGTTGCTGCTGAACCGGCACCGGCTGTTCCAGAGGCTTTAGCTAAGGTCAGCAATGAACAAAAAGAAACAAAACCTGCTTCCGAAGAAGATGTCCAAAATTTAATAAACAAATGGTTGGCGAGTTGGCAATCGGGCGATATGCAAACCTACCGCAGTTGCTATGCTTCAGATTTTTATTCAAAGGGAATGGACCTGAATGCCTGGATAACTTATAAAACCAATGTGCGCCAAAAAAGTAAAAACATAAGTATCCGCATTGAAGATTTGAAAATATCAGCAGATGAAAAAACTTCTCTTGCTACGGCAATCTTTACTCAATATTACAGCTCCTCGATACTCAAAGATACAGTTAAAAAGGCATTGAGTTTAAGAAAAATAGACGAAGGATGGAAAATATACAGGGAGACCATTGTTCCTCTGAAATAGACATCTTACGTTTATAAAAGAGATCCTCTATGGAAATCTGTCAGACGGGCTGCAATCCCGTCTGACAGATAAAATAATCGTTAATGATAATACACCGACGAGAATTTGCTGCAAAAGAGGAAACTAAGAATTGCAATATAGCGTTAATAAGTGATTGCATGAATGGAAACAGATTCTGATTCTGCTGAAATATCAAAATACTTTATCTATTTTTTATCTGTATTCATCATTGTTTTATTAATAGTTATTTATGTGCAGGGGCATGCAAATGTAAAGAAGGGCGAGTTTGCAGATACTGATTGTTACATGCGGCTAAATCGCGTTGTTCAATTATATGAAAGTGGTAAATGGTATGATTCCAACTATGCCAGAAGCAATGCCCCGTATGGAGTGAATCTACACTGGACAAGGCCTCTTGATGTTTTGCTTTTAACTGGCGCATTGATTGCAAAACCTTTTGTAGGTTTCAAGACCGGCCTTTTTTGGTGGGGGGTTATTATCAGTCCTTTCTTGCTGGCCGCCTCAGTGCTTTTTCTTCCCTGGGCTTTTCGTCCGATACTTGAGGCTTCTGCATCAAATATTGTCAGTATTTTATTGCTATTCCAGGTGGGCACATTAGGCCAATATTATGTCGGGCGACCCGACCATCACTCTCTGCTGGGTTTCTTATTCATTATATTAGTAGGTATCATTCTAAGAATCATTCAAGGCTCATTTAATAAAACTATGTGCTATCTTGCCGCTATTATCGGGGCCATATCAGTGTGGATCCATATCGAATCAATGATGTTTATCTTTCTGAGTTTCTTGGTGTTCGGTATTTTTTGGATATTCAAAGATGAAGACTTTATTAATAAGAATATACATTACAGTGCAGCCCTTGTTGTATTTACAGCAGTTGCACTTGTTTTGGAACGTCCCTGGTATGATCTGACAAGCATTGAGTATGACAAGATATCCATAGCTCATTTGTTCATAATCGGTCTTATAAGTCTATTCTGGGTTATTGTATTTTATTTTAGACATAACACTGTATTTGCCGAACGAGGACGAACTTGGCGTTTTTCAATCGCTTCGTTTGCCGCAATAATCGTCGTTCTATGTGTATGGCTTTTCTTTCCTGGTTTTTATCGGGGAGGTTATGCTGATATTGATCCCAGGATCGTTCCGATATGGCTTGATAATATAAATGAGGTTTTGTCGCCACTGCGTGGGGAATTTCTAATGCCTCTAATCTCACTATTAGGTTCCGCAATTGTTGGCACATCATATATTGTTTTCATTCTTTGGAAAAAGCCAAACGCAGAAATAAAGGGGTGGATCTTTGTGTTAGCAGGAATTCTGCTATTCGCAACAGCCGGAATATTTTCACGAAGGCTTTTGCCCTATGGAAATATAATTACACTGGCACCATTGGCCGCTCTGTTGAGCGTAGTGTTGCGATGGGAGAGTGCTTATTTTAAACATTTTTCAACTATCATAATATCCTTCGTCAGACCTTTCACAATTATGGCTTTTGGCGCCGGCTTCCTGCTCATTGGTTATGGATTTCAAAACATAATTGGTGCGGCACCTGTAACAAATAAAACAGATATGATAGCACCGCTTTCACAAATGTGTAATGAACTTAACAAACTCAGCGCAAAACAAAAACATCCGTCACGAATACTTGCATTTATTGATTATGGCCCTGAAATTCTGTATCGCACCAACTATGAAGTAATTGCAACTCCATATCATCGCAATGCGCAGGGTATCCTTGATGCTTACTGGATAATGACTGCAACATCTGATGAGAAAGCACATACCTTAGTTCATCAAAGGGGTATCGATATGATTCTGGTAAGCAATAAATCAACCGAAGAACAATACTATGCCACGGCCCCTAAACAATCCACTTTATATGAGCGGCTCAGAAAAGATAGTATTATGAATTGGGTTAAAGAAATACCATTGCCCCAGCCGCTATCTTCTTCCTATAGATTGTTTCGGGTCGTTGGATAAAAACAGTCTTGCGGTCAATATTTAATTGACATACAAAAGAGCGTTTCTTATAGTTCAGCTACAAAATAAAGTTAAAATAAAACTACATCAGCAAATAGGATGTTTATCAAATGGAAAGGCCTTTAAGCCTGAAACAAAGTGCTGTAGTTGTATCCATCCTTGCATCCCTGTGGCTGCTCAAGCATCCTTATAACGGCATCTGGCATGATGGTGTCATATACACTTTCATGGCCCTGAAGGATTTATACCCTGATGTCTTTGCGAGCGACCTTTTTATTAAGTTCGGCTCACAGGGCAGTTACACAATCTTTCCCCAAATCTATGCCATATTAATTAAGTCTTTTGGAATATATAAAAGCGCACTTGTGCTTACGGTTTTTAGTCAACTGCTGTGGATATTCGCGGCTGTGTCACTATTCAGGACATTTGTTAAAGAGAAGGAACTATGTATATCCCTTGCCATACTCTTTTTTATGAGGGCATATTACGGGGGATTTAATTGTTTTCAATACGCTGAGCCATTCGTGAGCCCGAGGATATTTTCAGAGGCTCTTTGCATCCTTGGGGTAGCCTCCATTATTAAGGGTAGGCATATTACTTCTGCTGTCTTATTCTTCATCTCTTTTTTGATTCATCCCCTGATGACTCTGGGCGCCGGTTTTATTGTCTATGTCTACCTTCTCCTGACTTATCCCCGAGTTTTATTTTCAGCGCCAATCCTTGTTGCCGCCATCTTTTTTCTAGGCATTTTTAAAACAGAACCATTTGCTGGGATATTCCGTGTCATACCGCCTGAATGGCATCAAATTATTTCAGTAAGGTCTAGCTTTATGTTTTTAACCCAATGGCCTTTAAATTCCTGGGCAGAGCTCTTTTTTAGCATTTCCATAACAGCCGCCGCCTGTCTGTTTTCCAAAGGAGTTATGCGCCGTCTCTTTTTTTGCGCTATTATAGGCGCCTGTTGCGGGATGTTAGTCAATATCATTGGGGGTGAGCTTTTAAGGCTTGAACTGATCATGCAGATACAGGCCTGGCGAAGCCTCTGGTTTCTTCAATTTATCTCGGCACTAGGCGCAACTGTGCTTATTATCAATTTTCTGAAGCTTGGGGAAAACAGATTATTGCTCTGTTCCTTTTTTGTCTTGACTTGGTACACCCTATCCTTAGGTGTGATTAGTTTTGGAATCACGCTTATATTCCTCTATCTTTGTGTGCAGGCATCACGAGATGATCTGCCTCCTGTTAAGATTCTGCGACCTGTTGCCTTTTTGATTATCGTTATAGTTATAATTATCAATATTATCCTCCCTGACGTCATAAACATGATCAGGATATTCATAAAAAACGATTTCCATATTACGTTATCATCACAATTGACGGAATACGCCCTTCTTAATCTCTTTCTTCCGCTGGTACTATTACCGGTGATCTTTTTTTTCTACTATCACTGGGGGAAGTCCCCGAGTCTTAAGATTGCATTTTTATCTTTTGCCGTGTTGATATTTTCACTCGCGGTATGGGACCATCAGTCTCCATGGTCTAAAATGCTGGAGCGCAATCAAGATAATGCGGCATTTTTCAGGGACATATTGCCCCAAAACGCTACCATCCTCTGGGATGCTTCAACTGAACTCGCTTGGTTTGGTGCAAGAAGACCGTCTTACATCTCTGCACATCAGGGCTCAGGGGTCGTATTCTATCAGAAAACAGCCATTGAATATGCAAGGAGAATTAATGTCATACTTCCGTTGATGGATGAAAATCCCTTGCAATCAAAAGAAATAGGCAGGAAACTAGGTTGGGGGCTTGATAAAGCGAAATTTAAGTCAAACTATTCTAGAGTGTGCCGGAATACGGAGGAACTGGATTATATTGTCTCTACCGTAGATATTCCTGGTAGAACAATAGCTCACTGGCGCTCTCCTTTTCCCGTTGTAAAAACTCGTATTTTAGATGATGGCACATTTGAAGAGAGCAAGGAACAGGCTTTCTATCTATACGATTGCGGAAGATATAAAAAGAAGTAAATTAAAACATGGTTGTACCAAGGCAATTAATTTAATTACTGATGAAAAGTTATGATCTGTTTTTTAATTAGTTCTTTGAAATATATAAGAGTGTTCCTATGCTGGCTGTTTTTCATTCAGACTGAGTTGTTAAACTTTTACCTTTGCTTTAATATAAAAATTCCTTATTAATAGATAATTTATTAATAGAGCAGGAACCATCCATATGATCCATTTTTCACTACGAGCAGAAAAAACAGTAACCCATGCCATTAAACTAATTAGATAGTATAGAAAAATCATAAATTCTGAATAGGGACGCAGAGGCGCGTTAATAAGCCAGACACTAGCCTGGATGATTGCTACAATGAGCAATAGATAATCGTTACTCCACACATAAAACGTAGTCATTAGTGAAACAAAGAGCAGGAGAGGTACTTGCTCGGCCCATACCCATTTCGCGTAGTTACGATGCCAATAATAGAAGAACCATACGGTTCCCACTATTGTTGGAAAAAACTGAAGAAAGAGTTTTTCTTTTCCCCATATCGATCTCAACCAATATCCTAGAGTAGGCGTTTGCCAATCATACTGGAATGAATGGGCCAATATTTCTGTGTAATATTGAAAGAAAATGTCATGGTTATAAAACAGTGGTATTGCTGTTATAAAGAAAGTTGCGCATCCCGCTCCTAATAAGATGCCCCATCTCCGCTTATAAACAATCCAAAAAAGAAGTGCTATAAAAAATAAATATGAATCCTGTGGTTTTATGCCAAGTAAGCACACAAATACTCCGGCCAGGAACCACTTCTTTCGCCTTTCGAAGTGTAAGAAGCCCACAATTCCAAGAAGAATGAGAGGGACAATCTGCCCCCTTGCAAAGGTATAATAAAGGGGTACATAAGTAAAAAGGATCAAAAGGCCCCAATTTCGATCCCTATCTGTACCTCCGTATAATTGCCATAGCCAGATCGAACAAATTAACATGCAGATAAAAAGAAATAATAACCAAAGAAACTTGCCCAATAGATAATTTTCTAAAGTAAAAGGAATAATATATGTAAAGACCCACGGTGGATTATACATCACGGTGGGGCTTTTATCAGTCGAACCCACCGATGTTTGCAGAGCAAATATTTGATCCGCTTGATACGGATTCTGTCCATCGATTAAGAGGTGAGTTGATGCCCAGTAAGCAGTAAAGTCTTTGCCCATTTTGCTAAGAGGCCACTGATTATAGAACTCTTTTAGAAATAGCGTTAAGAATAATATTATTGCAATTAAACAAAAAATTTGGATTATTTTTCTTGCGTTAGTTCTCATTTCGGATATTCAAAATACTTTCGTTATTATTTATTTTTCCGCTGCTGAAACGGTTGCCAAAGTTGCCTGAAAACATGTGGCAAATGTAGTAATCCAAGAGGCATGACAAATACATACATCAAACCCCAGTATATATTAAACGGTAGTCCTACGATCGAAAAAGCCAGAAGATATATGACTACTGTGCAGGTAATCCTTATTCCTGCTGAGTCCCGCCAACATGCAAGGCCAAAAAGAGCCAGCGGCAAAATAATCGCGATAATCCATGGTGGTGATAAGATAAGTAGAGGATGCATCTGGGCAGTGTCCAAAACGAAGGGCCAGCCGCCAAAAACAATCCAACCGCCCTGCAGAACTTTATCATTTTCTGTAATCAGTTTGCTGACAATTGACCAATGAATCAGTAATTCACCGCCAAAACAAAGAATTCCTATAAACCAGAGCAGGGCTTCCCTGCGCTGGCTTTCCATATATGCCATGATCATCATTACGAATACAAACGGAAGAGACAATTCCCTCAGGAAAAGGGCCGTAAGGCCTGCCGCCACAGAAGCATAGCGCCATCCCCGAGCATGAACTGCTAGAGATAGGGCAATGAGTGTTCCTGCCCAGAACTCGTGCGTCAGGAAAGGGCCGGGGACAAGGCTGAAAATTACAGGGCCGGACATAATCAAACCGCCGAAAAAGATCTGCCAGAAGGTATACTGGTTTTGATGGAAAACCGTCATCCAGATCAACAGGGTTGTCATTGCCAGAATAAACGCAATTATCTGGCCTGTCCTCAAAGATGGGAGCTTTCCTAAAAACCAGGCTAAGACAGGTAAACGCCAGTTAAAAACACTGGCGGTGGTGTAACCCATTTTACGCAGTTCATGTCCGGCAGCCGAATAATAGTTTTCGCCCGCGTGAATTTTTTCCACGATAGTCTGGTAGCACTTTAAATCTGCATCTGTTTTTTTTTGCCCTTCTGAGTCAGGTAGGGGATGGAAGACGACAAGACCGTACAATATTGAAGCAATAAGGATGGTTATTATAAAAGCAGAGCGTAAAGCATTAAAATTAGAAGAATTACAATAGCTTAGTTTGGAAGATTCATTCATGCTTTGTTGTTCCCATCATTAAAACCATCGGCTGTATTGACCAATACAATATTAAATTCTTATCACATCTTAAATTAAAATTCAGTAAGCCGTAATGGATAAATTTTAGAAAAATTGTACCAAGGTACAATAGCACTATAACTTAAAATGTATAATGCTACAAACCATTAAATTAATTTAATTTTTTTAAAAAAATATGTTGACAATAATCTGAAATGTAATAAAATTCAAAAAAAAAGAGTCAAAAAAGGCATAAACTTTTATATTCAACAAAAGAATTATTTGTCTAATTTAAAAACGCGTAATAGGGCGGTAGGTTTTTTTTGATAAAATAAGCTATTGTTAGGCGACCAAAATGGCCGTTGATTTTAATAAAAAAATTTTACATGAGGAGGTAGTGTGATGAAAGCAATTAAAAGATTTTTTAAGGACGAAGAAGGCGTAACGGCGATTGAATATGGACTCATTGCAGCGGGTATCGCTATTGCTATTGTGGCAATAGTATTTGCTGTTGGCACTCAGCTCAATACAAAGTTTGACTCAGTATATAAATGTCTTGGTGGCACCTAAGGTGCAATCTCTTTGCCAGCTAAAAAAACCCAAAATATTTTGAGGGCACAGGGGGGAAGCTTCTTTCGGGTAGCCGCAAAGTTCGTGGCATAGCCCGATGGCATTTTAATATTGATAGAAAAAAAGTCACTGGCATGATCGCCCTGATCATGCCAGTGAATTCATTTTTATTTGCCATGAACTTAGGCTTTATGAGATGGTGATATTCGCCTTCAACTGCAGACAAACGGAAATTAAGGAGCAAGCAATTTGGGGGCGATGATTTTCACTGTGGGGAATCTACTGTTATTGTGCGTGCTGATTATTGCCATGATAACAGACATCCGCAGTAATCGAATTCCCAATTGGCTTACGTTTCCTGCCATGATTATGGGGCTTGGTTTCAATTTTATTTCAGCCGGGGCTTATGGTCTTCTGTTTGGTATTGAAGGACTTCTTCTTGGAATAAGTCTTTTTATTATTATTTATATTTTAGGTGGCATGGGAGCGGGAGACGTTAAGTTAATGGGCGCAGTGGGAGCCACGCTCGGGCCGCAAATGGTTCTTTGGGCGGCTTTCTACACTGCCATTATCGGTGGTATCTATGCGCTTGCAGTTATTGCGTTTCATTCACGCACAAAGGCAACGAGAACAGCACTTATAGAGACAATTAAGGGAATTGTTTATTCCCGAAGTTTAAAGTATAATAAACCTAATAATGAAGAAAACCCACCAAAGCTCTGTTATGGTGTGGCAATTGCTATTGGTACGATTGCGGCGGTCATTCTGAAGACGGGATAACTTTGGTGCGATATATATTCGTCATGAAGAAGGTTTCATAATATAAAAAATGTAATTCATATCCTTCGCTAGCGGAGGTGTCCCGTAGGGACGGAGGTGGATTTCTTAAAATTAGTTGTACGGACGTGTCCACCCCCTTAATCCCCCGCCAGCGGGGGATAGAAAGGGAGAGTTCCCCCGTCGGCGGGGGGCAGAAAGAGTACTGGATTCCCGCCTTCGCGGGAATGACAAAAAGGGCACTGGATTCCCGTTTTCACGGGAATGACAAGATGAAAGCGGCACAGGATAAATTCTACGTTTAGTATTAGGAGAGGAGGAAGAATGAGGCGATGAATAAAAACTTATCTTTGATTATACTGGTTGCGGGAATAATCGTAGCCCTTCTGGCTGGTGTCGGCACTTATACCTGGCTTCATAAGCGAACAGCCGTTCAGAGTCAAACGGCTGCAACCCAGCCGGTGGTGGTTGCGGCGACCGACCTTTCGTGGGGCAAGGTGTTGGACGCGTCACAGGTAAAAACCGCTTCTTTCCTCACGTCCAGCATGCCTCAAGGATGCTTTACCAAGCCATCGGAAGTGGCGGGAAGAACACTTCTTTACCCGGTAAAGGCAGGAGAGCCGCTGTTCGAGACTCAGCTTGCGCCGACATCTGTTAAAGTTGGAGGAGTAAGCGCTCTTATCTCCCAGAATAAAAGGGCTATGGCGGTTAAAGTGGACAAGGTAATTGGAGTATCCGGCTTTATTAATCCGGGAAACCACGTTGATGTTCTGGTGACAATTGAAAATCTTACCAAAACCGTTTTGGAAAACATACTTGTTCTGACAGTAGGACAGCAGATGGAAAGGGCCGGGACTCAGGAAAAGCCGGTTCCTGTGGACGTTATCACTATGGAATTGACATCCGTCGAAGCAGAAAAATTAGCCCTGGCCGCTTCAAACGGCAAAATAATGCTCGCTCTTCGCAATCCGACAGACACAAATTCAGTGGTGACCAGGGGTGTAACGGTGCCTGTGCTTCTTTCTTCACTCGGCGCTCCTGTTGGGGTTGCGGCGAAATCGCCGGTCATTCATAAGTCAGTAACCGTTATCAATACAACCAAGCCTGTGTATGTGGTTGAGGGTATCAAAGGCGGAGTGGTAACAGAATACAAGTTTAATAAGGAGGGAGAATAATGAGACTAATGAAAAGAGGAAATAAAATAGTCCTTCTGATACTTCTTGTATTCTTTTCGATCCTTCCGATTGCCGGCATGGCCGCCGGTCCGGAACGTATAAGCATGAACAATGCAAATCCCGATAATCTTACAATAATTTCCGGAAAATCAGTAATTCTTGAAAGTCAGAATCCAATAAAGAGGTTCTCAATTGCGGAACCAAAGATCGCGGATGTTATCGTTCTTACACCGCGGCAGATATATCTTACGGGGAAAACGCCGGGAGTAACAAGCCTCAGCTTCTGGGGTGATGGTGATAAGCTTTCCGCGGTCTTTGACGTAGAGGTAACACCTGATGTGGCTTCTCTGAAAGAGAAACTTCACAAAGTCTTTCCTAATGAAAAATATATTAATGTTACGTCAACGCAGGACAGCATAATTCTTTCCGGCACTATTTCTAATGCATCAAATCTTTCTCAGGTGCTCGCTATAGCCGGTTCATATGCGCCTTCGGGAAAAGATAAACAGAAAGTTATCAATCTTATGGAAGTGGGAGGCGTTCAGCAGGTTATGCTGGAAGTGAGAGTCTCCGAAATGTCCAAATCACTTGGCCGGAAACTGGGCATCAATTTCAGCGCGATAGGCCGTGCGGGGAGAGATGGAAGCATTTCTTTTTTGAGTAATCTTATTGCACCGGCAAGAGCCTATTCAATTTTAGCAGATGGAAGTATGTCGCTTCTCAGCAATCCTATTGTCCCAGCCGCAATTCCTTCCAGTCTTCTCAGTCTCACAAAGATAAGCAGGGATGTTACGTGGACAGCGCTGGTGGATGCCCTCAAGGAAAGTGGTTATATAAAGGTGCTCGCGGAGCCGACACTCATCACCATGACCGGTAAGAAAGCTAATTTCCTTGCGGGAGGAGAATTTCCTGTCCCCGTTCCGCAGCAAAGTGCTATCAGCGGTGGTTCATCGATAATTACCATAGATTACAAAACCTTTGGTGTAGCTCTTAACTTTACACCTACCGTTCTGGGTAACGGCAGAATCAGCATGGAGGTGGCGCCGGAAGTTTCTGATCTGGATTTCACGAACTCCATTCAGCTTATGGGCTACGTTGTGCCGGGTCTCACGGTTAGAAGAGTTTCAACAACCGTGGAGCTTGCCGATGGCCAGAGCTTCGCCGTTGCCGGTCTTCTCAAGGATGATGTACGGGAAGCAATAAAGAAAGTACCCCTTCTCGGCGATATCCCCATCCTTGGTGTTCTCTTTAGAAGCTCTGAATTTCAAAAGAGTGAAACGGAACTGGTCATCATCGTGACGCCCCATCTCGTTAAACCAATTGATATGGCAAAGCAGACCTTACCAACTGATCAGTTTGTGGAACCCAACGATCTGGAATTTTACCTGCTTGGCCGGGAAGAAGGGCTCTTCGGTGGACAGACAAAAACGAGTTCAGGCTCTCAGCCTTCAGTTAGTGGCGGGGGCGGCCTAGATGGCGACTTTGGTCATATTATTCCATAAGGAGGCACACAATGAGACGAATTATATTTTTATCTTCCTGTGCAATAGCAGTCATTATTCTTATGAGTGGGTGCGCTGCCAGCAGGCTTGATGCGGATTTCGGGACGTCATACAAATTGATGAAGATCAATCAGATAATGAATCCCAATGCGGAAAAAAATCTGGCGCCCGTTTACGGCGTGAACGGAACTGTAGCTGAGATTGTGATGGACAATTATAAGGCTGGTTTTAAAGAAAAAGCGCCTGCGGCAAACTACGTATTCTCTGTCGGCGGTGTGGGAGCAGGGCAGTGATATTAAGCAGGGGTTAAGATATGAAAAAGCCCGATGAACGAGGTGTTTCAGCCGTAGAGTTTGCACTGCTACTACCGGTGTTGGTGCTTATCCTTTTTGGCATAATTGAATTCGGCCTGATTATTTATAATAAGGCGGTAATCACTAATGCGAGCAGAGAAGTAGCCCGGGCGGGAATTACGCAGGGGGCGGATATCACAAACATAAAAACAGATATTGTTAATAAGTACAGTAACAATCTCATTACTTTCAGCGCAGTCAAACTTACTGTAAGCGATATTGTCCTTAACCCAGTCGACGGCTGTGCACATTGGACCCCAGCCTTTAGCAATCCCATACAGGTTACTGTCAGCTATAACTATAATTTCTTGGTGCTTGCCCCTATTATGGGACTTTTTGATGGTAGTTGGAACTCCACTTTTCCCCTTGAGGCCATAACAACCATGAGATGCGAGTAAATTGGGAGGCAGATATGAATGATAATATTCCCAAACTTTTAAATGATAGAGGAGTGACGGCCATTGTAGTGGCGCTTTTGATGATTGTGTTCCTCGGAATTGCCGCCCTTGCAGTGGACATAGGTTACAATGTAATGGTCAAAAACCAGCTTCAAAATGCCGCCGATGCGGCAGCCCTCGCTGGTGCGCGCCAGCTTGGTGAAATCTACAAAACCAAAAATTCTGTGACTGATCCTGAAAAAAGTAATGTGATACAAATAGTTAAAGACACTGCTTCCTCTAATAAAGCGGCAGGTGTAAGTGTAACTGTAACTGATGCTGACATTATATTGGGAGATTGGAATCCCGCTGATAAAACTATTATTAATGTTGCCGCACCCCATGCTGTTCAAGTAAACGCTAAAAATGATAATATTCATACTTTTTTTGCACGCATTTTCGGAAAGGATATTGTTGGAGCAAAAGTTAAAGCTACAGCATCACTTAGCGCAGAGTGTTCCGGAACCCCAGAGGTCCCATTGGGTATTTCGACTGTATGGCAATGTAACGACAGAATAGAATTATATCCGTCAAAAAGTAGTTGTGCTGGCTTTACAGCTTTTTCAACTAAATGGAAAAAAAATGATGCAGTAGCCATTCTCCAATGCGTTTTAGATGGCGGAAGTAGTTGTGGCGGTAATATAACTCTGCCAATCAGTGCAGATTTCAATGGTGGTACAAATGAGGACTTACTCACGAATCCAAATAAGACGACTTTTGAGAAAATACTAGCTGAAAAAGGTGGTTCATGGGAAACCCAAGCAGTTGTTTATGAGGCAGGTGACACACCTGGTAATTGCACCAACCCTAACGGCTTATACCCCATTAAAGGTTTTGTCACTTTAACAATTACGAAAATAGAGCAATCAGGTGAAATAGTGGCAGACGTTGATTGCGGTTACAGTGAACCGGAAAGAGGTTGTGGATCCGCATTTGGTGGGATATATGTTTATGGCGCTATCCCCGCATTGGTCCAATGAGGATTCGATGCGACAGAGAAAGTTGATTTGCAGGAAGGAAAATAAAAAATAATGGGAACTGATGCATTGACAGTGCGGTTGGAGAATGTCAACTTCCGAACGAAAGAAGAATTTATTGAAATAATTCGTTCGGTCAAGGGACTTGAACTCGTTGATTTAACCGGCCGTTGCAATTTATTGATTCTTGAAATAGGCCGTGATTCGGAAAAAGATTTCCGTCGCATAAGTGAAATTCAGGCATCGGGAGAAGCAGACGAGATTTTTCTTACAGCTCTTCAGGTAGATTCCAATATGTTGATCAAAGCACTCCGCTCAGGAGTGAAAGAATTTATCCCACAGCCACTCAAGAAAGACGAAGTGGTGGAAACACTCCATAAATTCCTTCAAAAAAAGTTAGAGAAAAGGGACGCATCGTCAAAATCGACAAAGGGGAAAGTTTTTACCGTCTTCGGAGCAAAGGGCGGTGTCGGAACATCGACAATTGCTGTCAACCTGGCAACGGCTATGGCGCAGTTCAAAGGTAATCCTTCCGTCGCACTGGTGGATATGAATCTCCTTTCCGGCGATGTTCCGCTCTTTCTCAATATGAAATCAGTTTTTAACTGGGTCGAAGTTGCACGTAACATCTCGCGACTGGACGCCACATATCTTATGACCATTATTCAGAAGCACGCAAGCGGGTTGCATGTACTGCCGGCGCCTGTCATGATGGCGGATGATACCTGCATGTCGCCCGATTTGATAACCAAAGTGGAAAAGGTGCTCGACCTCATGCGGACCATCTTTGATTTCGTTGTTATTGACGGCGGTCTATTGCTGGGGCACGTATCGACATACCTTATCGGCATATCGGATAAGGTGTTGCTCGTTACTATACCGAGTCTTCCGGGAATAATAAACACAAAGAAACTTCTTGATGCTTTTCATGAGCTTGGATACCCGACCGGGGATACGATAGTGGTGATGAACCGCTATAATCAAAAATCGGGTATTTCCATAGATGAAGTACGCAAGATCATCAAGAGGGACATACGCTGGAGTATACCCAACGACTATAAAAGTACGATGAACGCTATAAATACAGGTGTTCATCTTTTAAAGAGTGCTCCAAACACAGATATAACAAAAAAAATTATTGAAATAGCAGCGGATCTTTCAAAAGGAGAGTTCCGCAAGGATAAAGAAAAGAAATCTTTTTTTGACCGATTCTAAGATTGGGCACTACCGGCGCTACGGGAGGAAAATTTGGATATAAAGCGACAACAGACTTTTACGCAGACTAATGAATATAACGAGATGAAGGTAAAGCTCCATGAGCGTCTGCTGGATATTATCGATCTTTCTATTATTGATTCTCTGGATAAGGTTACACTTAAACGGGAAATAAGGAAGGCAATAGAATATCTCTTCGCTCAGGGCGAGGTTACACTTCCCTTGAATGCCAGGGAAAAGGAAATTCTGTATCAGGAGATACAGGATGAACTACTGGGACTTGGTCCGATAGAGCCATTTATGCACGATCCGACTGTCACCGACGTACTGGTGAATACATACAAACAAATCTACGTGGAACGCTCTGGCAAACTTCATCTTACCGTCGCCCGTTTCAAGGATGACGCCCATCTTAAAAAGATTATTGACCGGATTGTGTCGGCGGTGGGACGCAGGATAGACGAGTCTTCTCCCATGGTGGATGCCAGACTCCCCGATGGCTCCAGAGTGAATGCCATTGTTCCTCCTTTGGCCATAGACGGCCCCATTCTATCGATCAGGCGCTTCTCAGCAGATCCTCTCGAGATGGAGGATCTTATAACCCTTGAATCGGTCAGCCACGAATTATCGGAATTGCTGCAAGGGATAGTGAAAGCGAGGCTCAACGTACTCATATCCGGCGGTACAGGAACTGGAAAGACCACGCTTCTTAATGTACTGTCACGCTTTATTCCAAGTAACGAGCGCATTGTTACTGTTGAAGATTCGGCGGAACTCCAGCTTAAACAGGAGCACGTTGTGCGTCTTGAGACAAGACCTGCCAATATCGAGGGTGCGGGTGAAATCACCCAGCGAGACCTTGTGCGAAACTGCCTGCGTATGCGGCCGGATAGAATAATTGTGGGCGAAGTGAGAGGCGATGAAGTGCTCGACATGCTTCAGGCCATGAACACCGGCCATGACGGCTCGCTTACCACTATCCACGCCAATTCCCCCCGGGACGCGCTCCTCAGGCTGGAGACTCTTGTGGCCATGTCGGGGCTTAGTATTCCAAACGAAGCGGTGAGAAAGTATGTAAGCTCGGCGTTGGACATAGTCATTCAGGTTGCGCGCCTGATGGATGGTACGAGAAAGATTATTTCTCTACAGGAAGTCATAGGTATGGAGGAAAGGACTATTACCATGCAGGAGATATTCTCCTTCGACCAGGCAGGAGTTGATTCTAAAGGTCAAATTCAGGGAGTGTTCCGTGCGAAAGGTGTGCTGCCCAAATTCTTCGAGAAATTCAGAATTCACGGCGTTCCTGTTCCCTCTGATATATTCAGAACAACCAAAGAAGATATTGTCAGGATGGGGAGGAGATAATGGTTTATTTTATAGCAGCAGTTATCTCTATTGCAGTGTTCTGCATTATAGAAGGTGTTTATCTGGTTCTGCAGGAAAGATCAAACCCTGAAATAAAGCGGATTAAAAAACAGCTAAAGGACCTCTCTAATCAGGAACAAAACCAGTCTGAAGTGTCCTTGCTGGATCATATACGTCCTTTAAGCGATATACCTCAGCTTAACAAACTTCTTTTGAGCATTCCCTTTGCCAAAAGAATGGACCTTTTTTTAATTCAGGCGGATGTTTCTTACACGCTCGGAGTTTTTTTACTGTTTTCCACGGTAATTGCTCTCCTCGGTTTTCTATTGGTTTTAATAATTACCCGGAGCTTTCTGCTTTCGCTTCCCGGGATGGTTTTCGGATTGTTACCTTATTTTGTTATCAAATTTATAAAAGCACGAAGGATGAAGAAATTCGAAGAACAACTTCCGGATGCTCTTGACATGATTGCTCGTTCTCTTAGGGCTGGTCACGCTCTGAGCGGTGGTCTCGAAATGGCGGGACAGGAATTTTCTGAACCATTGGGACCTGAGTTTGCCAGAACGGTCAGACAAATTACTTTCGGTGTCAATTTGGAGCGTGCTCTGCGAAATATGTCAGAGCGTGTGGACTGTCCTGATCTCAAGTTTCTCGTGGTTTCGGTTATGATTCAAAGGGAGAGCGGAGGTAACCTCGGAGAAATAATGGAGAACATTGCAAGAATAATCCGCGAGCGCTTCCAGCTCCGGGGGAAAATCAGAACTCTTGCGGCAGAGGGGAAATTTTCGGCAATCATCCTGATCGCCCTGCCATTTTTAATAGCGTTAGCACTTTTCTTTATTAATCCGGACTACATAAAAGAACTGATTAACGATACTAAGGGGCGGATGATTATTGCCGGGGCGATTGTGATGATGTGTGTGGGTGTTTACTTTATGAAAAGGATAATCGATATAAAGGTGTAGAGGAGTAGCGCAATGACTTTCTTAATAGCGGCGATTGCGTTTCTTGCGGTAGCGCTCATTTTTGTGGGTGCTTATATGTTTTTTCGTGAAAGGGAAGAACAGACGGCGATCACCGAAAAGGCTATTAACTTTTCGGGAATGACTGACGCCGGGGTTGTGCAAGACGAAACAATACTGCCGACGCAACCTGTTGCCCGGCTTTTTGCTCACGTCATTCGTTATTTCGGCAATCTTTTAAAACCTAAAGAAAAGGAAGAAATATCGCTTATTCAGAAAAAATTTCAGAGAGCTGGTTTGAGAAAGAGAAACGTACTTGTATCCTTTTTCGGTTCCAAAGCTATCTGTGCCGTTTGTCTTTCCATGGGATTTGTTGCTGTGATTATGTTATCGGGGATAAAAATCCCGTTTATGGTTATCATAATATTGGTAATATTGCTCAGTCTGTATGGTTTTTACCTTCCTAACTTGTGGCTTTCTATGAAAATAACCCGGCGACAGGGCGTATTTTTACAGGGTTTTCCGGATGCCCTTGACCTTCTTGCCGTTTGTGTTGAAGCCGGTATGGGGCTGGATAGCGCGATCAAGAGGGTGGGAGAAGAAATGCGGCTCAGTAATAAAATCATAAGCGAAGAATTCGGACTACTTAACCTGGAGATGCGCGCGGGCAAGGATCGGAAGGATGCCATGAAAAGCATGGCTGACAGGGTCGACCTTGAAGATGTGAGCAGTTGGGTTACCATGCTGATCCAGACCGATAGATTAGGTACCAGTATTTCTCAGGCTCTCCGGGTTCACTCGGATTCGTTGCGCGTGAAGCGTTCGCAACGGCTGGAGGAAATGGCGGCCAAGGTTCCCGTGAAACTGCTTTTCCCGACTATTTTTTGCATCTTTCCCTCACTCTTCGTGGTAATTTTAGGACCAGCATTTATTAGAATTTTAAGAGTGCTTTCAGAGCGTTAAAAAACTGGAGGAATTATGATGAACAGGAATATTTTAAAAGGAATTATCTGCTGCTGCGCTCTTGTTTTTATTATTTCCGCTTGCGCCACGGTAAAAAACTTTGCCGGCTTTTTTAGGAACACGAACGGGAAAAAGAATAATGAAAAGAAACTGACAACTTTTGCTCAGGCCATGCGACCGGCCAGAGGCAATTCGGATGCTCACTTTTTGTTGGCCCGCTATTATCAGGAAAGGGGAAATCATCATGAGGCGATAATAGAATTTGAGAAAACGCTGGCCATTAACCCGGGCAATGTAAAGGCGCTCAACGCAATGGGAGTTTCCTGCGATTTTCTTAAGCAGTTCGAACGCGCCTTAGATTGCTATCAGGCGGCGCTCAGGCTAGATGCGGATTCTGCCAATATCTACTACAATAATATCGGACAGTCGTTATACCTCCAGGGTAAATATGGGCAGGCAATTGAAGCCTTCAAAAAAGCTGCGGCCTATGACGAAGATTTTCCGAATGCCCGGGTCCATGACAATCTCGGCAAAGCTTATGCCATGTCCGGCCAATATGATCTTGCCGTTGCCGAATTTGATAAAGGCAGTGGCAGCGCTTCCGTTAAATCTTTCATGGATCGCGTGTTGCTTGCAGAGAAGCAGCAGGCGGTAGCCGCGATCGAGTCTGTAACCGCGGGGGCTGAAACAAAAGCTTTTGCTTCGAGAGTTTCAAAATTTTTGGAAGAAAAGCGCGCTTCGATTAATGTGCCGCAAAAACAGCAAGCATCGGGTGATGGAACAAACATTTGTGTTGAAGTCTCCAACGGCAACGGAAAAGATTTCATAGCGAGAGATATGCGGGACTCTCTGATCAGAGAAGGTTTCCGGGTGACCAGAGTAACCAACGGAATTAATGTTGTGCGAACATATATCTATTACGAGAAAGGTTACGCCGAGGAAGCGAAAGCTCTTGCACGCCAGATGCCGGTTGCCGCAAAACTCAAAGAAGTGCAAAGTCTTGATGACCCGGAGATAAAAGTGAAAATCCTTCTGGGTAAAGATATGATTCGGTATATTAAAAATCCTGTGAAAAATTCCTCTCCTCTTAATTCCTGGATTGGAGCCTGAGAGAGTGTCGCTTTGTGTGTCCTCCGCTGGCGGAGGTGTCCCGATGTAGCATCGGGACGGAGGTGGAATTGGAAGAAGTAATTACAGATATTGAAAAATCCACCCCCTTAATCCCCCGCCAGCGGGGGACATAAAAAGCAAAATATCCTTCGCGGGTGGCAAAAGATAAATTCTCCTCCGCTGGCACGAAGTCGGGAGAATTTCCAGGAGGTGTCATGAAGTGGCGGACACAAAAAGCACAATGTCCTCCGCTGGCGGAGGTGGCACGTAGTGACGGAGGTGGAATTGGAAAATATTCCTCTTAACAATTATGGCTATAATAAAGATCTCCAGCCACTGGCACGACGACTAAGAAGAAACTTTACAAAAGCGGAAGCTTGTTTATGGAAATATGCTTTGAAAGCAAAACAATTAAATGGTTATCAATTCAGAAGGCAAAGACCTGTTCTGCGTTATATTGCTGATTTTCTTTGTAAAGAATTAATGTTAATTGTTGAAGTTGATGGGATCACTCATGATAGTAAAACAGCACTTAATAAAGACAAACAACGTGAAAAAGAACTGATTGAGGCTGGATTTAAAATGATCAGATTTACCGATGATGAAGTGCTGAAAAATATTTCAGGCGTTACAGTAGAATTGAGAAAAGTAATTACAGAGATCGAAAAATCCACCCCCTTAATCCCCCGCCAGCGGGGGACATAAAAAGCAAAATATCCTCCGCGGGTGGCAAAAGATAAATTCTCCTCCGCTGGCGGAGGTGTCCCGATGTAGCATCGGGACGGAGGTGGATATAAGGAAAGTAAATGGAATGAACAATAAAAATAATTATTCGGTAAATCTTTTAGTGGTAATTGCGTTGATTATCTTCTGTGGCTGTGCATCAGAAAAAGGTCAACATGTTGTATCAAGTGATTATAAAAAGATGATGGCCCTGCAAAAGCAGAAGGCTTCGGCAACTAGAATGGAGGAGCCGTCTTTACCGATAGTTTATGAGGCGACAGCTGAAAGCTGTGAGAAGCTGGGGGATGCCTACATGAAGCAGGGAGATTCTGTCGCCGCTTTCACCGAATATCAAAAAAGTCTGGAAAAGGATCCTCTCCGATCATCGGCCCGTTACAAATCGGGAATGATTTTTCTCGACAGAGGATTCCCCGAAGATGCTCTTCGGGAGTTTGATCAAATTATTTCCAAAGAACGAGGCAACGCTTCTGCTTACTATGGCAGGGCAAGGGTGAACTTTTCTCAAAAAAAGATGAATCTTGCTAAAAGTGATCTTCGTGAAGCCATTAAACTGAATGATGGGCTTTGGCAGGCGCACGCACTGCTGGGTGTAGTTTTGGATGTCGAAAAAAATGACACTGATGCGGAGAAAGAATATTTGAAAGCGATTGCGATTAAGCCTGATTCTGCTGCGGTATACAACGATTTAGGAATATCCCGGTATGTAACCGGCAAATTTGATAAAGCGGCTGAAGCTTTCCTTAAGGCCTTTAACCTGGATCCTGATAACCGGCGCATTTGCAACAATCTCGGTTTGGCTCTCTACAGACTCGGGAATACAGAAGATGCTCTGGAAGCGTTTAAGCGAGGAGGCAGTGATGCATCCGCGTTCAACAATATAGGATACCTGCAAATGAAAGATAAGGATTATGATAAAGCCATTGCCTCCCTTGAAAAGGCGATAGACGCGAACCCTTCATATTATACGCGGGCGCAGAAAAACCTCGATAAGGTAAAAGCGGCGCTCAAAAAGGCCGATAATAAAGAGCTCCCGGTTAAATAGATTAATAGGTATAAAGTTTCCACTCTAGATAAAAAATTATGACACTTCTAAAGAGGCCTGATAAATAGAAACGCAATAATTAAGATTAATAAACAGGAGAAGAATTCATGAAAAAATTGTTGTTGGTATTGATGGCAATTTTACTGACAGGATTTGTTGCCGGATGCGGTGGTGGCGGAGGAGGGAGTGCTTTTGATGAACTAAATGCAGTCACACTCCAGTCAATAGAGGTGACACCCGTCGGTCCGAGCCTGGCCAAAGGACTTACCCAACAATTCACGGCAATGGGGATTTACTCAGACAGCACTAAAAGAGACCTGACCACTCAGGTGGACTGGAGTTCTTCTAATGAAGACGTTGCGACTATCAGCGCCAGTGGCGGTTTGGCAACCGGCGTAGGTGACGGCTCCTCGACCATTATGGCAACTATTACGACAGACGATGGAACTTTCTCCGGCACTTCCAACCTTACAGTGACATCGGCGGTTATCACTGAAATTAACATTGATCAGCAGGAAATCAGCATTTGCACAGGAATTTCTCAACAGTTCACAGTAACCGGAATTTTTAGTGACAATACTACCCAGGATTTGACCACGCAGGTTATCTGGGGTTCTTTGGATACGGGTACTGCGACAATCACCGGTGGTGGTTTGGCTTACGGTGTGAAGGCCGGTTCTGCGATCATTACAGCGACTATTACTACAGCTGATGGTACTTTTTCCGACACTTCCACTCTGACAGTGACATCGGCAACTCTACAAACCATTGAAGTGACCGCTGACTATCTGAATATTGCCATAGGAGTTAAGGATCAATTATACGCTACAGGGTATGACTCGGATGGTTACTCCTATGATTTGACCGCTCAGGTTGCCTGGACCTCATCGAATACCGGAGTAGCAACCATCAGCATAGACGGCTATGGTGATGAATGGGCGTATGGTGTTAGTGCCGGTAATTCGCTCATTACGGCGACACTCGGCAGTGTTTCCGGAAGTATGACTCTTTATGTGACGACGGCAACGCTCTCATACATAGATGTGACACCTGCTGCTGCAAGCATTGCCAAAGGAACTACACAACAGTTTACAGCTACAGGGTATGACTCAGACGCTAATTCTTATGATTTGACTGCTCAGGTTACCTGGAGCTCATCGAATACCGGAGTCGCGACTATCAGCAATACGGCTCCCAACAATGGCCTTGCCACATCCCTTACTGCCGGTTCCTCAACGATTACAGCAACGCTTGGCAGTCTTTCGGATACTGCCGCTCTTACCGTAAAAAATATAACTCTCAATTCCATTACGGTTACTCCCGCCGGCCCCTCAAGTGCTGTGGGATGGCCTTTGCAATTCACAGCAACAGGGAATTTTTCGGACAGCACAACTCAGGATCTCACAAAGCAGGTGACATGGCTATCTTCAGTAAGTAGCGTAGCGCACATCAGTAATAATTATGCCACTAAAGGTTTGGCCACGCCAACTCACACCGGGACAACAACTATTTATGCCACATTTGTTTTTGGCGGTGTGAGTGTTATAGGGCAAACAACGCTCACCGTGTCAACAGCTTCTTTGTCAAGTATCAGTGTATCATGCTCCCCGAATCCTGTTGATGTCGGAGGGACTTCAAAATGCACGGCAACAGGGAATTTTAGTGGTGGCTTCACTCAAGATATAACAAATTATGTAAACACGACGTGGACATCGAGCAATAATGGGGTTGCGACCGTTGTCAATGTTCCCAAAAAGAACAAGGGACGGGCGAAAGGGATTAGTTCAGGTTCCGTAACTATAACCGCGAATGACAGAAAGGGAAAGATTTCCGGCACAACAACTCTTGCTGTAAACTAAAAGCAATGGAATTCTGCTGCGGTCAGACCGGTTTTGACTGCGGCAGGAATAGCCATTGCTGAGGCAATTATTAAATCATTTGAACAGCGGCATTTATATAACCCCCAAAAGGATTTTAAATGCCGCTGTCTTTATATATAGGTTATTATTCCTTTTTCCATCCAGTTGTTATAAGCCTTTCTTTAAAATGTTTCCCTTATAGCTTGCTTTTTTCATGTGCTCTGATATAAAATTTCACAAATTACGCCTTCTTCGGCTAACTTTGTTGGCACAGCTTGCCCCGCGCATGCGGGGGGAGCCTCCTTGCCGCCGCGTTATCCTTTGAATGCAAAATGGTATTATAAATTGTTAAAGGAAAAACAAAATAAGTTATGGATTATGAAGGATTAATAATAAGACCGCCAAGCGAAGCCTACAGTTTGCTTCTACAGGTAACTGTCGGTTGTTCACACAACAAATGTACTTTTTGCGGAGCCTATCGGCAAAAGAAATTTAAAATTAAATCTTTGGATCAAATTAAAAAAGATCTGCATGAAGCCAGTTCCTATGAGAATGTGGATAGAGTGTTTTTATGCGATGGCGATGCCCTGATCATTCCGCAGCCGCGTCTTGAAGAAATACTTAAGTTAATTAACGCTAACCTACCGAATGTAAACAGAATTGGATCTTATGCCAATGCCAAAAGCATATTAAGAAAAAGTGTTGATGAATTAAAGAAGTTAAGAGATTTAGGCTTAAATATAATTTACCTGGGTGTGGAAACGGGCAATGCTGAATTACTGCAAAAAATCCATAAAGGCGTGACTTACGAACAAATGGTAGAAGCAGGGCGGCGCGTTAAGAAAGCCGGTATAATACTTTCTGTAACTGTGTTGTTGGGATTAGGTGGAATCGAAAAAAGTATTGAGCATGCAATTGATACGGCAAAAATTTTAACCGATATGGATCCGGACTATGTCGGAGCGCTTACCCTGATGTTAATACCGGAAACAGAGATGTATGAGGATTATGTCGCCGGCCGTTTTGTTTTGCCTGATCAATTCGGCTTTATCCGCGAGCTTTATTTGATGATTGCCAACTCCAATTTTACAAATTGTTTCTTCACTTCCAATCATGCTTCGAACTATTTACCTGTAAAAGCATATTTGCCGCGGGAGAAAGAAAAAAAATTAAAAATGATTAGTTCAGTCATCGAAGCAAAAGACCCGGGCCAGATCAGACCGGAACATTTACGCGGCTTATAATTCATGGAGAAGTATTTTTGAATATAACAGAAATTATTCTCAAACTATTTTTCTGGCGCGACAATAAATACATTAAAAGCAAAATTGACGCTGCATTATCCAGTGCGCAAAAGAGCGGTCTGTTAGATCCTTCTTCGCGGGAAATGATAGAAGGCATTCTGGAGTTTACCCATATTTTAGTTCGTGAGTTAATGATTCCACGCACGGAGATTGTTGCTGTGAGCACGGAGGCGACAATTGACGAAATTATTAATGAAGTAATTGAATCAAGGCATACGCGTATTCCCGTTTATCGTGGAACAATTGATAACATTGTCGGCGTCCTGAATGTTAAAGACATGCTTAAATTCTGGTCCAGGCAAATCACCAAGGATGATTTACTGGCTTGTTTGAGTACGCCTTATTACATACCCGAAACAAAAAATACCCATTTGTTGTTTTATGAATTAAAAGAAAACAAGAAACACATGGCTATTGTTATTGACGAGTATGGCGGAACAGCCGGCTTGATTACATTGGAAGATTTGCTCGAAGAAATTGTCGGCGAACTTCGTGATGAACATGAAACAACAAATGTGGCTGATGGAATTTTGCAATTGCCTGATGGTTCAATTATATTCGATGGACGAATAGAAATTGAAAATGTTGAAGAACATTTAAATGTCAGCTTGAAAAAAGGCAAATATGAGACGTTAAGCGGCCTGATATTAAATTCCACCAGAAGAATTCCATTGTCCGGAGAAAAATTTCAAATCGAAGGATTGGAAATTACCATCGAAAATGCTGACGAACGCAGCATTAAAAAAGTAAGAATAAAAAACTCAAAACCAACAGCCTAAATGAAAAATAAAACCAGAACAAAAAATGATTTTCAATTAAAAGCCGGAACGGGATTAACAGGAGATGCTATTTTTTTAGCCGCGTTAAGCGGCTTGTTAATATTTTTATCTTTTCCCAAGTATGGATTCGGCTTTATTGCCTGGATTGCTCTCATTCCTCTGTTTTTTGCTCTCAAGAAGGCAAACACTGTTGCCCAGGGTTTGCTTCTGGGTTTTATCACCGGCGTAGTCGGCTATATCGGAATAATTTATTGGATAACGTTTGTAATTGTCAATTACGGTTATCTGCCTTTATATGCAGGCATTGTTTTGATGCTTCTTCTGGCTTGTTATTTAAGCGCTTATGTATCTTTATTTGCCGGATGCATTATATATTTTCAGGGGAAAATTCCTCTTTATTTGACTGCGCCGGTTTTGTGGATTTGTTTAGAGTATGTTAAATCGATTTTGCTTACGGGGTTTCCATGGGAAAATCTTGGTTATTCTCAGTATCTGAACACTTATTTTATTCAGATTGCCGATGTGACGGGTGTTCTCGGTTTGTCTTTTTTGATAGTTTTAACTAATGCAACAATATTTGAAGTTATCAGTAAAAGAACCGCGAGGGAATATGTTTTGGCAGGCATACTTAGCCTTGTCTTAGCCGGAGTTTATGGGTACGGTATTTATCGTTTAGATCAAGTTAACAAAACAGTGCGCCAATCTCAGGGAATGGAAGTGTCATTAATACAGGGTAATATTGATCAGTCCATAAAATGGAGTGAAAATTACCAGAGAGAAACATTAAATATATACGAACAGCTTTCTTTAAAAAATTCACCGGGAAAGGAGAGTTTGATTGTCTGGCCGGAAACAGCTGTTCCGTTTAAGTTTCAGGATATAAATAGTTTACACGATCAGATTATAAATTTATCTCTTAAATCGAAAAGCTGGTTATTGTTCGGCTCCGTAAGTCAGAACAATGATTATTTCAATAGCGCATACTTATTATCACCTGCCGGTGAAGTTGCAGGCAAGTATGATAAAGTACATCTTGTCCCTTATGGCGAATACGTGCCGTTCAGAAACATTGTGCCTTTTGTTAAAGGGTTTACTGAGGGTATCGGCGATTTCGGCACAGGTGTCGGATATTATCCTTTGTCTATGGGTGATAAGAAAATCGGGGTCTTAATCTGTTACGAAGGGATATTGCCATTTGCCGCGAGAATGTATAAAAACAGATCTGCAGAGTTATTGGTTAATATTACCAATGATGCCTGGTTCGGAGCGACGTCGGCGCCTTTTCAGCATTTTTCCATGTCGGTTTTCAGAGCGGTGGAAACAAGACTCTATCTGGTGAGGGCGGCCAATACGGGTATTTCCGGTATTATTGATCCCGGCGGCAGGATAATCGCGAAAACAGATATTTTCCGGGAAGACGCGTTGAAAGGTTATGTTAAATTCGTCAGTATGCCGACTTTTTACGCTCGATATGGTGATCTTGTTGCGGTAGCTTGTTTTTTGTTAATGATTTTTTATTTTCTGATTAGTATTAAGAGGGAGGGTAAGAAATGCCAGTAGAAAGTATAAATATACAGGATACAGTAATTGATTTGAAAAAGAGAATAAAATATATAGGGGAATGTCTTTGACGTTCCTGAATTGAAATTAAAAATAAAAGATTTGGAAGAGGTATCTTTAAAAAAAGACTTTTGGAATGATCAGGATAATGCCCGTGAAGTTCTGCAGAAAAAAACAAAGCTGACGGAAAAAGTAGAGAAATGGGAAAAGTTCAATAACGAAATAAATGATATCGAAAATCTGGGAAGTATTGCTTTGCAGGAAAAAGATGAGCAAGTACTTCAAGACCTGGCTGGCGAATTGGAAAAATTAAGTTCTGCCGTTTCTCAGGAAGAACTTAAAATGATGCTGAATAGTGAGCAGGATTCCATGAACGCCATTGTTTCCATACATGCCGGGGCCGGTGGAACAGAAGCTCAGGACTGGTCGGAAATGTTATTGCGAATGTATCTACGCTGGGCTGAAAAAAGGAAATTTGTTACAAAAGTAATAGATTATCTTCCCGGAGATGAAGCCGGCGTTAAAAGTGTGTCGTTTACTTTAGAGGGAGAATATGCTTACGGATATGCCAAAGCGGAAAACGGTATTCACAGACTGGTTCGCATTTCTCCATTTGATGCCAGCGCGCGCCGTCATACATCGTTTGCATCAGTTTTCGTTTATCCGGAAGTAGATGATGAAATAAAAATCGAAATTAACGAAGACGATTTGCGCATTGATACTTTTCGTGCCGGCGGCAAGGGTGGTCAGCATGTAAATAAAACTGATTCGGCTGTTAGAATTACTCATTTGCCGACTGGTATTGTCGTTCAATGTCAGAACGAGCGTTCCCAGCATCAAAATAAAGCTATGGCCATGAAGTTTTTGAAGTCAAGGCTTTATGAGAAGGAATTGCAGTTAAAGAATGAAAAAATTGATGAAGAAAATAAATTAAAAAAAGATATCGCCTGGGGAAGCCAGATAAGATCTTACATCTTACACCCGTATAAAATGGTTAAAGACCACAGGACAAACCTGGAAAATAACAATGCCAATAAAGTCCTGGACGGTGATATTGATGAATTTATTCAGGCGTACCTCATGAATGTGACAAATGGCTCTTAACTTACTATTTTCACGGGCAGTTAATGGGTAAGTTAATTATAACATGATTGTCTTAAAAGACTCGAGTAGTGTCTCAATGAAACCTTGTCATATCGACCAGCGGGAGATATCTTGTATCTCCTCACGATCATTAAGATTTCTCGCTTCGCTTCGAAATGACATATTGTATAGATATTTATGAGACACTACACTAGTAATCAGCAATTAATTTTGGGAAAAAACAAAAACTATGCTATACAAAACATCTATAGACATTTATGCGGTCATGAGAAAATATTTTTCTGCCGCATGTTTTGACAAAACGAAGGAGTTGTTTAAATGACGAAAATTAAAAGCGAATGTGTTGCTTATACTATTGTGTTTAGTTTAATTTTTACTCTTTTGCTTGGTTGTGCTCAAGATGTCGCTGTTCGACGGCATGTTAATGTTGCCAAAACTCAAAATGCAGCTGCTCAAAAACCTGTTACTATTACCAGAGATCAAAATGTAAATGTCCAAAAACCTTTGATTATTACCAATTATGAGATTACGAAACAAACAATAAAAAAAGAAGATCCCCCTGTAAAAGAAGAAACTGAATCAGTTGGTCAAGAAGAAGATAATAATTTTTTGAGTTTCAATTCAAACGATAGTTCGACACAACAAAAGTCAAGCAACGAAGATAAACAGGATATGATGGAAAATGCCCTGGAATTACTGGAAGAGGCCGATAAGCTATGGGAGAAGGGAGATATAGAAGAAACATTAGATACTCTTGATGAAGCTTATTCTTTAATACTTGATGCCAATGGTGATGCGTCAATTGCTCAGGAAAAAGATGATTTGCGTCTTTTAATTTCTCAGCGCATCTTAGTTATTTATTCCTCCAGGAAGACTGTTCTTAATGGTAAGAATAGTGAAATACCATTAATAATGAATTCTGATGTGCAAAAGGAAATCAATTCTTTTCAAGGCATAGAACGCGATAACTTTATTGCCGCTTATCAGCGTTCCGGTATGTATCGCTCTACAATATTGCAAGAGCTTAAAAAAGCTGGAATTCCTGAAGAGTTTTTATGGCTTCCACTTGTCGAAAGTTTGTTTAAAATCAAGGCATATTCGAGTGCGCGCGCTCTTGGTTTGTGGCAATTTATTCCTTCAACAGGTTATAAATTCGGCCTCAGTCGCGATGAGTGGATTGACGAACGCATGGACGTGCAAAAATCCACCAAGGCTGCTATCGCTTATTTAAAAGAATTACACAATATGTTTGGTGATTGGCTTACAGCTCTTGCTGCTTATAATTGTGGTGAAGGAAGAGTTCTCAGGGTTATATCCAGACAGCACATAAATTACCTGGACAGTTTCTGGGATTTGTATAGACAATTGCCCAATGAAACGGCTCGTTATGTTCCGAGATTTCTCGCGACGCTTCATATAGTAAAAAATCCACAAAAATACGGATTCGATTTAAGCAATGTGGGTAAACCGATTGCCTTTGAGACTTGCAAAGTAAACAAAATCATGAATTTTAAAGATATTGCAGAAAAAATTGAAGTATCGGAGGAAGTATTAAATTTGCTTAATCCGGAGTTGAGGCATAAGATGACGCCGGACCGGGAATATAATTTAAGACTTCCTGAAGAATCTTTAAATAAATTTAATTTAGTTTACAATGATATTCCACAGGCAGAAAAGTCGCGTTTTGTTTTTGCTGAGACTCAGACTCGCCACGGTAGCAAGCAGTTTATAAAACATCGTGTGAGAAGAGGTGAAACTGTATATTCAATTGCCAAAAAATATCATGTTTCCGTCGCCAGTATTCGATCACATAATAGATTAAGTTCTAAGAAGAAGCTGGTTCAGGGAAGAAGACTTACAATTCCAGTGAAAACAGGGAACAGCTATGCGGAAAAATTCAATTCCAAAAAGAAAGATAAAGGGGAAAAAGTTGCCTCTTCAGGGCGATATAAGGTAAAAAAAGGGGAAACCCTGTCGATGATTTCTCGCCGTTTTTCGGTTTCATCGGCTCAAATAAAAGAATTAAACAACTTAGGAACGGATAAAATAAACGCGGGACAAACATTAAAACTTCCCTCAAATAAATCCGATGCGGATATAGAAGAAAACGATCAAGATGTTAAAAAATCGGTAAAGAAAACCAAAGGTAATAAAACGGAATTATCATCAAATGATTCCGAAAAATCAGAAACGAATAAATATGTTGTTGAAAAAAATGATAGTTTGCACAGCATTGCGAAAAGAAATAATGTCAATGTGGCCAAACTAATGAAGTTAAATAAAATATCCCTTGATGAAAAATTAGTTCCGGGACAAATATTGATAGTTAAATAATGTTAAAGAAAACAATAGTATGCGGCTTATAATATACGGCCGATAATTTAATTTACTTGACAAAAAAATAAAGTTTTGTTAGTTATTTACATTCGCTTGGATCCGCAAGGACTGAGACGAAAGGAAGATAAAAAATTACTAGCCTTTCGTTTTGCGACGAAAGGCTTTTTTGTTGTGAAAAAATGAAAGTTATCGAATCGGCAAAAAAAATGCAATCTTATTCCGAAGGTCTTAGAAACCAGGGAAAGAAGATTGCCTTTGTTCCTACCATGGGATATTTTCACGAAGGTCATCTTTGTTTAATGAAGGAAGCAAAAAAGATGGCCGATTGTGTAGTTGTTAGCATTTATGTAAATCCTACACAATTCGGTCCCAAAGAAGACTTATCCAAATATCCCCGTGATTTTGATCGTGATTTAAGAATGGCTGAAAGTGTGAATGTCGATGTCATTTTTTATCCCTCTAATAAAGAAATGTATCCTGCAGGTTACCAGAGTTATGTTGATGTAGAAAAGGTAACTCAAAATTTATGCGGAATATCGCGTCCCGGTCATTTTCGCGGAGTAACCACGGTTTGCAATAAGTTGTTCAATATTGTCAAACCACATATTGCAGTTTTCGGTAAAAAAGACTTTCAACAATTTATATCCATAAAAAGAATGGTTGATGATCTCAACATGGATCTTCAAATAATTGGATTGCCTACGGTGCGTGAGGCAGATGGGCTGGCGATGAGTTCCCGTAATAAATACCTCCAGAAAAATGAAAGACCGTCAGCTCTAACTTTGTTCAAATCTCTGAAATTAGCTCAGAAACTTTATTCCGGTGGAGAAAAAAAATCAGCAGTAATTATTAGCAAAGTAGAAAAATTGATTAAAAGGGCGCCATATACAAAAATTGATTATATTAAGATATGCAGTACAAAAACGCTAAAAGATGTCAATGAAGTTAATGGTCAGTCGGTTATAGCGCTGGCTGTAAAGGTAGGCACGACCAGACTTATTGATAATCATGTCTTTGGCGATAAGCTAAATGTATAATCTTTATCCCTAAGGAGAAATGAATACTATGCAAAGATTCATGTTGAAATCGAAAATCCATCGCGCAACGGTAACAGACGCCGACTTGCATTATGAAGGAAGTATTTCCATTGATGAAAAGCTCATGGAAGAAGCGTCCATAGTGCCTTATGAAAAAGTTGAGATATACGATGTTGACAACGGCGAGAGGTTTTCGACTTATGCCATCAAAGGTAAGCGTAATTCCGGAACAATTTGCCTCAATGGCGCCGCCGCCCGCAAAGTGGCTAAAGGGGATTTGATTATCATTGCCTGTTATGTGATTGCCGACGATAAAGAAGCGCAAAAATGGGAGCCCAAATGTGTATTCGTCGATAGTAAAAATAGAATAAAAAAGCACCCTAAGTAATTAACAATATTGAAAATAATTTGATAATCCTAAGGGATGTTATTAATAAGAGAAATACTGGAATATTTACCGATTATCTTCATTTTGAAATCAATCTTACAGCGGAAATCTCGGGTATGAATCCCAAAGCAAGCTGCGGAGTATTGTATCCTCCGCGTTGTACCGATGCCTTGGGATTCAACTTACCAATTTCAGCTATGCCTATAGTGACCTTAGGTTATTCGTTTTCAGAATTGGAGTTTCAGAATAAAAATGTTAGACTCATACAGTCAGATGTGTTAACTACGCTGCGATCTAAATGCAAAATTAATCAGGAGGAAAAATGGCTTTTCTGGAAATCAACCCGGCTTTAAAATATAAAGTAGCAGATATTTCACTGGCTTCGTGGGGACGCAAAGAAATACAGTTGGCGGAAAACGAAATGCCCGGTCTTATGGCTGTTCGCAAAAAATACGGACAAAAGAAGCCTTTAAAGGGACTGAAGATTATGGGCAGTCTGCACATGACCATCCAGACGGCAATGCTTATTGAAACACTCCAGGTGTTAGGCGCTGATATTCGCTGGGCGTCCTGCAACATATTTTCCACTCAGGACCATGCGGCGGCGGCAATCGCCAGGAACGGTTCGGCGGCGGTTTTCGCGTGGAAGGGCGAATCACTGGAAGAATACTGGTGGTGCACGGAACAGGCTCTGATCTGGCCGGACGGTTCCGGTCCCGATTTAATTGTTGATGACGGAGGCGACGCGACACTGTTTATTCATCAGGGAGTCAAGATAGAAAAGAATCCCCAACTGCTGAAGAAAAAAATAGACAATAAAGAATTTAAAATAATTATTGACCGTCTGGCAAGATCGGTAAAACGTGATTCCGGCAGATGGCAAAAAATAGCATCGAAAATCAAAGGCGTTTCCGAAGAAACAACCACGGGTGTACATCGCTTATACCAGATGCAGGCGGCGGGAGAGCTTTTGTTTCCAGCAATTAACGTCAACGATTCGGTTACCAAATCAAAATTTGATAATCTTTACGGATGCCGCGAGTCTCTGGCCGATGGAATTAAGAGAGCGACCGATATCATGATGTCCGGGAAAATAGTTGTTGTTTGCGGCTATGGAGATGTTGGTAAAGGTTGCGCCCAATCCATGAGAGGTTTCGGAGCGCGCGTGATTATTACTGAAATTGATCCCATCTGCGCCCTGCAGGCCGCGATGGAAGGTTATGAAGTGAGAACCATGGAAGAAGTGGTTCACACCGGCGATATATTTGTTACGGCAACCGGTTGCTGTGATGTAATTACGGGCAAGCATATGGAGAAAATGAAAAATGAAGCCATAGTTTGCAATATCGGTCATTTCGACAGTGAAATAGATATGCACTATCTGGAAACAAGTAAATTCTGCAAAAAAGAAAACATCAAGCCACAGGTTGATAAATGGAAACTCAAATCAGGACGTTCGATAATAGTTCTGGCTGAGGGCCGTCTGGTTAATCTGGGTTGCGCCACCGGCCATCCCAGCTTTGTAATGAGTAATAGCTTTACCAATCAATGTCTGGCTCAAATAGAATTGGCCACTAAAAAACATAGGATAGGTGTTTTCACGCTTCCCAAAATACTTGATGAAGAGGTTGCGCGCCTGCATTTGGAAAGACTCGATGCTAAATTAACCAGATTGACGAAAAAACAAGCAAGTTATCTGGGTATATCAGAGGAAGGGCCATTTAAGCAGAACCACTACAGATACTAATATCAATCCTACATCAAAGCGCTATCTTTGTTGGCGTCATCGTCGGCTTCCTCGACGTATGTATAATACGCCTGCGGAGCCTCCTCCTAGCCGCCTCGATATCATCTTTGATTTAGAATTGATAAATCGTATAAGTTTTAAGTGTGGACTTTATAAAAAAGAACGGCAGCAGCGGCGCCAAATAATATATTTGCTCCCCAGGCGGCAAGAAATACCGGTAGAACTTCCGAACGCCCTAAAGACATGCTGAACGCATGGACTATCCAGTAGGAAAATCCTATAAAAATGCCTATTCCGGCGCTTTGCAGTACTCCACCGCTTCTTTCCGAACGCACAGAAAAAGGAACAGCGATAAAAATCATAATCAATGTCACCAGAGGAAAAGCAATCTTTCCCTGCAGTTCAACAAGATATCTAGTTACGTCGAATCCTTCAGATTGTATCTTTTTAACGTATTTTCTTAATTCAAAGTAGCCCATTTTTTCCGCGTCTTTTTGCATTACTTTAAAATCGTTTGGTTGTTCGGGGATAGCAATTACTTTTTCTTTAGATCGTTCCAGAATAGGATTATTCGCAGCATCAAAACGCGTAATAAGTATATTATAGAAGAACCATTTGTCATTTTTCCATTCAGCTCTTTTGGCATCAATGCGACTCATCAAAGTAAAATCGGGATTTAAATAATTGATGGTTACGCCCCGTAGAATATTTTTGTCTACGTCGAACATTTTAAAATTATAAATCGCGTTTTCACCGTGATACCAGATTTCATTTTGTTTGAAAAATCCCAGTGTTTTTTGTTTTTGCACATCAACTTTGATTACACGTTCGGTTTTTTGAATTGATGCCGGAGTTATCATTTCGTTGAAATAGAACAAAAATACAGCAGCAATAGCCGCGAAAATTATAACGGGAAGAGAAATCCGGTAAATATTTATTCCGTTGGCTTTCATTGCCGTAATTTCGTGGAATTTTGAAAGAGAGCCGAAAGTCATTAATGTTGTCAGAAGAATCGCCGGCGGCAGAACATAGGATATGATCATCGGAATCGAAAAAATGAAATACGATATAATCTGATAGACAGAAGCACTGTTGCTCAGAAACATCCTTATTTTTTCAAAAAAATCGACAACTAAGAAGAGCGCAATGAAAGAAAGGAGCGTGATGATGAAAAATCTTGAAAATTCTTTTAATATGTATTTGTCTAAAATTTTCAATTTGTAAACCTCAACTGTTCTTAAGTCCGCTTTTTCTAAAAATAGTCGCGATAGGGATAAAAGAAATTTCTCTATTGGCTGCATAAAGAAGGCAAATTCCGACTAGAGCGAATAAAAAATTCGGAGCCCAGACACCGATTACGGGAGAAAGATAGCCGGTTTCCACCAGCGCTTCTCCGCCGATACGCAGTAAATAATAGGAAGCGACAACAATAAGCCCTACGGCAAATCCTCTTGATTTTACGGAGCGGTGACTTCTTATGCCCAGAGGAAGAGCCAGCAGCCCGAAAAAGAGGCAGGAAAGAGGTATGGAAAATTTCTTGTGAACTTCAATAGCCAATTCCCGTATGGCTGCCGGATCCAGGCCTGGTTTATTCATTTTTTCCAGAAGCTCACTCACGGTCATTTCCGTGCTGGTTTTGGAAGATTCGTCAAGATTAGCCAATGCGGTGGATAAATCAAGATTAATATCGTAACTTTTAAAATCAATTTTACGGTAATTTTTTAAATCGGAGCTCACGGTATGAATGGAGCCGTCTTCCAGCTTAAGCTTAACAGTCATTGATTCAGCGTCGGAAACGAGAATAGCTCTTTTAGCCAGAATTGTATTTTGTTCGCCGATCATACGGTTATCGGATATAATAACGCCCTCCATATAATTTTGGTTTACAGGAATTTTTTCTGCGTAAATGAGAAAATCCTTAAAGTCAGAGTTAAACACTTTTTCTTTTATTCCGATACTGGCATTTTGTTGTGCAATATTGAAAAGCAGGCGCTTCGTGGCGAAATTGCTTTGCGGTACGAGGAAGTAACTTATAAAGACGGCCAATACAAAAGTGATCAAGGACGCAATGGCTACAGGATAGAATATTTGCATCAGACTGATACCCGAAGTTTTAATGGCCGTTATTTCATTGTCAGCGGAAAGTCTGCCCATCGCAATCAAAATGGCAATCAAAAGGGCGATCGGAATAGTGAATAGCATGAAAGAGGGTAATAGAAAAACGATGATCTTGGCTATGGAAAAAGCACTGACGCCTTTATTGATGACCAGATCCATAATTTGCATAATTTTCCCCATCAACAGGACGAAAGTAAGAACTAATAAAATAATTATAAAGGGGAAGGCAATTTCTTTGAATATATACCTGTTAATAATTTTGCGCATTTGATCATCAACTTTAATGAGACCCAAACTTCAGAAACGAAGTGCACGGAAGTCTGCAGGTCGTAATGTGGCTCAAATTTCAAAAGCAAAGCGCATTGAAATTTAATAGCCGAATTATCCAATCCCGATATATCGAGATTGGGAATTGTCCCGCTTATGCGGGGTTTTATACTTACTTGAAAATAGCACGTATTGGTAAGTTTTCTCAAGCAAAACATAAATTGGACGTATAGAAAAATTATTTTGGATTTGTGCAATTTAAAATAAGGCATTTTAATTTTAGAAAAAAATAATTTCAGAAAATGTTTTTTAACAATAAAAGCATTCATTTATTGACAGTTGCGAGCATTTTTCCTATATTAATCCATTATTTTTATTCTTCCTTCTTTTGAAAAAGGATAAGTCTATGAAAGTCGATACAATGCGCCATATTGATTACTATGTCGGCGTTCCTCTTTGTTTTTTAGGTTCCTTGTGTCAAAAAATTATAACATTATTTATCAAACATGATAAAAAAGTGCCGAAGAATGTTTTGTTTATCGAATTATCGGAAATGGGTAGCGCCATTTTAGTGGATCCGGCGATGAGAAAATTGCAAAAAGAAGCTGGCGCAAATCTTCATTTTGCTATTTTTAAAAAAAACAAACCAAGTCTCGATTTGCTGGGTACAGTTCCACAGGAAAATATTTATACAATTCGTGAAGATAACTTTCTCTCATTGGCGCTGGATGGAATAAAATTCTTTTATTGGACGAGAAAAAGAAAAATCGATGCGGTAATTGATCTGGAGCTTTTTTCCAGGGTTACAGCACTGCTTACCGGTTTTAGCGGCGCTCCTTATAAAGTGGGGTTTCACGCCTATTACAATGAAGGACTTTACCGCGGAGATTTTTTGTCGCATAAAGTCGCTTATAATCCCCACATTCATATCGCAAAAAATTTCATTGCTCTGGTCAACGCGCTCATGTCACCGCAGGAAGAAATTCCTTACTCCAAGACTAAGATTGAAGACGATGAAATAAGTCTTGCTAAAGTTAGATACTCCGCTGATGAAAAGAAGACAGTTATTGATATTGTTTGTGGATGTTTTGAAAAATTCGATTCCGTAAATCATAAAATCGTTTTGATTAATCCCAATGCCAGTGAACTGCTTATCCAGCGGCGCTGGCCCCAGGAAAATTACGCGCAATTAATAAAAATGATTCTGGAGAATTGTCCGCGGGCGATTGTCTTAATTACCGGAGATCCACGCGAAAGGGAAGAGGCCCAGCGGCTCAAGGAGCAGGTGCAGGATGACAGATGTATCAATTTCGCTGGAAAGGTAAAATTTGCCGAACTTCCTTTGCTCTACAGTGTTTCAGAATTGATGGTTACCAATGACTCCGGACCGCCGCATTTTGCCGCGATAACAGATATGCCGACTTTTGTGATTTTTGGTCCGGAAACGCCGGCTCTTTACGGATCATTGGGCAAGACTACGCCGATTTATGCCGGGCTGGCTTGTTCGCCCTGTGTCAGCGCTTCAAACCATCGCAAAACAGCGTGCATTGATAATGTCTGTCTTAAAGTTATAAAACCTGCGCAGGTGTTTAAAACTATTCAGCCGGAATTAGAGAAAATTAATGCCCAAAGCTAACAAACAGATTTTTTTACTGATTGGTTTCTTCACAATAATCCGTCTGGTTGTCGCGCCGTTTTTCGGATTAGGTGTTGATGAAGCCCATTATGTTTTATACGCTAAGTACCTTGACTTAAGTTACCTTGACCATCCGCCTCTGGTAGGCTGGGCGCATGTGCCTTTTTTTTATCTTTTAGGTACGAATGAATTTCTGGCCCGGCTGCCGGCGATTTTGATCTTTGCTGCCGTATCCTACTGTGCCTATTTATTTACATTAAGAATTACTCAGTCCACACGGTTATCGCTGCTGGCCGTTCTGGCTTTGAATGGTTCATTTATGCTCAATGTATTGGGACTGATGCTTTTGCCTGATTCTCTTTTGCTGTTATTTGTTTTCCTTTTCATTTTCACTGCCGAAAGAATAAATCGCGAAAAAAAGCCGCTGGATTTTATTTTGCTGGGAGTTTTGCTCGGTTTAATGGGACTGGCCAAATACACATCGATTTTACTTGTACCTCCACTGGTCATATTTTTTCTGATGAAAAAAAGATACGATATTCTTTTTTCACCTTATATGTTTCTGGCAGCGTTCATTGCATTTGTCATTATTACACCGGTAATCTACTGGAACTTTACGCATGACTTTAGCAGCTTTCGTTATCAGGGCGGACATGTTTTTGGTACTTTATCCTCCAGCTTTAAGAATTTTATTGAATCGCTGGCTGCGCAGTTTGGCGCATACAGTCCTTTTTTATTTATAATTGCCTTTTATGGATTTTTTAAAGCGCTGCGTTCACCCAATGTTTATCTGCGGTTGGCCGTTTTATTTGGTGGAACGATTATGGTATTTTTTCTGCTCACATCATTTTATGAGCGCACTCTTCCACACTGGCCCAGTATTTTTTACCTGCTCTTTATTCCTGTGGGTACTTACATTCTTTTGCAGTCTCAGGAGAAATGGAAAAGAAACTTTCTTTATTTTTCAATAGGACTAAGTTTAACATTAATGATAATCGCCTATTGCGCAGTTCCATTTCCTGAAAAATGTACAAAGTTTTTAGGAATATTCTACAAAATTACTGATTACAAATCTCCCTTTCGAGATATTTACGGATTTCCCTCAATTCTTAAACAGGCCGATGCAATTGTAAAGCAAAGTAATTCAAAAGTGCCAAAAGCAATTGCGGTAAGCAATTGGACAATGGGCAGTAGGACAATGTATTATAATCTGCCGTATAAAAATGAAGTATTTGTCATTGACGAAAGACAAGATCAGTTTGACGTCTGGCAGAAAAAGTCACCGGTTGGATATGATCTTCTTTTTCTTAATACTCATTTCAATAATATTGATGTTGGAGACCAAGTCAGTTGCGAACGAACCGATGTTGCCGGAAAGACCGATATATTGCTCAATGGTGCGAAGGTAGATACGGTGGAATTTGTGTGGTGTCACAATTATCAGGGGATAAAATAGTGAAAGAAAGACGGATCGCAACATACATAGCTGTCGTTTGTTTCATCATGACAGTTGTTTCCTATTTGTTTTGGGATATTCCCTTAACGAAGTACTGCCGGGAACTGAATCCTGCTGTAAAAAATATAGCGGATCTAATAACGCGTTTAGGCGTTTCCACATGGTATATAATAGCCAGTGTTGTTTTGTACTTGTTTTTTCGTTACACTTACAAAAATTATCTCAACGCTTCGCGATCTCTTTTTGTTTTTCTTTCTTTGAGCATTACCGGAATATTCATCAATATATTGAAGTGGATAGCCGGACGCCATCGTCCTGTTGAATTATTTAATCATGGCTATTCCGGATTCTGTTACTTTGGCACCGGTTATGAGTTAACATCTTTCCCTTCCGGCCATGCTCAAACCGCATTTACACTAGCCACGGCTCTGACGATACTTTTCCCGCGTTGGGGTATACCGTTATTCGTCGTTGCGGGTGCGGTAGGTATCAGTAGAATAATTTTAACTTCGCATTATTTGAGCGATGTTATTGCCGGAGCCGGTATCGGCATATTGTTCACCATGGCTATAAAATATTTTTTTGACCGGAAGCAAATTAATTTAACCGTGCCCCGATAAACGGGATAAGTGCGTTAACGGAATTATTTTCAGTTACTCTTTTCAGTACCCCCTTGCGGGATTGAAAAGAACAGAAAATAATTTCTAACTTACTAAAAATAAAAATGAGAAGCATCATGCAAAAAAAGTATATATTATTTTTAATACCCTTTATTCTTTATATTTGTTTGCTTTCCGTTATGCCGCAAATGGAACCGGATGAGGCCCGCTACAGCCTGATTGCCAGTGCCATGAATCAGTCCGGAAATTATGTCACGCCGCATATAAAAAATACAATTTACCTGGAAAAGCCTCCGTTGGTTTCCTGGGCGACGGCAATATTATTTAAGATATTTGGTGAAAACGATTTTGCAGCCCGTCTTTTTGCAGCTTTATGCGCCTGGGGCTGTATTTTGCTTGCTTATTTCATGGGCAGGCATTTCCGCGATGAAAAGACAGGACTGTATGCGGCGATGCTGTTGACGATTTCTCTTTTTCCCTTTATTCTCGGCCATATCAATGTTCTGGATATGCCTCTTACTTTTTTCACGTATCTTTCCATCTGGCTGGGCTATCTCTCTGTGCAGGAACAAAAAAAATATCTGTTTTATTTATTTTATTTTGCCTGCGCTCTGGCCTTCTTGATAAAAGGCGTGATCGGCGTTGTCTTTCCGTTTGGAATTCTGATTATCTGGCTTCTCTGGGCAGGCCGCTGGCGGCAAATATGGCAGTTGTTCTCGCCAGTCGGGATAATAATATTTTTGATAGTCGTTTGTCCCTGGCTGATTCTGGCTCAGAAAGAGAATCCTGATTTTCTGTGGTTCTTCTTTGTACGAGAGCATCTCCTGCGTTTCACCACGAAAATGCATGGCAAAACGGAGCCTTTTTATTTCTATCTGCCGATAATCGTTGGCGGTGCAATACCGTGGGCTTTTTATTTAATCAAAGCCTGGAAAAATAAATATATTAAGGAATCATTATTCAATACAGATGAAAATAAATTACTGGTTGTCTGGTTCTTATTGATTTTGATTTTTTATACGATATCTTCCTCTAAACTGGTAACATATATTGCCCCGCTTTTTTTACCGATGGCTCTTTTTGCGGGATGTATTTTTAAAAAATATGAGGAAGAAATGCCGGTAGAACAAACGAATGGACGAAAGATAATCTATCGTCTGGCAATTATTTTCCAGTCTTTAATATTATTTATTGCCCTGATTCTGCCGCCTATTCTGAAAAAATATTCCGATGCGGAAAAGGGATTGGTGGTTATGGTTTCCGATAAATGGTGGCTCTACATCTTCGTGCCGGTAATTGCCGCGGTTCTTTTGACTTTTCTGCCGGATTTAATTTATAAAAAATTCAAGAAGGGCTGGTTTTTCAGTATATATGTGCTTTGCGCGATCTTATTAGGCAATTTTCTTTTTCCGCTTAATGATTTCTTGGCGCCGTACCGTAGCGCCAAGGTGGCCAGGGAGGCAATTGCCAGGTATGTGCCGCAGGATAGAGATTTATATCAATATCGGGTAAATTTTTACGGCATTGATTTTTATAATAAAATAAGAACACCGATTGTTGAAGATTTTGGCGAATTAGCGGAGGGTATTGCCAAGATGCCCGGGGAAGAAAAGAAACATTACTTCCTCTCCGTGAATGAATTTTTTAGGTTGTGCGAAGAAAAAAAGGATATATACTGCATCACTCAGCACAACGAAAAATTAAAGCAGATTGCGCAGAGGTTTCCGGCGACGGAAATTCTTTGGTATAATAACGCGTTTTATTTGCTTCATATTACAAATTAAAGAGAAGGATGAGTGGGACTGGTGAAAATAAGAAAAAAGTTTCTTCCGTTTAGCAGACCGTCCATCGGCAAGAGCGAAATAAATAAAATGACTACCTGTTTAAAATCAGGGTGGATTACAACGGGCGCGCTTTGTAAGGAATTTGAAGATAAATTCTGTCAGCTGACCGGCTCTCAACGGGCTATATCTCTTAATTCCGCTACTGCCGGAATGCATATTGCGCTTACCGCTCTGAACATTAGTGAGGGAGATGAAATAATTACGCCATCGATGACGTTTGCCTCAACCGTAAATATGATTGCACTGCGCGGAGCAACACCTGTATTTGTTGATATTGATTATGGTACGCTGAATATTAATCCGGATTTGATAGAAGAAAAAATCACGAAGAAAACGAAGGCCATTATTCCGGTGCATTTCGCCGGAGCTCCCGCTGACATGGATAAGATAAATAATCTGGCGCGCAAATATAATTTAACTGTTATCGAAGATGCCGCTCATGCCGTTGGGACTTACTATAAAGGAATTCACGCCGGCGGTTTCGGTCACACGGCTATCTTTTCTTTTCATCCGATAAAAAATATCACCACCGGTGAAGGCGGAATGATAACTTTAAACGATGCCGATCTGGAAAAGAAATTGCGGCTGCTGAGATTTCATGGAATCGAAAGAGACGCCTGGAAAAGGTACGGTAAGGGCGGTAATCCGGCGTACGATATAGCCGGACCGGGATATAAATATAATATGCCGGATATTCTGGCGGCGCTGGGATTGGCGCAAATGGAGCGATGGCAGGAGTTTAATCAAAAGCGTACCAGGCTGGCCCAACTTTATCTGGAAGGCCTCGAGAATATTTCCGGTATTGATTTACCTCAAATTCCCGAATATGATCATGTTCATGCCTGGCATCTTTTTGTGATTAAAGTATCTGCTGTAAATCGTGATGAATTTATGAACAGGTTGTCAGATTATAATATAGGTTACGGTTTACATTTTCCACCAACTCATGCCTTGAGTTATGTGAAAGAAAGATACGCGCCAGGCATTGAACTGCTGGCGGAAACAGAAAAAGCGGCGCAGAGGATTATTTCTTTGCCTTTATTTCCGGATATGCCGGAAAAAGACGTGGTGTATGTTTGTAAAGCAATAAAGGAGATTATAAAAAATGGGTAAAGCTCAGGTAGCAGTAGTAATTCCCGTTTATAATGAGGAAGAGAATCTTCCTGAATTGATGCGGCGCCTCATGCCTGTAATGCAGGGCATGGGTAAAAGCTTCGAAATAATACTCATCGATGACGGAAGCAGTGATAATTCTCTGCAAATTCTCAAAAGCTTCACAAAAAATGCTCAGGTAAAAGTTGTCGAGCTTACTCGCAATTACGGACAGCACGCGGCTATTCTGGCCGGTTTTTCCGTTGTTAACGCCGATGTTATTATTACGATGGATGCCGACTTGCAGAATCCTCCCGAAGAAATACCGAAACTCGTCAAGTTTATGGAAGAGGGCAACTATGATGTTGTCGGTTCGATAAGAAAAGGTCGTAAAGATTCTTTTCTAAGAATCCTTCCTTCAAAAATAATTAATATCGTTGCCCGAAAGATTACGGGAGTCAGCATGCGTGACTGGGGATGCATGCTGCGCGCCTATCGAAGTACGGTAGTGGAGAGAATGATTCAATGCCATGAACACGCCACATTTATTCCGGCGCTGGCGACGGTTTTCGCTAAACGTATTGCAGAAATCGAAGTGGAACATGAAGAAAGATATGGAGGCAAATCCAGTTATCCTTTGAGTAAACTGATAAATCTTCAGTTCGACCTCGTCGCGTCGTTCTCGGACTTCCCGATGAAACTGATAATGTATGGCGGGATACTGATGTCTTTACTGGGAATTTGTTTCGGTATCTTTCTGGCCATCGCCAGACTGGTTTACGGCGCCCAGTGGGCAGCCGAAGGAATATTTACACTGTTTGCCATTTTGTTCGTGTTCGTCGGCCTTCAATTTTTCGCCCTGGGAGTTATCGGTGAATATATCGGCCGTATTTATCTGGAAGCCCGCAAACGGCCTGAATATGTAATTGAAAAAGTGCACACCGAATTATCATAAATTATTTTCAAGGCATTAAGGAGAAATTATAGAATTGAAAACGGTTGTGTTTGCTTATCACAACATGGGCCTTACCGGTTTGGACGCTCTGTTGAGGCATGGTTATGATATAGCGGCTGTGTTCACTCATGAAGATGATCCCGGTGAAAATTGCTGGTTCGGTTCGGTTAAGAACTGGGCTTTGCAAAAAAATATCGCGGTATATACAACCGAAGAAGTCAATTCTCCTGATTGGATAGCGAAAATAGCGGCAATTAACCCTGAAGTTATTTTCTCTTTTTATTACCGCAGGATGATTTGCCGCGAAATTCTTGCTTTGCCCGAGGTGGGAGCGTTTAATCTGCATGGATCATATTTGCCTTATTATCGGGGGCGATGTCCGGTTAACTGGGTGATCATCAACGGTGAGGCAAAAACCGGCGTAACACTGCATTATATGATCGAAAAACCTGATGCCGGAGACATTGTTGGCCAGAAGCCGGTCGTGATAGACGTCTCAGATACTGCTAAAACCTTGTACGATAAGCTCTGCGGTGCCGCAAAAGAACTTCTGGAGGAAGTACTGCCTTTGATAAAGAAAGGTCAAATTCCACGGCGGAAACAGGATTTGAGTCAGGGCAGCTATTATGGAGGAAGACGTCCGGAAGATGGACACATAGACTGGAAAAAATCTGCCGACGAAATTTACAATTTAATTCGCGGAGTCACCCAACCATATCCCGGAGCATTCGCATTTCTGGATAAAGACGAAAAAATTATTATCTGGTGGGGAGAGCCGGTAGTTTCTAATGAAGCATTCATGCCGGGAAAATTAATTATTACTGACAAAGAAATTCTTGTGCAAACGGGTAAAAATGCTATAAAGTTAATTGATATTGAAGTAAAAGGAAAACGCCTTAGAGGCGAACAAATAAATAACTATTTTGAAAACGAAAAGGTAAAAGAACTAAAATGAAAATATTAATTCTTGGTGTGAACGGATTTATCGGACACCATCTGGTCAACAGAATACTGGAGAAAAAGAAAGACTGGGTAGTTTACGGGATGGATTTAGGAACAGATCGGCTGGGAAAATCTCTGAATAATCCTAATTTTCATTTCATGGAAGGTGATATTGCCATCAACCGGGAATGGATTGAACTGCAAATCAAGAAATGCGATGTCGTCATGCCGCTTGTGGCCATTGCTACACCGAAGCTTTATGTGGAAGACCCCATTGCCGTTTATAATCTTGATTTTGAGATGAACGTGGATATCATCAAGAAATGTGTCAAGTACCACAAGAGAGTAGTTTTCCCGTCTACTTCGGAAGTATACGGCGCCTGCAATGATCCGGAATTCAAGGAAGATGAAAGTTACCTGGTAGTAGGCCCGATCAATAAGGAGCGCTGGATATACTCCTGCTGCAAACAGCTTCTGGACCGTGTGATTTACGGCTACGGCACAAGAGGTCATCTGGAGTTTACCTTATTCCGGCCGTTTAACTGGGTAGGCCCGCGGCTTGATTCGCTCTATACGGCCAAGGAAGGCAGTTCGCGCGTTGTCACCCAATTCATCGCGGAACTTTTCTTGAAGAGACCGATAAATCTTGTCGACGGCGGAACGCAGAAACGTTGTTTTACTTATGTCGACGATGGAATCAGTGCGCTCATGAAAATTTTGGAAAATAAAAATGACGTCTGCAAAAACCAGATTATCAACATCGGTAATCCCCAAAACGAATGTTCGGTGAAAGAGCTGGCCCAGATTTTGAAAAAGTTGTTTAAACAGCATCCTGATCATCGAAACGATAAAACCTATTCGAAAATAATTGATACTTCCGCGGATACATTTTACGGCAAGGGTTATCAGGATATTTACACCCGCAAGCCCAGCATTGAAAAGGCGAGAAAGCTCTTAAACTGGGAACCGAAAATCGGGTTGGAAGAATCCATGCGACTAACGCTTAATTCGTTTCTGAAAGAAAACAAAAACGCCAAGATATAACCTCTGTCATTCCGGCGAAAGCCGGAATCCAGTTTTTAATATGATGGAAACCGGTTTCCCGATCAGGTTGAGGAACGGTTAAGTTCCCTCTCCCTTGAGGGGAGAGGGGTAGGGAGAGGGTGATAATTTGGAAATATTCACCCTCCTTTTAATTTCCTCCCCTCAAGGGAGGAAAATATGGGGAGAAATCCTTTTGCCGATACTCGGATTAAAAATAGATGTCGATACCTACTGGGGCATGAAAAACGGCGTTCCCTCTCTTTTGCAAACCTTAAAACAATTCAATTTAAAAGGAACATTTTTCTTAAGCATCGGGCCGGATAATTCCGGAAGGGCGGTTTTACAATTAATCAAAAATCCGCTATTTTTAAAGAAGATGATGCGGACAAATGCGCCCGCCCTCTATGGCTGGAAAACAGCGTTATACGGCACACTACTTCCCGCGCCCATGATTGCGCTTTCCTTTCCACAAATTGTGAAAGAGATAATTGCCGCCGGACATGAAATCCAGTTTCACGCCTGGGATCACCGCAGGTGGCAAGATGATCTGTCGCGTAAATCAGAAAAATGGATTCGGGAGTGGTTTGCCAAAGGAATGAGTGGCTTCGAAAAATTGACTGGAAAGAAACCAACGGCTTTCGGTGCACCTTCATGGACAATTAATGACCGCGTATTGGCAATAATCAAGGAATATAAATTTGAATATCTGAGTTGCACGCGGGCCAAAACTCCTTTTATCCATGCAATAGCTAATCTTCCCGAGATACCATCCGACCTGCCTTGCTTTGAAGAAATTGATGCGCAAAAAGGTATCTCGATTATTGCCGGTCTTCTTAAAGACGGTGGAACACATGTTTTGCCGGTTCATGCCGAAGTAGAAGGAGGCATCTTTGAAAATCACTTCAGAGAACTTTTGGAAAAAGCGCTAAGCCAGAACATAGAAATAGTACCGCTGAAGACAATCAAAGACAAAATTGATATTAAAAACCTGCCTGTAAGAAAATACAAAATGGAATTACTCCCCGGCCGCCATTCACCCTGTGCCGTTTAATCATTATATGGTGTCATTCCCGCGCAGAGGCTGTGTCGAAATTGCATGTATTGATTGCCCGTAATGAGTAATGTCCCCCGCTGGCGGGGGCAGGGGGTGGAATTATTTAAAATATACTTGATATTATTAGTAATTTACAATTTATGTTAATTTAATCCACCTCCGTCCCGATGATTCATCGGGACACCTCCGCCAGCGGAGGACATTAAATGGTTATATTTATTATGCGGGAATCCAGTAATAGCGAGAAATTAAAAATAAGATGATATAAAATTGCCAGACATTATTTCTTAAATAGCGATTCCAGTTTGTCTTTAGTTTCTGAACCAGCCGAACTGGAGGATTTTCCTGTTTGTTTGAATTTGAAATAATCACAAAAATTGGAACGGATTTTATCCAGCACTCTTTCGGCTTGAGGTTCGCGGCAGTCGTTATAAGCGCCTATCTCGTAAAAAGAACAATTAAGGCAGCAATGCAGATCAACCCCGCAGGAAGGGCATTGCGCCTGACGTCCGACAAAAAAATCACCCGCGATTTCTTTTTTACATTTGTGGCAAATTTTCATATTTGTTATTTATAGCGGACGATCCTGTTTAGAATTCTTGTCCATTTTTAATCCAATTCCTGCCGCCCGGCATTCGTGCGACGATCATGCTGGAGACGTTATCGCCGACGGCGTTGAGCATTGTCGCCGGTGCGTCAACCAGTGTGCCGATCATGGTAATGATCGGAATGATTTCCACAAATATTTGGTAAAATCGTTCCCATTATTCACTATTATCCATCCTGTAAATCCTTGAAGAAATATTTTCCCATAGTCATACAGGTTTTTCTTCGTTGACATCTGGTTCAAACTCCGGTCCAAAGGGCTTGAACAAAACCATGAGCGTAGGCGTCAGCAAAAGTTCGATGATCCAGGCCACAATGATACTGAAGCAAAGCAGAGCGCCGAAGCTTGCCAGTATCGCCATACTGGACAACAGATAACTGCTAAAAGCGACTACCAATGCAGCGCTGGTTACGGTGAGCGGTATGCCTACCTCATGCATAGTTTCCCGTAACGATTCACGATAGTTACCTTTTTCACTGAATACGACTCGCAGACGGGCCAGGAAATGAATCGTATCGTCTACGGAAATTCCCATGGTCACCGAGGCGAGCGTCATTCTCATATAATCGAGGTTCCAGCCCATGTAGCCCATGAAGCCTAGGACGAAAATAAAAGGGAGTACGTTGGGGATCATTGCCCATAAACCGAGACGAAGCGATCCGAAAGCGATAGCGATAAACAGCAAAATCATAATAAATGATGCCGATGCGTTGCTGATCTGAGAATCAGTCACGTAGTCGAATATCTTGAGCCAGAGTAGGCCGACACCTGATAGTTCAACTTTAGCTCCGGGGATTGGATTAGCCGCTATATGGTTGTTTAGCTTATTGACTATATCGCGAATATCCGATGCGCCCACCAGTCTGATTCTTAACTCCAGAACTGTTTTTGATCGATCAATGTTGCGTATATCATCCATATCTTTTCCACCGGACAATTCATATACCAGCAGCAATTGTGCCAGAGCCTTACTATCCCTGGGGATAATTCGATAGGCGGGATCTCCGCCATGAAAGGCCTTATTCATGTCTTTTAAATAATCAACAATGGATGTAGTATCGGCCACAAGAGGCTGAGATTCGGCAAATTGCTGCAGCGATTCAATGCCCCTAATCAGGTCCGGATTCTGAATGCCGTCTGGTTTGCCCGTATCGAAAACGTAAACAACACTCAATATACCGCCCATGATTTTGTCAATTTTCTCGGTGTCAATACGCCATTGAACACTTGGTTTGAATTCTTCCAGCAGGTTATAATCCACGCGTAACTGGTAGATGCCGGCACAGGCAATGATAGTGGCTGCGATGGCTGCGGCAAGAATACGTTTGGGATTTCTTAATGCAGTTTCCAAAAAGGCAAAGATAGTGTGCTCAAGCCAGATAGGATGCGCAGCGCCGGACTCAGCGGGATGTTTTTTTGCTCTTGATGCCAGTGTGGTTACCACCATCATTGTGACTATAAATGTGAGGATTACACCAATTGCCGAATAGATGCCAAACTCACGCATCGCTTTAAGATTCGAAAAACCCATTCCGATGAGACCTGCAGCCGTGGTCAAAGCGCATAGTAGAGAAGGGGTGGCTATCTTTTCCAGTGCGACACGCGCCGCGTCGCGTGGAGACCCTGATAGTTTATATTCGGCCTGCCAGTTCATCAGCAGGTGCACTGACTGGGCTACACCGATAGCACAGATCAAAGTCGGCAGCATAAGAAATAACAAATTAATCTGATATTTTGCTGCGCCCATCACGGCTGTCGTCATCAGTATGCCGAGAAGTACAATCCCCAGCGGCGCGAATAGTCCCAACAACCGTGCACGAAAAAGTATCATACATAATATTGCAACGAGAATAAGGGTGGCCAGAGTAATTAATACTACATCACTATCTATAATCTGATTATAAGTAGCATTCCACGGTACATCGCCGGTAAGTATGATCTCCATACCAGCGAAATCTGGACGTGCCAGGATTTCCTTCAATTTGTTATTAGATGCCTGAGGATAGAGATTGGGCAAACCGTCACCACCCTTTGGATCAACGCGTAACTTTTCTATAGGTGCTGTGCTGGTTTGTGTCATCTTGACCAGAATTGCTCCATAGCGAGCATCTTTACTGACCAATGTGCCGGTATACAACGTATTATTCATTGTGATTTCCCGCAGATTTTGTAACTCAGCTGAACCGAAGTTACCCTTATCTCTCAAGCGGCTGATGAGAATGTCGTCTCCCTTAGCTTCGATCAATTCGACATTAGCAAGGCTGATGGCCTTGCGTACAAAAGGTACTTCCTGCTCTATGGCGTGCGTAAGCTTGTCAATCTTCTGCATGGTAGAGAGGTCGAAAACACCGTCCTTGTTATTGGTGCCTTTGTAAACGAGGTAAATAACTTCATCGGAATTGAATTCACGCTGATAGTCTTTGTAATGAACGAAAACAGGGTCAGCTGCATTGAAATAGGAATCATAGCTGTTATCCTGCGTTACAGTAGAAGTTAAATACAGTGCTGCCGCAGTCAGGAAAATAAATGCCAAAAGCACCCAGCCAGAATGCTCAACACACCGGCGGGCAAGAGGGATAAACATGCGATCCAAAAATGCCTGTAATCCTCCATAGCGGCCCTTGCCCATGATCTTTTTCCATCTATCGAGTCTATTGCCCATAATCTCTTTTCCTTCTAGAAGTTAAAGGTGTATTCAATTTGCAAGTATGTGTCTCGAGCATATGCTAAGAGCGGATCATTTGTGGAGATGTCATTAAAAATGAACAACTTGAGTGCGATACGTCCCAATTTTTCCAGACGTCTGCTGGCACTGAGGCTGATGTATCTGCTGTCTTTTTGCATGTCCTGCATTATACCGGTGAGTATTTCACTGCCGGCTACATCGTTAAAGGCTATGCGGAGGCCTAGGAACAAATCGTTCTGATATATGGATGGAGAATTAAGGTCACGACTCTCCCAAGCGTATTCCGCAAGCAATCCTATTTCCGGGAATTCGCTATTGCTTAATGGGATGGTGTATTCAAATCCACCAACCACGGCTTCGAAATTCTTAATCCGGTTGCTCTGGTGCAGCGCTTCGAGTTTCCATATCCAACTGCCGCTTACAAAATTAAAATCAATGCTGGTCTGGTTGATGAGATCATAGACGGGCACGAGCATGATTTCAGGAACGCCCTGATTAAAAACGAAACGGGGTTCACGTGCTGTTCCCCAAAAATGAGATACGCCGATATCGAGACCACCGCCGGAATACTGCCAGCGTAAAGCAGCATCAATGTGATTTTTGCCCTGACTTGATTCATATATTGCGTTGTCGGTATCGTAAGGAATCTGCGCTCGCAACCTTCCTTTGACGCCGGTTAAGGTACGCTCACGGGAATAAGGCAATAAGAATCCCGATACCACGCCAACGGGTCCTGTCCAGGCCACGCTCAGCATGGGTTGGCCGAGTTTATCTTCGCCTTCGATACTTTCAACCGCGTCGGTCTGATTGATTATGTCTACGAGATGTACCGATTCCGTTGTTCCCCAGAACACTTTACCTATTCCAATGCGCCAGTCGAAATCTCCGCTGCGATGGCGCAGTTCGAATTCACGCAAATCCGCATGAGACCGGTTGCTGTCTGCTGAATCCAGCCGCACAAAAGGTGAGGCAGCAAATTTTGTAAGTCCGTTATTCCATTCGAAGTCTGCGCGGCCCAGTGCCGAAAAGGACAGGGAATTATCCAATTGTCTGGAATCGGCAGGTGATTCCGGGAAAAATCTCAGCTCAGGTGTGAGGTCAAGCTTGAACTTGGCTGAATCAAAGTCGGCATAAGCCGCTGATGAAATCAGCATAAGTACTAGCAAAAGGAGATAGCGAAATACGGTTTGCGCCATAGAGCCTGATTCCTAGCGAGCACTTTGGATGCTGGTTTGGTCAAAATCGCGCGAAGTGTAGCCGTTTCTTAATTTATAGTTTTGAAAAAGCAATTTAGTGGAGCGTCCTGATTTGTGGTTGACCATTTCATAACGTCCGGGAAACCAGAAACGATCGAGATAGCGTTTATAGTCAAATGCCCGCATCGTCTTGAGAAGTTCATTGCGATGATTGTAGTAATCGATCTTCAGTACTCGATATTCTGCCTTGTCGCGCCATACTCTCTGACGCGAATATCCAGAATTAGCATAGGTCGGAACCTGATCGACCACGGTGCAGAGTTGCCCATCAAATTGCGATTCCTCAATGAATTGATAGGTGAACTTCTCCACTTCCGGAGAGCCAATGTCTTCAAAGGCAAACTCACTGCCCATGAATGCTCCGGACTTGTTGTTGCCGGAAATACGCTTGACGCGAGATAGAGAGGGCAAATAAAGCCAAACATCATCGTCTTTGGTCTTGTGAGACCAGGTTAAAAGCGCCGTACCTTCTACATCCTTCGGCGCATCGAACACCAGAAGTGTTTTATCGCCGTCATTATTAACCTCCAAATCGAGCAGGCGCATTTTGCGCAACGCCTCCTTGCCGTCGGCAGAGCGCAAAGTCATGACCATGATAGCTGAATAATCTCCATAGCCGCTGTCACGGCGATCCCCCTCTCGAGCGATTAGCAATCCTTTATCATCGGCCACTGCGTCAATGCAAAAAATTGAAATAAGCGACAATGTTGCTGCCAAGAGCAGCAGAGAAGCTACTGAAATTCTTTTTAGCAGATTACTATAAATCATGAATTCCTCCCCTAATGTTATATAAGTTCGTCTTTATGTAAGATGGCAAGTGTGCACATCGGTTATTTATGACTATTAGGTTAATCCTTATTCATCATTCAGCCAACCTTTTCCTCCCAGCATTCGTGCGACGATCATGCTGGAGACGTTATCGCCGACGGCGTTGAGCATTGTCGCCGGTGCGTCAACCAGTGTTCCGATCATCGTAATAATCGGAAAGGCCTCCATCGGTAAACCATAAAAGGAAATTATTAGCAGTTCGCCAATCGTTCCGCCGCCGGGGATGCCGCTGACTACAACGCCGGTTAAAAGTGCAATACCCAGAGCGGTCAGAATTGTTTGTGCTCCGGAAAAAGGCATATTAAATATGCCAAAAATAAAAGCGATCTTCAAAACAGCGGCCAGACAGGAGCCTTCCATGTGTATTGTTGCGCCGATGGGAATGACGACTTCGCTGATATCTCTCGGCACGCCGGTTTTATCGGCAGCTTCTAGATTAGCCGGAATTGTTGCCATCGAGCTTCCTGTCGCCAAAGCAATAAGAGATGGCGGAATAATATTGCGCCAAAACCGGCGCACGCCTTCGTTTCTGGCGGCAATAAAAGCATAGATAGTGAAAGCGATAAAGAAATACAGAATAGCTGTTGGGTAATAAAGAACCATCGCCCTGGCGTAAGAACCAAGCAGCTCCGGTCCGAAGACACCGACCAGATAGGCAAAGTATGCGCAAAGGCCGATGGGAGCGTAGTACATGATGAAAGAAATAAGTTTCATCATCACATCGCTTCCCGAAGTCAGGAAGTTGGCGAAAGATTTCCCGCGTTCACCTACCGCCGAAGTTGCCAGTCCTGTTAGAATAGCAAAGATAATCAATGCCAGCATGTTCCTTTTGGATAACAGATCGGCAAAATCGGAAACAGTAAAAGCCTTCACAATTTGTTCGGAAGCTTTTAAGTGTTCGACATTTACCCCATTGCCTAAATTTACATGAGCGCCTATTGCCGGCGGATAAAGAATAACGCCTATTATCATGACCATCGAAGCGATGAGGCCGGTGATTACAAAAACAAAAATCATAGCCCCCATTATTTTTCCCAGCCGCCGGATGTTAGTCATGCCCGCGACGGCGGAAGAAATGGAAAAGAAAACCAGAGGCACGATAACGGTAAAAAGGAGATTCAGGAAAATATCGCCAAATGGTTTAAAAACAATAGCATCCTTTTTATAGATGATTCCTAAAAATGATCCGATGATAATCGAGATAATCAGGATAATCGAAAAACCATATGATTTTAAAAACGGAGGCGGTTTTATCTTCATATTTCTCACTCGATAACAAAATCAAAGTAAGTATCGGGATAAGGTTCGTTTTTCAGGGTGTAGTGCCACCATTCCTTATCATAATTTTTGAAACCGTGCTTCTCCATCAGCGATTTAAGAAGAAGCCGGTTGATTCTCTGCTGACGGCCGATATTTGCATTTTGAGTATTGGATAGTTCGTGAAAACAATCAAAGCCGGTTCCCATGTCTATGCTGTTATCTCCGAAGCGCTGCTCCGTGGGCAGGTAACATTCTGATAGTTTCTGACCGGAAATATATTCGGCTTGGGCGGCGGCAGGTAAGGGGACAATGGTCAGATCAACCGTGCTGCCGCGGCTGTGGCCTGATTTGCTGTCAATGTAGCCGTCCCTGAATAAATTTCGTTTATCAATGGTCGGATAGAATTCACGCATTGTTTTGGTATTTTCAATTTCTTTGGCCCAACGCACAAAATGACTTACTGCGCGCTGCGGACGGTAACAATCATAAATTTTTAAAGTCATAGAATAGGGCACGAGATCTTTTTGAACACCGGCAAGAGCTTGCGCCGCTTCTTTTGTGAGGATACATTTGGGAGCGAGATAACCGTCAACTTTTTCTCCTAAAAAGTTATGGGTGCTGTAATAACGTATATCCATAACGACGTCGGGAATTACTTTTTGTATATCAACAAAGTTGTCCGACATTTTATCTGCGCATTCGCAGGCCTGAAGGATTTGAGGGGAAAATAAAAAGATAAGAATCAGGAATAAAAGCAGAGTCTTAAATTTCATGGTAAGAGCCTCCGTTTAATTTTTGATACCGGTAATGATAAGTGGTGATGCCGCAGGATCAAGCCAGCCCAGAATTTTAATTATATCTTCCTCGGAAACTGCCACACAGCCGGCTGTAGGTATACCTTTACCTTTCCAGATATGCAGAAAGATGGCGCTGCCGTTTCCCTTGATTATGGGGTCGGTATTATATTCTATGACAATTACGTATTTGTAAAGATTGTCGTCGCGTTTCATTATTTCGTATGAAGTTGCTCGTGTTTCAGACTTTTTGACCCAGCGATTGTAATCTTCGGCGTTAGGATCGTCAACCCAGATATCGTCAGCCAAAGCCTGACGGTAAGGCATTTTTGTTTTTATGGTTGAATTATAGCCGAAGGTCATTTTAAGAGGGTAAATGCCGGAAGGTGTTCTGCCGTCACCCTCTCTTTTTTCTCCTTCCGGCGCGAACCCTTTTCTTCCGATTACGGCATCAAAAGGTTCAAGGGCTGCCTGCCATTTATTTTCACGCTTTTCCATGGCGTAAAGAGTTGTTTTGGTGAAAAAAAGAAAGCTATTGTCTCTAAGCAGGATAATTTGAGAAGACTGGCCGATTCTATTCCCCCGGGATATCAAAAAATCTTCGGCATTGAATTTTGCTGCGAAAGGAACAAAAACGCATCCCTGCAGGGATAAAAACGGCAGAAGTATTGAAAATAACAGGATTATTGGTAATGATTTTTTTATCTTCATAGAATCATTAATTCTTTTAGGATTTGGGCTATACAATATGGCAAAAATATAAAAAAATCAAGTAATAACGTGGTATCAAGTTATCCTTGACTTTGAATCTTTTTCTGTGATAGCTAAAGCGAACCTAAAATCAGAAGACTTGCTAATCTCATCTATATATCAAGGGAAAGAAATAATGCCGGATCACTTTACATTGATGATTATTCCCAACCGCAAGAGCGGAGTTAAAAAAATATCTGTTCCCAAAACTTTTATACGTAATATTCTTATTGCTTTCGTTCTCATCATTCTAGTAACTCTCTATGTTGTGTATGATTACGCCAGTATCAAAAGAGACCGGGCTGAATTGGCAAGATTAAGAGAACAAACCAGGCAACAATCACAGCAGTTTCGGGATCTAGCCATGAAAATGGACGCATTTTCAGATCGAATGGAAGAGCTCAGGCAAGTTGATAAAAATATCAGATCTTTGGCATATGAAACAAATAGAGGGAAAAAAATTCCATTGGGTATTGGCGGATCCGATAATGAAACAAAAATAAATTCTTTGCTGGATCAGGACCAGAAGAAATTAATCGCCGGAATGCGTCAAGGCATCGAAAAACTTAATGAAGATGCCGGCTACCGGGAAAAAAGCTTTAGCGAATTATTAGCTTTCTTGCATGAGCAAAAATCTATTCTTGCTTCTACTCCTTCCATATGGCCGGTAAAAGGCTGGGTTACATCGGAGTTCGGAGCACGACAATCACCTTTCAGATCAGGTGTGGAATTTCATAAAGGATTGGATATATCGACTCGGTTTGGCAAGGAAGTCATTGCGCCGGCAGATGGAATCGTGGTTATCAGTGCCTATGAGTCGCAGGATGGTAATTTTGTAAAAATTGATCATGGCCGTGGTTTGGCCACCGGTTTTGCCCATTTGTCCAAAAGGGTCGTAAAACAAGGCATGAGGGTTAAAAGAGGTGAGATCATCGGGTATGTTGGCGATACCGGCCGAAGTACGGGTGCGCATCTTCACTATGCAGTGTTTGTCAACAATTTTCCGGTAAATCCTAAAAAGTACTTGAAAAGCAGTTGATCGTCTGATCGTGTAGGCAGGTAACAATAATCGTTTTCATTGCCGGGAAATTTCATCCCGGAAGCATGAGCTTTTATTGTCAATAAAATTAAAATATTTAAACTCACCGGTAAGCTTGCCGGTTTTTTTTTAAAAAGGTAATCAATGTTTCTGGAAGACATACTTAAAAAAATTGTGGGAACAAAAAATGACCGGGAATTAAAACGGTTGTCATTGCTATTAAGCGAAATCAATAATTTCGAGCCGGCGATGATGTCTTTGACTGATGAAGAATTGCGGGCTAAGACTCCTTATTTCAGAGAAAAAATAAAAAATGGTTTTACTCTTGATGATATTCTGACGGAAGCTTTTGCTGTGGCTCGCGAAGCTTCTCGCCGTACTTTACTGATGAGGCCTTTCGATGTTCAGGTAATCGGCGGAATTGTTTTACATGAAGGTAAGATTGCCGAAATGAAAACAGGTGAAGGAAAAACATTGGCCGCTACAATGCCTCTTTATCTTAACTCTTTGGAGCAAAAGGGGTGTCATGTAGTTACTGTCAATGATTATCTGGCCAAGAGAGATGCTGAATGGATGGGGCCTATTTATGAATTTCTGGGCCTGAGCGTTGGCGTGATTGTTCATGGTTTGGACGATGATGAACGAAGAGAAGCATATCATGCGGATATTACCTATGGAACTAATAATGAATTTGGTTTTGATTATCTTCGCGATAATATGAAATTTACTCTGGATGACTATGTTCAGCGTGAGTTCAACTACGCTATCGTGGACGAAGTTGACAGTATTTTAATTGATGAAGCCAGGACTCCACTGATTATTTCCGGTCCTTCCGAAGAATCAACTGATAAATATTATAAGATTAATCAAATAATTCCCCGGTTAAAAAAAGATGCTGATTACACGATAGAAGAAAAAAGCAAAACGGTTGTTCTTACAGAAGAAGGCGTGGCGCATGTTGAGGGGTTTCTTAATGTGCAAAATCTTTATGAGCCGCGCAATATAGAAATCGTTCATCATGTCAATCAGGCTCTCCGCGCACATACTTTATTTAAAAGAGATGTGGATTATCTGGTTAAGGACGGGGAAGTAGTAATTGTTGATGAATTTACGGGAAGAGTGATGCCCGGCCGTCGTTACAGCGATGGTCTGCATCAGGCATTGGAAGCCAAGGAAAAAGTCAAGATTGAAAAAGAGAATCAAACACTGGCGTCCATCACATTTCAGAATTATTTTAGAATGTATAAAAAATTGGCGGGCATGACTGGAACCGCCGATACGGAAGCGGCCGAATTCAAGAAAATTTATAATCTTGATGTTTTGGTTATCCCGACCAACATGCCGATGATTCGTGATGATTGCAATGACTTAATCTATAAAACAGAGAAGGAAAAAATCAACGCTGTCATTAAAGAAGTTAAGGAATTGAATAAGGGGAAAAGACCGGTTTTGATCGGTACTATTTCAATAGAAAAATCTGAACTCCTAAGTAAATATCTAACCAAGGCCGGGGTTAAGCATCATGTGCTGAATGCTAAAAATCATGAAAGAGAAGCGGAGATAGTTGCCAACGCCGGTCAGCCGGGAATGGTTACAATATCAACAAATATGGCTGGACGTGGCACTGATATTAAACTGGGAGAAGGTGTAGCGGAATTGGGAGGCCTGCATATTTTAGGTACCGAACGCCATGAAAGCCGCCGAATCGATAACCAGTTAAGAGGCCGGTCGGGACGTCAGGGTGATAATGGATCTTCGCGCTTTTATCTTTCTCTGGAAGATGACCTTTTGCGTATATTCGGTGCTGAGAGAATATCCGGGATTATGGATAGAATCGGCATTGAAGAGGATCAGCCGATTGAACATAAATATATTTCCCGCGCCATAGAAAATGCCCAAAAGCGAGTTGAAGGACAAAACTTTGATATTCGCAAACATCTGCTTGATTATGATGATGTAATGAACAGGCAGCGTAAAGTAATTTATGAGCAGCGTAAAAAAGTGCTGCGTGGCGAAGACTTATGGACAGATGTTAATGAGATGATTGAAGAAATCATCGATGATCTTTTGTCCGAATTTATGAATGAGAAAGAAAATAAGGAGGAATGGAACCTTAAAGGATTTGAGGATGCTTTGTTCAAGCAGTTCAATATAAAATTTGATTTGGTCAATTTAGGACAGAATACTTCTGCTCAGTTGTCCGTTCGTGAGTTTGTAATTGAAGGCGTCCAAAAACTCCTGCATAATAAGGAAAATGAATTCGGCAAGGAGCTTATGGATTACCTGATGAAAGTAATCATGCTCCAGGCGATAGACACTCAGTGGAAAGAACATCTGCTGGCGATGGACCACCTAAGAGAAGGAATCGGTCTGCGCGGTTACGCTCAAAAGGATCCGGTCAGAGAATATCAGCGGGAAGGTTATGAGATGTTCATGGAAATGATTGCCCGCATTAAGATGGATGTACTCGAAAAACTTTGCCTTATTAGAATACAGAGAGAGGAAGAAGTAGAAGAAATACGGCAGAAACAAAAGCAGGATTATATTATGAGCCGCGGGGAAGATGTGCCGGAACCAAAAACGGTTAAGCATGAAGGCGCCAAAACCGGACGGAATGATCCCTGTCCTTGCGGGAGTGGCAAAAAATATAAGAAATGTTGCGGCGTTTAAGTTATTTGAAAAAAAGGAAGTGGTGTTATGGTTAAAAATAAAACAAAAATATGTGTGCCCGGCTTTCTGGCCAATGGAATTGCCGTTGGTATTAAGGGGACCGATAAAAAAGACCTGGGCTTGATTTATTCTACCGTACCCGCAAAAGTGGCGGCTGTATTTACTAAAAATACCTTTAAAGCGGCGCCGCTGCTGATTAATGAAGAACGTGTTAAAAGAGGTATAGCTCAGGCAATCATAACCAACAGTGGTTGTGCCAACGCGGCAACAGGGAAAGAAGGTTACAGGGATGCATTGGCTGTTTCCTCAGCTTTATCTAAAGAAATGAAAATAAAAGATGAATTAGTACTGGTAAGTTCGACGGGAGTGATTGGAAAAAGACTTCCCTTAAAAAAAATAGAAAGCGGCATCGGTAAATTAGTTAAAGGATTAAACGAGGCCGGAATTGAGGATGCGGAAGCGGCAATGATGACAACGGATAAATATCCCAAGGTTGCCATCCGCAAAGGCGTGGTCGGAGCAAAAGATATTACCATTTGCGGTATCGCCAAAGGCGCCGGTATGATTGAACCCAATATGGCGACTTTGCTGACTTATGTAATGACCGATGCTTTAATCGATTCCAAAGCTTTGAGCACAGTGTTTCATCAGGTAATTAATTCTACATTTAATTCCATCAGTGTTGACGGCTGTATGAGCACCAATGACATGGCGATTATCATGGCTAATGGTTTAGCCGGCAATAATCCATTGGAGAAGGTGCAAGCCCGCCTGCAGCGTTTTCGAGACATGTTGTCCGAGGTTTTAACGGAACTTTGCCAGGCTGTTGTTCAAGATGGCGAAGGAGCGACAAAATTTATATCAATTATGGTGGAAGGCGCTAAATCAAAATCGGATGCGCGGTCTGCCGCCTATGCTATTGCGAACTCAAATTTGGTCAAAACGGCTTTTTTTGGAGAAGATCCTAACTGGGGAAGAATAATTGCCGCCCTTGGTTCTTCCGGAATATCCATGGAGAAGGAAAAAGTAAGCCTGTCCATTGGTGGCAAAATGGTATTTCATCAGGATTCTCCCGTTGCTTTTAATTTAAGCGAATTGAAAGAAATATTTAAAAAAGACAGGATCAATGTGCACGTTGGATTGGGAGCAGGAGATAAATCATATTTTGTTTATACCTCGGATCTTTCCTACGATTATGTGAAAATAAACGCCGATTACACGACCTGATCGCCTATAAAAAGTATTAATTTTATTGCCGGAAACGGGGTTATTTAAACTTGATTATTTAGAATGTTTATGCTAAGTGCCGCCAGATAAATTTCGCACATCTTCGGATTGCCGGTATGTTGCTTAAATTTAAGTTTGCCGCGCAAGTTGATGAAGGTGGAGGAAAAAACAAAATAAGGAGATAAATATGTCAGCAATTTCAATGAAACTTTTACTGGAAGCTGGTGTTCATTTCGGACATCAGACAAACAAATGGAATCCCAAGATGAAACCATACATCTTCGGGGCAAGAAACAACATCTACATTATCGATCTTCAGCAGACCGTCGGTTTGTTTCAGACGGCGTATAATTTTGTGATTGATGTTGTCAGTCAGGGCAAAGAAGTACTTTTTGTGGGCACAAAAAAACAATCACAGGAAGCCATTAAAGAAGATGCTGTGCGCTCCGGCATGCCTTATGTCAATCAACGTTGGCTCGGCGGAATGTTGACGAATTTCGCTACAATTAAAAAGAGTATTGATCGTTTAAACACCTTGACGAACATGTTCAATGATGACTCCATTAAAGCTTTTCCTAAAAAAGAAATAACCAAATTGCAAAAGGAAAAGGAAAAACTGGAAAATGTTTTAGGTGGAATCAGAAACATGAAATCCACACCGGCGGCTATTTTTATCGTTGATCCCAGCCGTGAACATATAACGGTTAATGAAGCGAAAAAATTAAGGATTCCGATAGTGGCTATAGTTGATACGAATTGTGATCCTGATGCTATCGATTATATTATACCGGGAAATGATGATGCCATCAGAGCGATTAAATTGTTTACCTCTAAATTTGCCGATGCGGTTTTGGAAGGGAAAAAACGTCTGCAAGAAAAGCTAACGGCAGAATCGAATAAGGAAACAGATGTGATTGTCGAAACCAAGCCGGAGGAAACAGATATTCCCGCAAGCATAGAAATCGAAGATAAGATTGCACAATCTGAAGAGTAAACCGGCAAATCATTCAGATAACTATAAGCTTATATTGATTATTAATGAGTTAAGGGAGGATTATAAAATTGGAAATAACTTCAGCAATGGTTAAAGAGTTAAGAGTAAAAACCGGTACGGGCATGATGGATTGCAAGGAAGCATTGAAAGCCACGGACGGTGATTTTGAAAAAGCAATCGATTATTTAAGAAAAAAGGGCTTATCGGCGGCAACGAAAAGATCTTCTAAAGCTGCTAAAGATGGTACGGTAGCTTCTTATATTCATATGGGTGGCAAAATTGGCGTTATGGTGGAAATAAATTGCGAAACTGATTTTGTGGCAAAGACAGATGATTTTCAAAAAATGGCCAAAGATATTGCCATGCATATCGCGGCATCAAATCCGCTTTATGTTCGGTCGGATGAAGTTCCAGCCGACGTTTTAGAAAGAGAGAAAGAAATTTACCGTAGTCAGTTGCAGGAAGAGAAAAAACCGGAAAAAATATGGGATAAGATAATTGAAGGTAAACTCAAAAAATATTACGAAGAAGTCTGTCTGGTTGAGCAGAAATTCATAAAGGACACGGATATTACTATCGGGACGCTTTTAAGTAACACCATAGCCAAAACCGGTGAGAATGTTGTTATTCGCAGATTTGCAAGATTTCAACTGGGAGAGGAAATTAAAAAATAGGTGGGTAAAATAAAAGAAAAAGCCGTTTATAAAAGAATATTATTGAAATTGAGCGGAGAATCTCTTTTAGGCAAACAGCCGTTCGGAATTGATCCGGATGTGGCTAATTTCATTGCCCAGGAGATAAAATCTGTTTCCGATCTTAATATTCAAATTGGAATTGTTGTTGGAGGCGGCAATATCTTTCGAGGATTAGAATCCGGTTCCAGGGGTATAGACCGAATTTCAGCCGATTACATGGGTATGCTGGCTACTGTGATTAATAGCCTGGCTCTGCAAAGCGCGTTGGAGAGGTGTGGCATACCTACGCGGGTACAATCATCGATTGAAATGCATGAAATTGCCGAACCGTTTATTCAGCGAAGAGCCATTCGCCATTTAGAAAAGGGAAGAGTAGTTATATTTGCCGGTGGGACCGGCAATCCTTATTTTACTACGGATACAGCGGCATCTTTAAGGGCTATGGAAATCAAAGCTGATGTTATAATGAAGGCCACTAAGGTCGATGGAGTATATGACAGCGATCCGGTAAAGAATAAAAAAGCGATCATGTTTAAAAATATTAGTTATATCGAAGTGTTAACGAAAAACCTTAAAGTAATGGATGCAACGTCAATATCGCTTTGTCGGGATAATTTACTGCCTATTATTGTTTTTAATTTGCAAAAGAAAGGTAATATCCGTAGGGCAATTTGTGGTCTCAAAATTGGCACTTATGTAGGAGAATGATATGAAAGAAACTATTTTTCAAAAATTTAAAGACGAAATGGAAAAAACAATTGTTAGTCTAAGTAAATCCTTCAGCAGAGTGAGAACAGGCAGAGCATCCGTTGCGCTTCTGGATGGAATAAAGGTTGATTATTACGGTGCCGCTACTCCCCTTAATCAAGTTGCCAATATTTCTATTCCGGAAAACCGTCTAATTCTTATTGTTCCATGGGATGCCTCGGTAATTGGTGCAATTGAGAAGGCTATTCAAAAATCGGATTTAGGTTTGACGCCATCAAATGATGGCAAAGTAGTGCGTCTATCTATTCCCCAATTGACAGAAGAACGGCGCAAAGAACTGGTTAAAGTTGTTAAAAAGATGGCAGAAGAAGGAAAAGTCAAATTACGAAATGCCCGCAGGGATGCTAATGAAGAATTAAAAAATTTGAAAAAGAACAATAATATGGCTGAAGATGAGCTTTTCGCTGCACAGGATGAAGTTCAAAAATTAACTAACCAGTATATCGAAAAAACAGACAAGGTACTTGCAGCCAAAGAAAAAGAAATAATGGAGATTTAAACCGGACTTTACATAAATACATAAATGGGGAGTCACAAGCTCCCCATTTGTTTTTTTGCCGCCAGTTCGCTTTCTGCGGCTAACTTTGTTGGCATCGTCGTCAGCTTCCTCAACGTATTAATAATACGCCTGCGGAGCCTCCTCCTCGCCGCCTCGTTATCCTTTGAAAGCGAAATGGCAAGAAGGATTAATCATACTGTTTTGTTTAATGTTAATTTTTAGATATTGTTTGATTATACTAAACTAAGATTCCTTGTTGAAAAAAAGTGTTCTCTCTATTAGAGTGATAAATCAATTTGGAGCTAAATTAGTGATAAAGATTGACTGGAATAAATTACCACGACACATAGCCATAATTATGGATGGCAATGGTCGTTGGGCTAAACAACATGCAATAGGTAGAATTCGGGGACATAAACAAGGAGCTCAGGCAGTCAGAACAACCGTAACAACATGTCGCGAAATCGGTATACAATATCTAACCCTATACGCTTTTTCCATAGAAAATTGGGAACGTCCGGCAAAGGAAGTTGAAGCTTTAATGTTTTTACTGGACGAATATTTAACCAAAGAAACAAAACAGTTGCAAAAACAGGGAATCCGGCTCACAACAATAGGTGAAATAGATCGTCTGCATCCGGCTGTACAAAAGAAACTCTTACAGACAAAAGAATGCACGGCAAAGAATGACAAGATGGTTTTAAATCTGGCTTTGAGCTACGGTGGAAAAGATGAGATTATCAGTGCTGTAAGAAGAATTGTTCAAGATAATAAAACAGGTAAAATTGATATAAATGATATTAATAAAGAAACTTTTGATCGTTATTTGTATACTTTCGGAATTCCTGATCCGGATTTGTTGATTCGTACCAGCGGCGAATATCGCATCAGTAATTTCTTGCTCTGGCAGATGGCTTACACGGAACTCTATTTTACCAATGTTCTCTGGCCTGATTTTACAAAGGATGATCTTTTTAAAGCAATTGCCAGTTATCAGAAACGTGAAAGACGTTTTGGTCTGACCAGTGAACAGTTGAAAGAAGAGAAGAGTAAATAGTAAATAGAGAATGATGAATAGTGAAGAGAAAAGCTAGGATTTGAAAATATGGCAAAAACGTCAAATTCATTATTAAAAAGATGGGTGACAGGTCTTGCCCTTGCTCCGATATTAGTTTTAATTATCGTGTTCGGTTCAAAAGAAATATTTGCGGCCCTTGTTATTTTCTTTATCATGGGTGGAGTTTGGGAATACAATCACATAGTTTTCGGGAATGGTTTCGTAAAGGAAAAAATTGAAGGTCTGATTCTGGCGGTAATTATTCCTTTGTCTGTCTTATTGGGGAATAATCAGCAGTTACTTGCCATTTTTGCCTTTGCCGTGTTGATTGTTTTTATAATATTTGTCCTGTCGATTAAAGAATCAAAGTTTGATGTTTTATCGGTCTTTAAAGTAATCTTTGGCATGATATATATACCTTTTCTGATGTCATATTTCATTTCATTGCGAATGATGGATAAAGGAATAGAGTGGATATTTTTTGTTTTATTTCTCGCATTTATCGGTGATATATTTGCGTTATATGCGGGTAAATATTTCGGCAAACATAAACTTGCTCCTTTTGTCAGTCCCGGTAAAACTGTGGAAGGTTTGGCTGGATTGGTCTTGGGAAGCACAAGTGCTTGTCTGATCTTCAGTTACTACTTCTTACCGGAAATACCGGTTACGCAAATACTAATTCTTGCCTTTACCGGCAGTATTATCGGGCAGCTGGGTGATATTTGTGAATCTGCTATTAAAAGAAATTACGGGCTTAAGGATGCGGGTTCAATTCTGCCCGGTCACGGGGGCATCCTTGATCGTCTGGATTGCCTGCTTTTTATTGCTCCCTTTGTTTATTATTACCGAATATTTATAATTGGATAAATGAAAAAAATAACGATTTTGGGATCAACAGGTTCGATTGGATGCAGTGCGCTGGATGTTATTGGAAAAAATCCTGAACGTTTTCAAGTCGTGGCGCTTGCCGCCGGAAAAAATATAGCGCTGCTCAAAAAACAAATAGAAAAATTTAAGCCTAAAGTGGTTGCCGTAAGCACTAAAGAAACCGCTCTTCAACTTCATGATTCCTTAACAAATAAAAATAAGGTTAAAATATTTTATGATAAAGAAGGACTGAAAGAGGTTGCTTCATTTCCTTCGGCGGATGTCGTCATTTCCGCTATATCAGGTTCCGCTGGTTTAATACCGACGATTGCGGCAATTGAAGCGGGCAAAGATATTGCTTTAGCCAACAAGGAAACGATGGTTATGGCTGGGGAAATTGTAACCAGAAGAGCGATAAAAAAAAGAGTAAAAATTATCCCCATTGACAGTGAACACAGCGCAATATTTCAATGTTTAGAAGGACAGAAGCGAGAAAATTTGCGGCGAATAATTTTGACGGCTTCCGGAGGTCCATTCCTAAATATTACCAGAAATGAATTAAAGAAAGTCAGTCTCAGTCAAACATTGCGTCATCCCAACTGGAAGATGGGGAAGAAAGTAACTATTGATTCTGCTTCGATGATGAACAAGGGATTAGAGGTTATCGAGGCTAAATGGTTTTTTAATGTTGATTTCAGCCATATCGATGTTTTAATTCATCCGCAAAGCATAGTGCATTCCATGGTGGAATTTGTTGACGGAGCTTTTTTGGCGCAAATGGGAATACCGGATATGAAATTGCCTATTGCTTATGCCTTAACTTATCCGGAAAGGATAATCAATGATCTTCCGTCTTTGAATCTTGTAAAAACAGGAAATTTGGAATTTCGCAATCCGGATATAAAGAAATTTCCTTGTCTTGGTCTTGCCTACGCAGCAGGTATTTGCGGCGGCACGGCTCCGGTTGTTTTAAATGCCGCTGATGAAATCGCTGTAGCTGCATTCATGGAAAAGAAAGTTCGTTTTATTGATTTGCCTAAGATCATAGAAACTGTTCTTGATGTTCATAATTCAATTAACACTCCTTCTTTAGAGGATATTCTGCAAGCCGATTTATGGGCAAGAAGAGAGACTAGCAAAATAATAGAAAGGATAATGTAATGATTACCTTAATTTCTTTTATAATATTACTAGGTGTTCTTATTTTTGTTCATGAATTTGGACATTTTATAGCCGCTCGAATTGCCGGTGTAGGCGTTTTAAAGTTTTCTCTCGGTTTTGGACCTAAGATCGTTAGTAAGAAAGTTGGAGAAACCGAATATGCGCTTTCCTGGATACCTTTGGGCGGATTTGTAAAACTTTTGGGTGAGTCAGGTAATGAAGAATTATCGCCGGAAGATGAAAAAAGATCGTTTTATAAACAGGCGGTATGGAAACGCATGTTAATTGTTTTAGCTGGTCCCGTTTTTAACTTCTTCTTGGCTATAGTAATATTTGCTTTTGTTTTCATGTACGGTTTACCTAATCTAACCGCTGTCGTTGGAGCAGTGCAAAAAGAAAGCGCCTCTATGGAAGCTGGTATGCTGAGTGGCGATAAAATCATTTCCATTAATGGACAAAAAATTATCTTTTGGGAAGATATAAAATCGGCAATAGCTAAAAGTAAAGGCAAAGACGTTGACGTTGCTATCGAGAGGGGAGTGGAGAAGAAGCATCTTTTAATTAAGCCAAGATTATCTAAAGCAAAAAATATTTTTGGTGAAGAAGAATCCAGATATCTTATTGGAGTTTCTCCTGCCGGAGATATGGTGGTAGAAAGGAAAAATCCCTGGGATGCGATTATCTCCTCGCTAAACAAGACCTGGGAGATTAGCAAACTGACAGTTATTTCTGTGGTTAAAATATTTGAGGGTATTATTTCGCCACGAACTTTAGGTGGGCCGATTTTTATTGCTCAGGTCGCCGGTGCTCAGGTAAAAGAAGGCATAATTCCTTTCATTCTTTTTATGGCCGTGCTTTCCATAAACCTGGGAGTAATTAATCTTTTCCCCATCCCTGTTCTCGATGGCGGCCATATCTTCTTCTACATAATTGAAATTGTAACCAGAAGAGAAATAAGCATGAAAGTGAAAGAAATATCCCAGCAAATCGGTTTTGCTATTTTATTGATGTTAATGCTTTTTGTTATTTTTATTGACATTGAGCGGTTAAACATAAAATTTATCAATGATATTACAAAATATTTTAAGTGAGCTATGTTGACTTTAGCTTTTGATACTTCTTTCCAAACCGTTGCTGTAGCAATCTTGCAGGATAATGCTGTTCTTTATGATACCATAATCAATGTTGATATAAATCATTCGGAAGTGCTTTTGCCTGCCATTGATCAAGCCTGTCTTCAGACAAGAATAAAAATTACCGATTTTGATTTATTTGTCTGTACGATCGGTCCCGGTTCGTTTACAGGACTGCGTATTGGAGCCAGTACGCTCAAAGGATTTATGTTTGCAACAGGAAGGCCCGCCGTCGGAGTTTCTTCTCTTGCGGCTCTTGCATTGAATATAAGCGACAATTCAAAAATCATTTGTTCTGTAATGGACGCCGGAAGAGGACAGGTTTATGTGGCGTATTTTCGGTATAATCAGAAAAATCTTTTGGAACAAATAGGCGCAGATGAAGTTGTAAATCCGACTGACATTGATCCTGATTTTAAACAGGAAGCTTTATTTGTCGGTGACGGGGCAATCAAATATGCAGATATTATCAGTGGTACAAAGAAAAAAAATATTTTTGTTGCTTCACAACAGCAGCAATATATTCGCGCTTCATCTGTGGCTATTTTAGGGATAGAAAAATTCAAGCGGAATGAAATACTTGATGCAGAAACGTTTGTGCCTGTCTATCTGCGTTCAGCAGATGCTCATCCGAAAAAAGCTTTTTTAAAAAAATAATAAACCCGGATTACGTAATAGACGTCTAAAAAATCAAAGCTGTCATTTCGAGGAGTTCCGATGCGTCGGGACGACGAGAAATCTTTATCGTTTTCGTTTACTAAGATTTCTCCCTTCGGTCGAAATGACAAAAAAATTTCAAAACGTTTCATTTTCTTCTGTTATGTAATCTGGGATAAATTTATGATTTTTCTATTGTGATGAGTTTATTTCATTGAGAAGTTTCCGGACTTTTTTATTATCAGGATTTCGAACAAGGACAAAATTAAGACGTTGGATAATATCATTAATGTCGATGCTTTGGGGGTACGATAAATATAATGAATATTGGATATTGGCCAGATTAAAATTAGTTTCTTCGTGAAAGGGATCAACTTCAAGAGCCCTGCTGTAAGTAGATATCGCTTCGTTAACATTATTAGTTATTTCATAAACAGAGCCAAGATCATTCCAGGCATCGGCGTTTTCCGGTTCCAGTTCTAAAACAGTTTTAAAATTCTTTGAGGCTTTAGCATAGTTTCCATATTGAAAATAAATTCTGCCCAAATTGTAAAGAGCCTTGGTATGCAGCGGGTTAATCTTGATAATATTTTCATATTCATCTGCTGCTTCATCATACATATCGTGCTTGTCGTACAAAGTTGCTAAACAAAAACGTGGCTCTACATCTTGCGAAGCGATCCCGATAGCCTTTTTGTATTGTTTGACGGCATGATGATAATCACCTTGCCGCTCCAGTATATTACCGATTTTGATAATTGCCTCGATGTTATCAGCTTTTAGTTTCAGTGATTTTTCGTAGCATTTTTTTGCAGAATCGAGCATATCTATTTTTTCATATATATATCCTATATTGATGAATGTTTTAGGATTATCTGGTTCAAGTTCTGCAATTTTTTGAAAATAGTTTAAAGCCTCATCATAATTTTTATTCTCCAGATGAACTAAACCCAGTTTGTTATAATCCTCAACAGCCTTATTGTATTTTTCAATATCCTTCTTGCGGCTGGCAATGGTCAGTTTGTTATATTTCGGATAAGCATTATTGGAATTATAGGCAGTATTCTTTTCTGAGAATTCTTTATCCATGGATTATTATAATTATTTCATAACCTCAGTTTGGATATGAGGTGTTGTTGAACTTGTTTAAAATAACATTTTTGATTTCAAACCAAATGGAAACCGGATCAATAAGCGGTGAATGCATGACATGCGGATTTTCTTTGATCACTTGCGCTGACCAATATCCGGCCAGTTTGTTTTTACTTTCGGAATTTGCCAGTTTTGCCTGTCTTATAACATTTTCAGGAATAGACATTTTAATTTTCTGTTTACCGATTAATACCTCTTCGTAAACTTCTTGCTCATCTTTTACCGGCTGTTCTTCATTTTTTTCTGCTGGAGTTGAAGAAGCTTGTATCGGAGGTGCTGTTTTTGTTCCAACAACCTTAGCTTCTTGTTGAAGCGGAACATAAGTTGTGGATGTGCGTGCCAGAGGTACGACCTTGGATTCAGCAGCCTTCGCTCTTCCTTGAAGAGGAATATCTTCTGCGGAAGCTCTTAAGGGTGGTATAATTTTCTTTTCAAAGGGAATGACTTCCGGTTGAGAAGAAAGGGGAACAGCCGTCGCTTGTTTTGGAGGTCCTGCTATAGTTTCATCAGTCGTAGTATCCAGTCGGGAAGTAACAGGAGTTGAAGAAACATCTACGATGGGCACCACGTTCTTTTCAACGGAAATGATTTCCGGCTCAGGAGAAATGGAGATTGACTGCGACTGTTTGGGAGGTGCTTCTTCAGTTTCCTCAGTTATAACTTCCGACATTGAAGTAACAGGAGTTGAAGAAACATCTACGATGGGCACCACGTTCTTTTCAACGGGAATGATTTCCGGCTCAGGAGAAATGGAAATTGACTGCGCCTGTTTGGGAGGTGCTTCTTCAGTTTCCTCGGTTGTAACTTCCGACAGTGAAGTAACAGGCGTTGAAGAAACTTCTGCGATGGGCATCACGTTCTTTTCAACGGGAATGACTTCCGACTGAAGAGGAATAGATGCTGACGGAACCTGTTCTAGAGATGCTTCTTCAGTTCCATCAGATGTAGCTTCCGATAGTGAAGGAACAGGCGTTGAAGAAACCTCTGCGATGGGCACCACTTTCTCTTCAACGGCAACGATTTCCGGTTCAGGAGAAATGGATAATGACGGAGCCTGCTTTAGAGAGAATGCTTCAGTTTCACCAGTCGTGGATTCCGGTTGAGAAGAAACAGGTTTTAAAGAAGATTTGGTTTTAGGTGCAGCCTTCCTGGGAGTTGAAGATTTAGTTTTTTTCTTCAACTCTTTAACTTCCGGTTTGTTTGAAATATTTTCCTGGGGTGGCAATTCAATTTCCGGAGGGCTCTGTGTTTTGTGTTTTTGAAAAGAAAATTTGCTTAATTTTTGGAAACGGTCGGCTATTTGCGAGGCAACTTCGCCGGATATCATCTTAAATTCGTTTGTTTCTCCTGCTTTCAAACAAAGTTTACAAATTTTGTTAATAAGACGGGGAACGCCATGTTCAGAAAATTCCCAAATTACAGGAATGGCGTCATCAGCAAATATCTTTTCCTGAGTCCCGGCCAGCCTGAGTCTCGATTCAATGTAAGTCTGAACAGCTTCCTCTGAAGGCAGTTTTACTATATGGCAATAAGTGCCGATACGTTGAAATAAATTAGCTCGTTTTGGATTTTCTAATTTCTGTGCAAGTTCCATCTGACCGGCAAGAATCAACGTAAAAAGATTACGATCATCATCCTGCATATTGGTTAAAAGGCGCAGATCGTCCAGATTACCGGAAGATAGAACATTGGATTCATCAATAACAATTACGATCTTTTTACCCTGATCATTTGTTTCAAATAAAAGACGATTGAATATTTCCAGCAAATCGACTTTCGTTGTTTCTGTACATTGCTTGCCGGTTATTTGTCCGATAATTTCTCTTAACAGTTGTATGAAAGAAAGTGAGGGGTTGGTGATTAACGCGACCTTATATTTTTCCGGTTCCAGCGAGTCGATTATAATTCGCAAAGAAAGAGTTTTACCTAAGCCCACATCACCTACAATAACAGCGAAACATTCATTGCCTTCCTTGATAGCAAAAATTGTTTCAGAAATGACATCTTCCATGGATTCATGGCAATCGACATACATTGAAGAATCAGGAACGTTATCGAAAGGGGGCTTATTCAGATTCCAATATTCGCAGTACATCTGTATTCTCCTTACAAATTATTATAAGATAAAAATAATTTATCCTTCAATGTTAAATAATTAAGTAAGATCATCATCATTTTTTAAGTTGTGCGAATTCTTCGTCATTACTTAAATACTCCAGAATGTCTTCCAGTAAAAAACGTCTCATTCTGCCCAGTTTGTAGCTGTTTATCTTTTTTTCATTAACAAGCTTCTGCAGGAAGCTTTTGCTGACTTGAAGCATTTGACAGACCTGATTAGAGCACAGCATTCTTAACAGTATGGATTCATTATAACGAAAATTAAGAGCCAGTTGGCCATCATGATTGACTTTTATGTCCAGTGACGGATCTTTCTTTGCCCCTCCTAATAATTCTTTTATGTATTCCGACTGTTGTAGTAATGCTGACTGCTCTTTTGTCATAATAATGGAAATGACGGACGTGGAATCGTCCATAAACTCTTCTACTATTTTTTTATGATGGGATAGTTGAGCTTGGTTACCGGTAGTGGTGTCGCTTTTTGCAACTGGAGGCGGAAGAATATCAATTTTATTATCCGGCTGTGCAGGTTTAAATTTAACATCCGGTTGAGCTTGTTCTCGCCGTCTTTTTACGATGCAGATTTTTTCCATATTGCTCCTGAAAATCTAAAATTACTGTTTCGCAAATAATTATTGTTAAATAGCGTAAATGTTAAACAAGTTTTACCCGGAAAAACAAGCACAACGCGATAAAATCAAAAGAGTAAAGAGATGATTATCATCGTGAGCATCGTTATTATTTAATAAATGATTGCCTGTTAATTGCATTAATGAAAAAATTCCCCTATCTCAACCAGTTGTATCAGGAACATAAAAGTATAATTTTAATAAGTATTTTTCTAACTTGTTTGGCAAGTAAAATCAAGACAATTTTTAATCTTTAAAGTTCAAGCTACCGCCGAACGTAGCAGGAAATTATTTGAATATTGAAATGGGAAGTGTTTATCTAATGCGGAGTTTTTTTTCACCAAGATAAATGGGGTAAAAGAAAGCAAGCAGACAAAGAAAAGAAGCAAAACCAAAAGAAATAACAGACCATAATAATTGCAGTAAAGAAATATTCTGAGCGCGTATATCAGCCATAAATATGTAATACACGGGACCGGCTTCCAGGATTAAAACAGAAGCAATTAAACAAAAACAAAGAATCATAAAAAGGAGTCCGCCGAAACTTGTTACCGTCTGTGCCGGATTTTCCGATTTAAAATCGGCATAGACAGCGCCCAGGCCGACGGCCATGCCCACTACAGCAGGAACGAGGCAGAATATTGTTATGGTTGATAGAAACATCATAAAAGGAGAAACTCGCAGTAATAAATTGGAAACAACAACCAGAACCTCTGCTAAGATTATCAGCGGTATGTAATACAGAAAAAACTTGATCCAGAGAAATCTTTTTATCGATACCGGTGCCGCTTGAACAATCCAGAATGCTTCGCCCTCCATACTCACTGCTGGAAAAACGAAACGGGCAACAATGGCCGTAAGCACGAAGGCTGCCAATCCTATATTCAAGAAGGAAAATAAATTTTGCAGATAAATGGCCTTTATTGGAAAATTATCCAAAGGTAGAACAGAAAAATTATAAATGTAAATTGCAATTAAAGCGACCATTAGAAATAATTGCGGCCATTGTGCTGAATCCCTGAAAAAGGTACGGATTTCCTTGACAGCAAAAGCTTTTGATTCTCGCGGAAGAAAATTCAGTAAACTTTCCCAGTTATAACCTTTGTATTTAACCGGCGCAAAAAGTCGCTTTGGCGTTGTCTGCGATTTAGAAAAACCATTAAAGTATACGAACTGAGCGATAATGTTGTTGATGAAAATAAGCATAAAGGCGCAGGTTCCGGTAAGTGCAATATTAAAAAGGCAGCTTTTTATTTCACTATTAAGAGCGGATTTAATTGTATCGGTAATCCATGTTGTTGGCAACAGAGGCGAGTCAGGGGTTTGCATGGAATTTAAATAAAGGACAACAGAAGCGAAACTGTCCGGATTTACCAATTGCTCCGGCCGTGTTAAACGCAAAACAAGAATAAGAAACAATGTCATAGCAACGCCAAGAACAATAAGAATTGTTCTGATGCGTCCGGCAGGTAATATTTTAGCTCCAAATAAAACTAAAATGCTGCTGAGAGCCGAAGCAATAAGACACATGAAGATTATTGCGGCTAAAAAGATCACATAAAAAATGATGCCCGCTTTGTAAATCAATCCGTAAGATAAAAATACCGGAAAACTAAAAGCAACAATCATCCAGGAACTGTCAAAGGTGCTGATGATCCACCGTGAAAAAAATATATTCTTCGACGAAACCGGCAACGAATGCAAAAGCGGTAAATCCTGACTTAAGTAGAGATGGGAAAGACAATTTATGATGTTACTGAAGAGCAAAAGCGTAAAAAAAGTTATAATCAGCATCGAAATCAGTTTCATCGCTAATATATCGCCGAAATCCTGTACACTTTGAAAATAAAACAATACGCGATAGAAAATAATAAAAGTGCCTGTCCAAAAAATAATACCAAGCGAACCGTACATGAAAAAACGAGGCCAATTGCTTTTTCCATTGTTTGTCCGCAAACCGTTGATTGCGGAGAGTATGCGCGGTCTTAACAGCGAAAAAATAGTATTCATATAAAAGTATTTTCTTTAATTATGGTTAAAAAAACTTCTTCGAGCCTGGCTTCTCCTAAGTTTGCAATATGCTTTAATTCATCAAGAGTGCCTTGTGCCAATAACATACCCTTGTGAATTAAGCCGATGCGATGGCATAAATCCTCGGCAATACTTAAAGTGTGTGTGGAAATAAAAATAGTTGTTTGATGGGCGGCCAGTTCTTTTAAAATATCCTTAACCATGCGCACTGCGGCAGGATCAAGGCCGACCATTGGCTCATCAATAATCAATATTCGGGGATCATGTAACAGAGCGGAAGCAATAATGAGCCTTTGCTTCATTCCGTGTGAATAAGCTTCAATCAACTCGTCAGCCCAATCCGCAAGAGCAAATTGCTGCAGAAGCTGTTGTGCTTTTTGTGGAAATGTGTCGTGTCTGACATTGTACAGGTCAGCCGAAAATCGCAGAAACTCCATTCCTGTGAGCTTTTCATATAGAAAAGGCCTGTCGGGTACAAAACCGATCATCTGTTTCGCCTCGACGGGATTTTGAGCCATATCAAATCCGCCGATAATAATGTTACCGGATGTCGGTGCCAGAATGCCGCCCATCAGCCGGATAGTTGTTGTTTTGCCGGCGCCGTTGGGTCCGATGAAGCCATAAATTTCTCCGGCGGCAACATTTAAACTGAGCTTGTTTACCGCTATGGTAGTACCGTAATCTTTGGTTAGTTCGTGTAATTTAATCATCTAGTTTGCTCTAATACCTCCAGTTTGATTTTGCCCATCACTCCCATTAAATTAAGCTGTTCGACGCTGTCACCGCGGACAAGCCTGATATGGGTAACGTCTGCCGGAATTTGATTGAAAACGGCATCTGCGGTGATCCATTGTCCTCTCAGGTACAGAACGTTCCACGCATGCCAGTAAAACCTGCCGTGCAGATAAACCAATCCAGCTTCCATTTGCGCCGGAATACCGGCGGATCGCAGCAGGGCAACAGTCAGTATGGAATGCTCGTTGCAATCGCCGACTTTGTTTTTTAGAACTTCCAATGCATTGGGAACCGACAAAACCGGTTTTTTCTTAATATTGCGGTAAACCCAATTGACAATTTTCCTCGCTTTCTGTTCGGCCGTGTCGGTCGGCGCGATTATTTTATTCACCTGAGCTTTTATTTGTGGATTATCGGATTGCATAAACGGAGCAGACCTCAAAAAGAGGGCGACGTCTTGGGGAAGCTTATTGTTTAAATTTGAAGACGGTGGCAAGTGTTCCCTGGTGATATTCAGAACATCGTGACGGAAACTTTGTCTGTCACCATTCAGGGATAACAAATTGCCAATACCTTCGATTTTGATTTTAATTGCTTCAAGTTTTTCCGGTTCGGTAATTTTAACATTAGAAGCGATAGAAGAAATTTGCGTTAAATCAACATTTCCTTGATTAACAATTCCTTCTTGAGCTTTTTGCGGGCTGACCTTTTCCATAGAGAGCCCCAGAATACCTGTTTCTTTTAAAACATCTCCCTCTTTACTCAGCCAGGCACAGTTTTTAGCCCCCATGAAATCGGCGCAGTATTTTTTTGTTAAGATTCTTTTTCCCATAATCGGAATAATTTCATCGGCTGACCTGGTAACTTTAATTGATTTGACAGAAAGTGTAGAAGGATCAAAAATACTGAAGTTGCGGGACATATTTTTTCCCAAATCAGCCTGAAACGCGGCGTCATAAATGCTACCGCTGATATGGGGAATATCCTGGAGATTAATTTCGTTTTTTTCCTGTGAACCGGGTAAACCCATAAAAAAGATCAATTTATTTTTAACCACGTTACCGTGAGAATTAAAACGAAACAGGTTGGAATTCAAATCAAAATTAAATGAGGCAAGAGACATATCGGGATTCAAATCGCCCTCAGTCAAAATATTTAAAGCCTGCGTTACTCCCATAGTGTTAATCTGCATAAAAACAATTTCATTAAAGTGGTAATTTTTATCAAGTTTAGCAAATGTCCGATGAACAAAACCGATTTTTCTGCCGTTTTGATAGATATTCATCCATGTGTCTTGAGACTTCTGTGACTTTATTATTTGAACAGGCGAGACTAACTGCGTATTTTTAGGTAAAAATTCAAGGCGAATAAATAGCAGAAGGAAAAAAACACAAGTGATTAAAACGCCCCAGACTATATTCCATTTTATTTTTTGCATAGACAATAGCCAGCAAAGATAAATCATTGATTTAGAATGATCTTTACTATATAAAATATAACCAATGTATGCAAGGGTAAACAAATAGTTGGTTTGATTTGTTTTTGTATAAAAATTAAAGATTTATTGACAAGAACACTCAATTGATATAACAAAAAACGCTCATTTAATACTGAGCCGTTTATAGCGAAATCTTATATTTGCTGCCTCGGTATCATGTTAAATGCAATCAGTTAATAAGAAAAGATAAATGCTTTATGAAACATGATAGTGTAATTGCTCGCGGTGGCTATCCTTTTATCATTCTGTCGTTGGTAACTACCATATTTATTGCATTTTTTGGTATTGGCTGGCTGACAATTTTATTCGCATTTATCACATTTTTTATTATCTGGTTTTTCCGCAATCCGGATAGATATTTTCAGGACGAGGAAAAAGTATTAATTTCTCCTGCCGATGGTAAAATAATAAAAATAGAAGATGTCGAAGTAGATGGAACTATTTCGGGAAAATTTAAAAAAATCAGTATTTTCATGAATGTTTTTAATGTTCATGTCAATCGTGCTCCCTATTCAGGCGAAATAGAAGCTATTAATTACCATGAAGGCAAATTCTTTTCTGCTAATTTAGATAAGGCTTCGCTTGATAATGAACGTAATGAAATTATGATTCGTACTGAAGACGGACGTTCTTTATGGATGGTACAGATAGCAGGTCTTATTGCCCGTCGTATTGTCTGCTGGGTCAACGTAGGTACAATTGTTAAAAAAGGCGAGCGAGTAGGATTAATTCGTTTTGGTTCACGGGTTGATGTCTATTTGCCCGATGATTCTCGCATTTTAGTAAAATTGAAAGATAAAGTTAAAGCAGGCGAAACAGTATTAGGGTATTTGTCATGAATACAGAAAATTCACCCCGGAAAATGCGGATGAAAAAAGGGATTTATATACTGCCGAATCTTTTCACCTCGGCCAGTCTATTTTGTGGATTTTATTCTATTATTGCTTCTTTTAAAGAGCATTTCGTGCCGGCGTCTATTGCTATTTTATTTTCCGTTGTTTTTGATGGTTTAGATGGCCGGATTGCCCGCCTTACCAATACAACTTCAAAATTCGGTGCCGAATATGATTCCCTGGCCGACGTGATAGCTTTTGGTGTCGCACCGTCTCTTTTAGCTTATTGTTGGGCCATGTCTATTTACGGCAAATGGGGATGGATTGTCGCCTTTCTGTTTGTTCTCTGTGGCGCTCTGAGATTAGCCCGATATAACATCCAAATCGGTATAATTGAAAGCAGCGTATTTAACGGCCTGCCCATTCCGGCGGCGGCTTCGGTTGTGGCCACCACCGTAATTTTCTTCAGTAGCGATTATATCGGAGTGGAAGGGAAATTCCATAATATTTTTATAATTATATTTGTAATTATCTTGTCGCTATTGATGGTCAGCAGTATCAAATATTACAGCTTCAAAGATATGAAGCTCCTTGTGCGGAAACCATTCACAATTTTTTTCTGGTTGGTCGTTTTATCAATTATCATAGTAGCGGAGCCGGAATTGATGTTTTTTGTGTTGTTATTAGGATATGCCCTTTCCGGTCCCATTTGGTGGGTAGTGAAGTTTTTCAGAAAAAATAAAGAAAAGAAAAGTAATATCCAGTAATCGAAACAAGATAAGAAAAAAGAAATAATTCATGTGAAAAATTATGAGAATTACAGGAGGCGAGGCTAGGGGGAGAACATTGAGTTTCCCTTCAAGATCAAAGGAAAGGCCTACTTCTGATTTTCTCAGAGAAGCTCTTTTTAATTTGTTGGGTACTTTGCAGGGGAAAACATTTCTTGATCTTTTCGCCGGATCGGGAAGCGTTGGTTTGGAAGCTGCCAGTCGCGGAGCTCAGGATGTTTGTTTTGTAGAAAAGAATAAAAATCTTGTTGAAATTATTAAAAAAAATATCCAAACATGCGCTCTGGATAGTAACTACCGGATAATTGACAAGGATATCGAATTCGGTCTGAATGATCTTTTTAGAAAAAAATGTGGATTTGATATCATCTTTGCCGATCCACCCTATAACCGGGATTTAACCGGCGTAACGCTGAAGGCTTTAAGCAAACATAATGTTCTCAATAAGGATGGAATATTAGTAATTCAACATTCGATAAAAGAAAATTTCAGTGAGCCGGGGAAGGATACTATCTATCAAATAGATCAACGAAAATATGGCGAAAATGCCTTAACTTTTTTAAAAATGGAGAGGAAATGACACAAGAAAACGATGCGAAGAGAGCTGCAATATACCCGGGTTCATTTGATCCCATTACTAATGGCCATGTGGATCTTATCAAAAGAGGACTGAATATTTTTGATGAAATCATCATTCTCATTGCTTACAATCCCAACAAAACTTATCTGTTCTCAGTTGAAGAAAGAATGGAAATGATTCGGGAAGTATTCAACGGAACTAAAGGTGTCCGGGTAGATTGCTATGCTGGATTGCTTGTCGATTATTTGAAACTTTCCGGTACCGGTATAATATTGCGCGGAATGCGCGCTCTTTCTGATTTTGAATATGAATTTCAGATGGCACTGATGAACCGTCGGCAAACAAGAAAAATCGAAACTGTTTTTCTAATGAGCGGGTTCAAATGGTTTTACACAAGTTCCAGGTTAATCAAAGAAGTGGTGAGTTTAGGAGGTTCGGTAAAAGGTCTGGTACCGGACAATGTTAATCAAAAGCTAATAGAGAAATTCTATACTAAAAAGAGTAAGGAGTAGTTTGTGCGATTATCGTCCAGGGTAGCGAAAATTAAACCATCGGAAACTTTAGCCATTACTGCAAAAGCCAATGCTCTCAGAGCGCAGGGGAGAGACGTGATCGGCTTTGCGGCGGGTGAACCGGATTTTGATACACCGGCTAATATTAAGAATGCGGCAATTAAAGCCATTGACGCAGGTTTTACCAAATACACTCCGGTCGGAGGCACTGATGAACTTAAAGACGCTATTGCGGCGAAGTTAAAACGTGATAATGACTTGGAATATAAACGTTCGCAAATTGTTGTTTCCTGCGGAGCAAAACATACATTATATAATTTGGCGCAGGTTCTTTTTGATCCCGGTGACGAAGTCATTATTCCTGCTCCGTACTGGGTTTCTTATCCCGATATCATAGTTCTGGCCGAAGGCCGGCCGGTAATTATTCATACGAAGGAAAAAGACGGCTTTAAAATGACGCCGGAACAGTTAAAGGCTGCCATAAACAAAAATACCCGTGCGGTGATTATTAACAGTCCTTCCAATCCTACCGGAGCGGCTTATTCACAGGAAGAATTAAAAGCCATTGCTGCAGTTTTGCTGGACAAGGATATATTGGTTATTTCGGATGATATTTACGAAAAAATCTTTTACGCTGACTTTCCTTTTATGAATATAGCTGCCTGTGAACCAAAGTTAAAGGACAGGACAATAGTAGTTAATGGCGTGTCCAAAACTTATGCTATGACCGGTTGGCGCATTGGTTACGCTGCCGGACCGGAAGAGATAGTGGCGGCAGTAAATAAGATTCAAAGCCAAAACACTTCCAATCCGACGTCCATTGCTCAGAAAGCCGCCGTGGAAGCACTTTCCGGAGATCAAACTATTGTCGATCAAATGGTGAGCGAATTCCGGAAGCGAAAAGATTATATAGTCCATGCGCTCGAACAAATTCCAGAAGTAAAATGTTTTTCTCCTGAAGGAGCATTTTATGTCTTTCCAAATGTCTCCGGCATTTATGGACGCTCTTACAAAGGAAGAAAAATAACAAATTCCACGGAATTAATTGATTACTTGCTTGACGAAGCAAACGTGGCCGCTGTTCCCGGAGTGGCATTTGGCAGTGATGACCACATACGTTTATCTTATGCCACTTCCTTGAAAAATATTGAAGAAGGTATAAAACGAATTAATGTTGCTGTTTCTAAACTAGAATAGTGAGGAGATAAAATTAATGGGTGGCATTTTTGGAATTGTATCATCGGAAAATTGTGTCCAGACGCTTTTTTACGGAACCGATTACCATTCGCATTTAGGAACTGAAAGTGGCGGTATGGCGGTATGGGGACCAAAAGGTTTTTACAAAACCGTTCACAGTATATCTCAGGCTCAGTTTAAATCCCGATTCGTTGAAGACTACAAAAAAATGGAAGGGTGTTATGGTATTGGAGCGATTGATGATGAAACGCCCCAGCCATTAGTTTTTCATTCAAAATTTGGTGTTTATGCTGTCGCGGCATCCGGGCTGATAACTAATAAGGCTAAACTGGTAAATGAACTTCTTAATGAGGGCGCTTCATTTGGAGAAATGGCCGGTGGCGGCGTAAGTAACGCAGAAATTGTGGCTTCCCTTATTAACCGCGGGAATAATATTGTGGAAGGTATTGCCTCCATGCGCGGTGTAATTGAGGGTTCTATTTGCGCGCTGATATTGACTACGGAAGGAATATACGCAGCCCGGGATAAATATGGACGTTTTCCTTTATCCGTTGGTATAAATAAAAGCCAGAAAGATAAAAAATCTTATGTTGTGGCTACCGAAGCGAGCTCTTTTGAAAATCTTGGCTATGAGTTAATAAAATTTCTGGGACCGGGCGAAATAGTGCTGTTAACGCCGGACGGCGTAAAATTAATGAAGCCTGAAGGCACTGAAAAGAAAATTTGTGCATTTTTGTGGATATATACCGGTTATCCGTCATCCGCTTACGAAGGTATCAGAGTCGAGGGGGCGAGAGAAAGATGCGGCATCTACCTGGCAAAACGTGATAATGTTCAGGCGGACCTTGTTTCCGGTATTCCTGATTCCGGTGTTGGTCATGCCATAGGTTATGCTATGGGATCGGGCCTGCCCTATAGAAGGGTGCTGGTAAAATATACACCCGGTTACGGTCGTAGTTATACGCCGCCTGCACAGGAAATAAGAGACCTTGTTGCCACAATGAAGCTGTGCGCGGTGCGTGAAGTGATTAAAGGCAATCGCATAGTTGTTTGCGACGATTCCATCGTTCGCGGCACGCAGTTGAAAAACTTAACCGTCAAGAAATTGTGGGACAACGGCGCTAAAGAAATTCATATTCGACCTGCTTGTCCACCTTTAATGTTTCCCTGTATTTACGCGTCTTCTACAAGAACAACGGCGGAGTTGGCCGGCCGTAAAGCAATTCGCGCGCTGGAAGGAAAAGAAATCGAAAATCCGGAGGAGTATCTGGATACCAAATCGACCAAACATGCCCAAATGATTGATTGGATTCGTCGTGACTTGAACATTACTTCACTGAAATATCTGGCGATTGAGGATATGATTGCAGCGATAGGACTTCCGGCAGACCAGTTATGTTTGCATTGTTGGTTGGGCAGATAAATTTCATCTTTGCTACATTTCTGTGCGAAAAAATATTTTGTTAATGAAAACTTTGTATTAGCCGTTTTAAATACAAATTACTCATTGCCTAAGATTAATTCACATGTTATAAATCCTACGTAAGAAACATTTGAATAAATTTCAATTTGTCATTTCGACCGTAGGGAGAAATCTTATAAAGTATTAATATAAAAAAAGATTTCTCGTCGCTTTACTCGAAATGACACGACGCAGTTTTTCAAATGTCTATAAAAAATATTGAGAAGCTGACGCTTGTGGAACATTTATCCTCAATCAAGAGAAAAAGAACAAAGAAAATAAATCTTGATCATATAGAAATAGGTGGAGATGCGCCGGTTGTTGTACAATCGATGACCAATACGGATACACGCGATGTCCAAGCTACTGTCGCGCAGATTAAATCTCTGGAGAGAGCCGGATGTGAAGTTGTCCGCGTTGCCTTGCCTGATAAAGAAGCTGTGGAAGCTCTGCCGCATATAAAAAAGAGAATAAAAATACCTCTGATAGCGGATATTCATTTTGATTACCGGCTGGCTGTAAGTGCCATGAAAAACGGGGTAGCCGGCATCAGGATCAACCCCGGCAATATCGCTCCTGATAAAATCCGCCAGATCATCGAAGTTGCCAAAGAACGGGAAACAGTAATTCGTATTGGTATTAATTCCGGTTCTCTGCAAAAAGATTTATTGCTGAAATACGGAGGCGCAACGGCGGAAGCCCTTGTCGAAAGCTCTTTACGGAATATCGATCTTTTTGAGCATCAGGGCTTTAAAAAAATAAAATTATCCCTGAAATCATCGGATGTTCCCACCATGATAGAGGCTTATCGCGCAATTTCCGCCAGGACCGACTATCCTCTGCATTTGGGAGTGACTGAAGCCGGCTCATTGGCTAATGCCGCGATAAAATCGGCGCTGGGAATCGGAACGCTTCTTTATGAAGGCATCGGCGATACAATCAGGGTTTCTGTTACCGGCAACCCGGTTTCGGAGATTCCCGTTGCCTATGGCATTTTGCGGGCTTTGAACATCAGGAGGATCGGGCCGGATATCGTTTCCTGTCCGACTTGCGGGCGTTGTGAAATTGATCTTTTAAATTTGACAGATAAGATTGAAAAAGCACTTGCCGGCAAAAAAGATTATTTGAAAGTAGCTTTAATGGGCTGTGTTGTAAACGGGCCGGGTGAATCTGCCGATGCAGATATCGGTATTGCCGGAGGCAGAGGGCAGGGGATTCTTTTTAAAAAAGGAAAAGCCGTAAAAAAAGTTAAAGAACAGGACTTTTTTAAAGTATTACTGGAAGAAATAAATTTGATGATTAAGGAAAGGAAGAATTAATGCGTTATTCAGAGATGTTTTTGCCGACCGGCAGGGAAGTGCCGTCAGATGCTGAAGTTATAAGCCAGCAACTGATGATCAGAGCCGGCATGATCAGAAAATTGACCAGCGGCATATATTCATACCTGCCGCTAGGTTACCGGGTTATTCGCAAACTGGAACAAATTATCCGGGAGGAAATGAACAAAGCCGGAGCGCAGGAAGTTCATATGCCCATGGTTCAACCCACGGAGCTGTGGCAGGAATCAGGACGCTGGGAGCATTATGGAAAGGAACTTTTGAGATTTCGCGATCGTCATGATCATGAATACTGCCTCGGACCTACTCATGAAGAAGTAATCACTTCTCTGGTACGCAACGATATAAAAACCTATCGTCAGTTGCCGCGCAATCTTTATCAGATTCAAACAAAATTCCGTGATGAAGTCCGTCCTCGCTTTGGTGTGATGCGTTGCCGCGAGTTCGGGATGAAAGATGCTTACAGTTTTGATGTTGATGAAGAAGGCGCGGAAAAAAGTTACGATAAAATGTTTGTAGCTTATAACAATATTTTCCGTCGTTGCGGTTTAAAATTCCGTCCCGTGGAAGCAGATTCCGGCAGCATCGGAGGAAAATATTCGCATGAGTTTATGGTGATGGCCGAATCCGGTGAAGATGCAATGGTATTTTGCGAAAAATGTTCATACGCCGCCAATCTGGAAAAGGCCGAAGTACCCTGTCCGGAGAAAAAAGAAATATACGAAGATGACTGGCTTTCTCTGGAGGAAGTTAATACCCCGAATGTGCGCACGATAGAAGAGGTTAGCGATTTTTTAAATGTGAAGCCTCAGGATATTGTGAAGACTTTGATTTTCAATGCCGATGGCCAACAGTACGCTGTGCTTATCCGTGGTGATCATGAAGTCAACGAAATAAAAGTGAAGAATTATATAGGCGCAAACGAGGTGGAGCTTGCCTCCGATGAAATTATCATGAAAGCTACCGGTGCGCCGAGAGGATTTGCCGGGCCGGTCAATATTAAAATACCGGTGCTTCTGGATTATTCCGTAATCGATATGGTCAATTTTGTCACCGGCGCCAATAAAGAAGATTACCACTATAGGAATGTCAATATTGGCAGGGACTTTCAGGTTCAGGCTTTTGCCGATTTCCGGGTTGTTACCGAACAGGATAAATGTCCACGCTGCGGCGGTGATATTAAATTTGCGCGCGGCATTGAAGTAGGCCACGTCTTTAAACTGGGAACAAAATACAGCAAAGCTATGAAAGCCGGATTCCTTGATAAAGACGGTCAGGAAAAAATTATGATAATGGGCTGTTACGGGATCGGGATCGGACGAACAGTGGCTGCCGGTATCGAGCAAAATCACGATGAAAACGGAATTATCTGGCCGATGCCATTGGCTCCATATCAGGTAATTATCACGCCCGTAAATGTTAACGAAGAAGATGTAATGGAAGCCGCGGGAAATCTTTATAAATCCATGCTTGCCGGGAACATTGAAGTTATTTTCGATGATCGTGACGAAAGAGCGGGTGTGAAGTTTAAGGATGCCGACTTGATCGGAATTCCGCTGAGAGTTGTTGTCGGCCGGAAAAATCTGGCTCAGGGAAACGTTGAATTGAAAATAAGAAAGACCGGCGAAAACAAATTATATCCGCTTCAGGAGATAGTGCAACAAGTGAAGCAGATTATAGCTCAGGAATTACAATATTCTGAATAACTTGATTTTGCCGTATTTTTATTTACTATCTTTGAAAAGCTGGAAACATTTGCATAATACCCATTGTGTCATTTCGAGGAGCAAAACGACGAGAAATCTTTCTTTGACATTATGACGTTAGATGATTTCTCCCCGGCATGCGCCAGGCTTTCGCCTTCGGTCGAAATGACAATTTGATCATTATGCAAAGCTTTCAGGTGTTAATTAATTAGATAAATAATTTATTCGCAATAGCCGTAACTGAAAAAAACTGGAAACTTAATGCTACGGATCAACGACATTATCGATAAAGCCCAAATTTACCTGCCTCCAGAAGACCTGGAAATGATTCAAAAGGCTTATATTTACTCGGCTTCAGTGCATCAGGGACAGGTAAGATTGTCCGGTGAACCATATCTTACTCATCCAATGGAAGTTGCGGGAATCCTGACCAATATGAAAATGGATGCCGCGACAATCATCAGCGGGTTGTTGCATGATACAATAGAGGATACTTTAACAACAGTCGAACATATTGATAACGAATTCGGCAAGGATGTGGCTTTTCTGGTAGGAGGATTGACAAAACTAAGCCGTATTTCTTTTGCTTCTCAGGAAGAAAGACAATCGGAAAACTTTCGCAAAATGATACTGGCCATGTCTGCCGATATTAGGATTTTACTGGTGCGTCTGGCTGACCGTATTCACAATATGAGAACTCTGCAGTATCATCCCAAGGAAAAAAGAATTTATATTGCCAGAGAAACGATAGATATATATGCGCCATTGGCCAATCGTCTCGGGATTAACTCGATGAGGATGGAATTGGAGGATTTGTCCTTTCAATATATTGCTCCGGAGGCTTATCAGGAATTATCGGCGAAAATAGCCAAATCCAATGAAGCCCGTAATCGTTATACGGAAGAAGTTAAGAGTATTATTTATACTGAATTGGGAAAATATTCCATCAAATGCAAAGTTGAAGGAAGAGCAAAACATCTTTACAGCATTTATAAAAAAATGCACGAGCAGCACATAAATTTTGACGAAGTTTATGACCTTATTGCCTTTCGAGTAATACTTGATTCCGATCAGGAAAGAAGTTGCTATGAAGTTTTAAGCATGGTGCATGCTTTGTGGAAGCCCGTTCCCGGAAGGTTTAAGGATTACATCGCCATGCCTAAGGCCAACCATTATCAATCATTGCATACCACGGTTATCGGGCCTTACGGAGAAAGAGTGGAAATTCAGATCAGAACCAGGAAAATGCACGAATGGGCGGAAAAAGGAATTGCTGCTCACTGGCGTTATAAGGAAGGGCTTGTCGACTATAAGAACAGTGAAGAAAATCAAATTAAAAAACTCAGAGAAATAATGGAAATACAAAATGAGGTAAAAGATCCGAAGGAATTCATGACCAATTTGAAATTGGCGTTATTCCCGGAAGAGGTTTATGTTTTTACCCCCGATGGCGACGTCAAATCCTTTCCCAAGGGAGCCACTCCCATTGATTTTGCCTATAGCATTCATACTGATGTCGGCAATCAGTGTATCGGAGCGAAAGTAAATAAAAGTATTGTTCCCTTAAAATATAAACTGCAAAATGGAGAGACAGTTGAAATCATAACTCAGACAGGTCATCATCCCAGCAAAGACTGGCTGAAAAATGCCGTAACGACGAGAGCAATTTCTAAAATCAGAAACTGGATTAATCTGGAAGAGAAGAAAAACAGTCTGGTTTTGGGACGTGATTTGCTGGATAAGGAATTTAAAAGACAAAATTTAAAATTCAGCAGTTATGTTAAGTCCGACGAAATTAAAAAAGTATTTAGCGATTGTTCTGTAAATACTCTTGATGAATTAATTTCCCAGGTAGGTCTCGGCCGGATTTCAGCCAAGCGCATAGTTAATAGTTTTCTGGCAGGAGAACCTGTCAGTATTCCGGAGCCGATTATCGATAAGATAAAGAAGAGGAGGGCTGCTTCACAGTCCATGGGCGTATCGCTTGTTGGCGTTGACGATATGGACGATGTCCTGTTAAATTTTGCTAAATGCTGCAATCCTATTCCCGGAGATGAAATATCGGGCTATATTTCGCGTGGGCGCGGTATCATTGTGCATACAAAAAATTGTCCCTACATTAAAAAAATGGGAAAAGAGAGGATTGTCGGCATAGAATGGAATGCCAGGGAAGAGAATACTTATCCCGTACACATTAAAATTGTATGTGATGATATCAAGGGTGTTTTGACGGAAGTCAGTTCCGTTATCTCGTCTTTTGACATCAATATAAGTTACGCGCAGATAGAAACAATCGACATGGTTGCTATCTGCAATTTTGTGATCGACATAAATACCTTAAATCAACTCAATCAAGTCCTGGCGGCAATCAGACAGTTAAAATTTGTTAAATCCATTGAGAGGTTAAGGCATTTCTGAAAATAATCAGCTTATCATTTGATTGTTGACAAACAAAGAGACTCTGCTATAAGCAAGCGCAAATTTAGTGCAGGTGAAAATTATGTTGGATAAGAAGAAAATATTGCTGATCCTTGGCATTTTAATGTCCTTATTAATTTTTACGAGTGGCGATTTATCCGCTGCGGGTAAAAAGAAAATAATCCTCATCGATCCGGCACATGGAGGAAAGGATCCGGGCGTTAAAATGTCCAATGATGTTAACGAAAAGGATATTACGCTGACAGTTGCGTTATCGATAAAGCAACTGCTGGCCAGGGAAAATAATCTGGAAGTATTTCTAACCCGTGATTCAGATAAAACAGTGGATCTGGAAGACCGCAAAGATAGTATAAAAAAAATCAAACCGGACCTTCTTTTAAGTCTTCACGTTAATGGGGGATTTGGCAAAGAAGCTTCCGGGTTTGAGCTTTATTATCCGGAGTTCGGTGAGGAAGCGTTAAAAGAAAGAAAGGCAGCGAAAGACAATACTGTGCAGCTGAAAAATAAATGTCAGAATGAATCTTTAAGAATGGCGAAAATTATTCAGGGAAACATGAATGCTTTGTTCCCGCGAAAGGGCAGGGGCTTGCGGAAGGCTGATTTACCGGTAACTTATGGTCTGCTTGTTCCGGCTGTGAGTGTGGAAATGGGCTTTGCCACTAATCCTGAAGACAAAAAAAAATTGCTTTCCGTGAAGACGCAAACAGAAATTGCCAAGGCTTTGACTAAGAGCATTAAATCATTTTAAAGGTGATTGAAAATCGAAAGAAAATCAGGAAGAAAATTCGACGAACTGAGGTCGGTTAATATTACCAATAATTATTTGAAGAACGCTGCCGGTTCCGTTTTGGTAGAGTTTGGCAACACCAGGGTAATTTGTGCGGCCTCCATTGATGATAAACCGGCGCCTTTCCTTAGAAATACCGGAAAAGGCTGGTTGACGGCTGAATATTCGATGCTTCCCATGTCCACCCAAACCAGAAGTGCACGGGAATCAGTGCGGGGAAAATTGGGAGGCCGGACACACGAAATACAAAGATTAATCGGCAGGTCTCTTCGCGCCGTGACCGATTTAACCGCCTTTGGCGAAAAAACAATTTATCTGGATTGTGATGTTATTCAAGCCGATGGCGGAACCAGAACGGCATCAATTACCGGTGCATTTGTTGCGCTCATTGATTTATTTAAAAAATTGCGGGAGGATGGCGTAGTAAAACAAATTCCTGTCAATGATTTCTTGTCTGCCGTCAGTGTCGGTATAATTGACGGTCAGACTCTTCTCGATTTGGAATATGAAGAGGATTCCCGGGCGGAAGTGGATATGAATTTTGTCATGACCGGTTCGGGTCTTTTTATAGAAGTGCAGGGTACGGCGGAACGCATTCCTTTCAGCAAAGAGCAAATGACGCAAATGACTGAACTGGCGGAAAAAGGCATTCGGCAGATTATCGAAAAGCAGAAAGAAATTGTAGGTGATCTGAAGGGATGAAAATCGTTTTCGCTTCCGGTAACGAAGGAAAAGTCAAAGAAATTAAAGAAATGCTTGAAGGAATGGGAATCGAATTAGTTTCTTTGAAAGCATACGCCAATGTGCCGGAAATCGTGGAAGACGGAAGTACATTTCTGGAAAACGCCTTAAAGAAGGCGAGAATAATTTCCGAATTTACCAATGAAACGGTCTTGGCTGATGATTCGGGATTGCGGGTGGACGAATTAGGCGGCCAGCCGGGCATTTATTCAGCGCGTTATGCCGGAGAAAAGGCAACAGACGACGACAATATAGACCTTCTTCTGGAGAGGTTAAAAAATATTCCGCAGGAAAAAAGAACAGCTTTTTTTTGTTGCGCTCTTGTATTATATAGAACAGACGGCAGTTACGATTCTTTTGAATCAAAGTGGCAGGGTTTGATTATTGATGAACGCCGCGGAAAAAACGGATTCGGTTATGATCCGGTTTTCTTCGTGTCGGATCTGAAAAAAACAGCAGCAGAACTGCCTCCGGAAATAAAAAACAAAGTAAGTCATCGAGGGCAGGCTTTCGCCCAGCTCAGAAGAAAACTTGCTGAAAAATTGGATGTCGGGGCGTAGCGCAGCCTGGTAGCGCGCCTGGTTTGGGACCAGGATGTCGAGTGTTCAAATCACTCCGCCCCGACCATTTTATTGTCAAAAATCACACCATTTACTCTATGTTAAAAATAACCACTACATTGATATTCATTTATGCATAATTCTGCAAAGTTATGCAAGATTATCCATTGACAGAAAATGATGTAAGGAGTATTAAATCTTGTTCAATATTAAAGATGTAACAAGACCCAACCCTCCAAAGTTTGCTTCGGGGGTCTATATTCGTCATGCCTGTCAGTTACTTCTTTGTAACTGAGAGAGCGGAGCTTTATAAACCGTACATTTAAAAAAACATTTTCATGTTTCAGGGAAATGTGTATAGTTATCAGACGTTGAACAATTTTTATTCACTATTCACGTTTTAGTGAGCCAAACTGAAATCGAGTGAAACGATGATTGAAGTGTAAGGCGAATCCCGACGTCGTCGGGACGTAGCGGAGCGGGGCACCATTCACAGGTGTTTAATGAACCTAGAACATAGAGCTATTTTTCAAATGTGCATGTCATTCCGATGAGCCCCGATGTGTCGGGACGAAGAGGAATCTTAAAGATTTCTCCCTTCGATCGAAATGACAAAGATATTACTTAAAACTTAAATCTTAAAACTTAATTACTTAAAACTCTAAGGTAATCAAAATGACACGAAACAAACCCATCATTTCTGCAGTTTTATTTTTAATGCTCTTTACCTTTCTAATGCTGACAGGATGCGCAACGTATCGGGACATGCCTCCCGGAACCGTCAAAGATATACCCGGTCAGGAAACGAAAGACAAAAATTCACAAAATGTTCATAGCCCAATAGTAGAACAGCAAATAGTGACTGTAAGTCCCCTATCTGAACCTCCACCGCCGCCAGATTACATTGTCGGTCCCTATGATGTTCTGTCTATAAATGTGAGTAAGCCGGATTTCTCCGGCATGGGGTCAGCATCAGGGTCATCATCGTTAACCGAATCGAACCTCGGTACCGGTACGCAAGCAACCGGCTACCGGGTAGATGGAAAAGGAAATATTCAACTGCCTTTTGTGGGAACACTCCATGTCTCGGGCATGACTCAGCAAGATATACAAAACCAACTTATGAAAATCTACCCGAAATATTTTAAAGATCCCTGGGTGGCTGTTGACGTTAAAGAATACAAGAGCCAGCCCCTGTATATTTTAGGACAATTTAATAACACCGGTGTTATCTACATGGATCGTCCCTTCAACGTTCTTCAGGGGCTTGCCATGGGTAAGGGCTACGATGCCTCAGCTAACCCGAGAGCCGCGAGAATTATCCGGGACAAAAAAGTTTTACCGGTTGACATTTATGAACTGCTTATGAATGCCGATCAGAGTCAGAATATCTGGTTGAAGCCCGGCGACACCATCTACATGCCAGACAATAAAAATCGGGTGGTCTTTGTTTTCGGCGCGGCAAAAGGCGGAGGGCCGGTATCGATACCTCCGGCGGGACTTAATCTTCTGCAGGCTATCGCCACTGTCGGTTTACAGGAAATAGGGTATCACGCCCGGCGCGTGTTCCTCATCCGCTCCTTTTCGCCTACCCGCGGGCAATTGATGTTGATCGATGTCGATAAAATCATACAGGGCGATGCTATGCCCATGGCGCTTACCGAAGGCGACATTATTTATATACCCAAGAGCGCCTTGACGACTTGGAATGAAGCATTAGGTGAAATGCTGCCGACGCTTTCGGCCTTCAGCGCGATCCTGTCGCCCTTTGTCCAGATTAAATACCTTTCACAATAAAAGGATATTACCATGACCCCCAACGTTTCCATTCCTCCATCGCAACCACTTTTAAGAAGTGGAGAAAACGCGCACATTTATGATTATCTGAGTGTCATCCTGCGGCGCAGAAAACTTTTTGCTCTGGCCTTTTGCGCGGTATTCTTCTCCGTAGTGCTTTACACTTATTTCGTGAAGCCGATCTACGAAGCTTCCAGTACTCTCCATATCAAGAAGGAAAGAGGGCAGGGTGTATTGGTAGGCATGACCTTCGATCAATCAAACTCCATCGATGCAGAGCTGGAAATCATCAAATCCCGTACAAATGTCGAACAAGTCGCGAAGCGCCTCCATATGGACTGGCAGGTGACGAAAAAGTCGAAAGGTATGGACTTCAAACTGCTTGATTTTTCTTCCACGGCGAAAAACCCATCTTATAAAATTGAAATGACTGGTGCCGATACCTTTACGGTTAAAGATGACGATGACAAACTGATTGGCGAGGGAATTACCGGCCGTCTCCTGCAGGCAAAAGGTTTTAGTCTTCTCTTAAACGACCTCAAAGGTGAAAAAGGTGATAGTTTCCGCTTGAAACTTCTTCCCCTGCAAAACATTGCCGTAAGTTTGAAGGGAGGATTCAAGGCGACAGAGGTAGGAAACAGGACAAACATTGTCCGTATCTCATACAGCAGCACCGATCCGGTGCAAGCGCGGGATTTGGTTAATACTCTTGTACAAGTCTACTTGGGGCAGAACATTGAATTAAAAACCGAAGAGGCAAGCCGGACAGTCAGTTTCATCGAGAATCAGCTAAAAGGTTTGCGCGGGGAGCTGGAGGGCGCTGAACAGGACCTCGAGACCTACAAGAGTTCCTCCGGGATGTTCAAACTTGACAGTGAAGCGCAGGAAGTGGTCAAAAATCTTTCGGAGACGGAAAAATTACGGGCCGAAGTCCTATTTCAGAAGAAACAGGTTGAATTCGCCCTTGATGCCCTGAATAGTGCGCTGCGAAAGGGTAACATATACTCGCCGGCAATCATGCGAGACGATCCACTCGTAGCCGGGCTGGCGGCGAAACTCTCCGAATTGGAGATACAGAAACGAACATTGCTCACCGACTATACCGAGAACCATCCGGCCGTCAAAACTATACAGGGGCAGATCGATGAAATTCAGAAGAAAATTCGCTCCACTTATGAAACCAACCTGGTTAACCTGAATAAACAGCAGAGCTCCGTCACTCATCAACTGGACATTTACGAGAATAAATTGCGCAAGCTCCCCAAGGCGGAACGCGATCTGGCAAGGCTTACCCGAGTTTCTAATGTCAATGCCGGCATCTATACCTTTCTTCTTCAGAAGCATGAAGAGGCGCGTATCGCCAAGGCCACCACCGTCAGCAATATCAACATAGTCGATCCGGCCATTACTCCCGTTTCGCCGATTAAACCGAATAAGCCGAAAAACATCCTGCTGGGATTTCTCGTTGCCTGTATACTCGGCATCGGACTCGCATTTTTTCAGGAATATTTAGACGACACCATTAAAGATGCTGAAGAGGCAAAAAGAGCCATCGGTCTACCACTTCTAGCGGTCATTCCGTTCATTCCCAGCCGTGCGGAAAACGGAGAAGCTAAAAAGCGCTTACCGCTCATCACGCGCCTGGAACCGAAATCCCAGGTTGCTGAAGCCTTTCGTTCTCTGCGCACAAGTCTGCACTTTTCCGCTATTAACCGGAATAAAAAGATCATACTGATAACCAGCACTTTTCCGGGCGAGGGGAAAAGTATCATTACTGCCAATTTATCCAATACAATGGCTCAGACGGGAGTAAAGGTGCTTGTCGTGGACTGCGATCTGCGCCGTTCCTCTCTCCATGAAAAATTCGGTGTGAGCAAAGTTCCGGGACTGACCGAGGTACTAACCGGTGACACCACTTTTCGGGAGGTATTGCATGATACCGGGATTCCCGGCATCGATGTGATCAGTGCCGGCACTACTCCCCCCAATCCGGCAGAACTGCTCGGTTCGGAGGCTATGCGTCAATTCCTGATCACGCACAGAGAAGAGTATGACCATATCTTTATCGACGCTCCGCCGGTGCTGGCTGTTACAGACGCCCCGGTTCTTACCACTATGTCTGACATAGTGCTTTTGATAATGGAAGCCGGCCGAGTGCCCATCAAGGCGGCTCAGCACATGCGCGAGATGCTCGCCAACGTCCAGGCACCTGTAGCCGGCTTCGTGATGAATGACAAAACCGGCAGCGGCGAGACTTACGGCTACTATGGAAGCCGATATTACAGATACGGCGGATACGGACGCAAGTATGGCCGCGGTTACGGTTACGGATATTATTCAGACGCCGAACCGAATCACCGTAAAACGCCTCACCGTTGGGAAAAAGTCTTAAACTTCATTCCTGAAAAGTTACAAAAAGAAATAAAAAAAAGATTTAAGTAATTAAGTAGTTAAGTATTAAGTTTTAAGTAAACAATAAAATCCTTAATCCTTAATCCTTAATCACTTAAATCTTAATACTTTGATCTTAATTACTTAACTACTTAAATCTATGTCTTATAATTCTTTTGAGGAATTGGATGTTTGGAAACGGGCTTGTCGTTTGGCCGTAGATATATATGAAAGTTTGCGAAAATGCAGTGACTATGGATTGAAGGATCAAATGACGCGATCCGCGGTTTCAATTGCGTCGAATATTGCTGAAGGTGCTGAAAGAAACAGCAAAACAGAATATATTCGTTTTTTGCATATTGCCAAAGGATCAGCCGCTGAATTAAGAACGCAAGTTTACATTGCCCAACAAATCGGTATTTATAAAAATTCTAAAACCACAGAATTTGTTAAAGAACTAAAAGAAATATCTGCAATGCTTCAAGGCCTGATAAAATCACTATCTCCAAAAACTTAATTATTTTTATGGTATTTAATTTATACTTAATACTTAATTCTTAACTACTTAAATCTTAATACTTTGATCTTAATTACTTAATACTTAATTACTTAAATCTTATCTTATCCCATGATTGACTTTCACTCCCACATCTTGCCCGGTTTGGACGATGGGCCGACAACCATTGAGGAATCAGTAGAAATGGCGGCAGCATTGTGCAAAGCAGGATTCACCGCCGTTTACTGCACACCGCACCTCATTAAAAGCGTATACGAAGCGAACAATGAATCAGTTAAGGCATCCCTCATTGCCTTGCGGGCAAGGTTAGATAAAGAAAATATCGATATTGAGCTTTTTCCCGGCAGGGAATATTACCTGGATGAGTATCTGCCTGAATATTTAAAAGATCCATTGCCACTTGGTGAAACAAATTTTATCATGGTGGAGATTCCCATCCATATACCGCAGGAATTCATCAAAGAAACCTGCTTCAAGATCAAATGCAGAGGCTTTATTCCCATGATTGCTCATCCGGAGCGATGTGAACTTTTCGGCATTCCTGAGAAGCGGGAAAAGGCATGGTTTCGATTTACCAACTCGCAACGTAAAGATGAAGGCTCAAAACCAAATGGATCATCAATTTTAGACTATCTTAAAGATATCGGCTGTGCCTTTCAGGGAAATCTTGGCAGCTTCTTGGGACTTTACGGCTCTCAGGCACAAAAAACAGCCAACAAATTGCGAAAGATGGAAATATATACGCATTACGGCACCGACCTCCATTCACAAGCAGGAATTAAATACCTACGATAGAAGATTAGAGGTTTAGAAGGTTAGAAGATTAGAAGATTAGAAGAAAATGGCGAAAAATATTTACAGAGATCTGTTAGTCTGGCAAAAAAGTATATGCTTAATAAAGGAAGTTTACACCGAAGCTGACAAATTACCAAAATCGGAGGAATATAATCTTAAGCAGCAACTTAAAAGAGCTGTTGTTTCTGTTTCATTGAATATTGCTGAAGGGAAAAATCGAAGAACAGCGAAAGATTTTATTAATTTCCTTAATATTTCAAAAGGTTCTTTAGCAGAGACAGAAACTATTTTAATTATTTGCGCAGAACTTGGACTTTTGCAAATTCCGGAAGATTTATTTTCTCACATAGAAGAACTGGCAAAAATGATCAACAGCCTTATTACCAGCATAAGGACAAAGATAGAGGGTTAGAAGATTAGAAGATTAGGAGATTAGGAGATTAGAAGGTTAGAAGATTAGAAGCTACTAATCCTCTAAACATCCAATCCGTCCAAACTTCTAAAATGACGAGGTACAAATGACAACTTCTAAAGCATCTAATCATCCAATCCTCCAAACTTCTAAAATGACAAGGTACAAATGACAACTTCTAAAGCATCTAATCATCCAATCCTCCAAACTTCTAAAATGACGAGGTACAAATGATAACTTCTAAAGCATCTAATCATCCAATCCTCCAAACTTCTAAAATGAAAAGGTACAAATGACAACTTCTAAAGCATCTAATCATCCAATCCCCCAAACTTCTATTCTTGTCACCGGCGGAGCCGGCTATATCGGAAGCCACACCGTTGTGGCCCTCATGGCCGCTGGCTATGACCCGATTATTGTCGATAACCTTTCTAACAGCAAAGCTTCTGTTCTAAAACGTATAAAACAGGTCACAGGTAAACAGCCGATTTTCTATAAACTCGATCTGTGGGACATTGCCGCCCTCGACAAAGTATTTCAAAAACACTCAATCGCATCGGTTATTCATTTTGCGGGCTTCAAGGCCGTAGGCGAATCGGTTACCGAACCATTGAAATACTACGAAAACAACATACAAAGCACCATATCACTTTGCAATGTCATGACCATGCGCGACGTGAAGAAAATAATCTTCAGCTCATCAGCATCTGTTTACGGAGAAGCATCCATCATTCCTATTAAAGAGAATTCTTTGACGATGCCCGCTAGTCCTTATGCATGCACCAAACAAATGATCGAGCAGATTCTCAAAGATATTCATGTTGCCGATCCGGCTTGGCGTATAGCCCTGCTGCGATACTTCAATCCTGTCGGCGCTCATGAAAGCGGCTTGATGGGAGAAGACCCTCAGGGAATTCCCAACAACCTCATGCCCTATATCAGTCAGGTGGCCGTGGGCCTTCACAAAAAAGTAAATATTTTCGGTAACGACTATCCGACATCAGACGGCACAGGTGTGCGGGACTACATCCATGTTATGGATTTGGCAGAGGGGCATGTGGCCGCCCTGAAAAAAATAGATACGGCTACTTTTAAAACGCCGCAGATTATTAATCTGGGTACCGGTAGCGGTTACACCGTTATGGAAATACTGCACGCTTTTGAAAAAGCATCAGGGAAGGTGATACCTTATCGTATTACCAAACGCCGCCCCGGTGATGTTGCCGCCTGCTATGCAGATACAAAACTTGCGCAAAAGCTTCTGGGATGGAAGGTCAGACGCAATCTTGCCGATATGTGCGCCGACGCATGGCGCTGGCAATCCCAAAATCCCACCGGCTACCCTTGAGAAGATTAGAGGGTTAGAGGGTTAGAGGGTTAGAGGATTAGCAAGAATGATACTCTTTGTCATTCCGGTTCCGCATACGCGGGATGTTACTCCGGCAGGAATCCAGTATTGCTTTTTCCTGGATTCCCGATCAGGTCAGGAATGACAAAAGGTACTTAAATCTTAAAACTTTGTTTTTCACGGATTACAAAACTTCTAATCTTCCAAACATCTAATCATCTATTCATCTATTCATCTAAACATCTATTTTTCAAACGGAGGTGCTAATGATCACATTCTCAAGAAAACGCGGCATGGGTTGGCTTCCTGATTATCCGGATTTTAGGGACTACACAGAAGAAACCGACGAAATAAAAACACTGCTTAAATCTACATCCACAAAGCGCACAAAAATCAAGGCAGACAGCTTGCCTGCTGCCGTAGATCTACGACCCTGGTGTTCGCCTGTTGAAGATCAGGGAATGCTTGGTTCCTGCACAGCCAATGCAGGAGCCGGAATCATCGAATACTACGAGCGAAAATCCTTCGGCAGACATACGGACGCCTCGCGTCTCTTTCTTTACAAAGTCACCCGCAACCTGATGAAAGCAAAAGGCGATACCGGTGCCTACCTGCGGACAACCATGGGTGCCATGATACTCTTTGGAGTACCGCCGGAAGACTATTGGCCATACACAGACGACGAAAAGAACTTTGACCTGGAACCAAACGCCTTTACCTATGCCTTTGCTTCCAACTACCAGACACTCACATACTTCCGGCATGATCCCCCGAATACAGATCCCGCAAAACTGCTCAACCAGCTCAAAACCTACATGGCAAAGGGGCATCCCGCCATGTTTGGCTTTACCGTTTACAACTCTATCGAGCAGGCGGATAAAACCGGGCGTATTCCCTACCCATCCGCGAAAGAGAAGATCGAAGGCGGACATGCCATCGTGGCCATAGGGTACGACGACAAGATAAAAATCAAGAACACGCATAACAAGGTGGAAACTACCGGCGCACTTTTAATAAGGAACTCATGGGGCACAAGCTGGGGAGAAGATGGCTACGGCTGGCTACCCTACGAATACATCAGTAAAGGCCTTGCCGAGGACTTCTGGACCATCCTGAAAAAAGAGTGGATCGACACCGGCGAGTTCGCAGAATAAAAGTACCTTGTCATTCCCGACCAGATCGGGAATCCAGGAAAAAATGTCACTTCGAATTCCGATTTGTCGGGACGAGAAGTCTTACTTAAACCTTAAATCTTAAAACTGTTTTTCAAAGGTACTAATTATTAATATTTCTGGATTCCGGCCAGGAGCATGCCGGAATGACAATCGGTGGTTTTCACCATTCACAATTCACTCTCCCCCTCTGGAAGGGGCGAAGGGAGAGGAAACCGGATTGCAAACCATCCAAACCTCTAAAATGGTACTTAAAACTGTTTTTACTTTATCATTGCAAAATGAAAGTTGATGTTTTAATATACAATAATGATCAAACGTAAAATAAAAGATATCATTCTAAAATCATTAAAGACTTACCCTGTTGTCGGTATTTTGGGATCGCGACAGGTTGGCAAAACAACCTTCGCCAAAACAGTCAAAGAAATGGTCAGGACTGATGCTGTCTATCTTGATCTTGAATTACCCTCAGACCTCAACAAACTTCAGGATGCCGAATTGTATTTGCGGCAATTCGAGAAATCTCTTGTCATTATTGATGAAATTCAGAGGATGCCGTCTTTGTATCCGCTCCTTAGAGCCCTGGTTGATCAAAACAGGATTGGCGGCCGTTTTCTGATTCTCGGATCTGCATCACCTGAACTAATCCGTCATTCATCGGAAAGTCTTGCCGGCCGCATCATTTATCATGAGCTTTCGCCTTTGAATTTTTTCGAAACAGACGCCGGAAAATTCAAAAAACTGCTTCTTCGCGGCGGATATCCAAACAGTTACCTCGCAAAAAATGATGATGAAAGCTTTATCTGGAGAGAAAGCTATATCAAAACATACCTGGAAATGGACATACCACAGCTTGAAATCCATATTCCTGCCATGCAACTTCGCCGATTTTGGACAATGCTCGCACACAGCCATGGTCAACTTTGGAATGCCAGCAAAATAGCGGGTAGTCTCGGTATTTCCGCCCCGACAGTCCGCCGTTATCTGGATATCCTGGAATCAACATTTATAGTGAGACAGCTTCAGCCTTATCACACCAATACAAAAAAACGTCTGATTAAATCGCCGAAGGTATATATTCGTGATTCGGGACTAAACCATGCCCTTCTGCGGATAAAGACATTTGACGATCTAACAGGACATCCATCTGCTGGCGCATCATGGGAAGGATTTGTGATTGAGCAGATCGTTGCTCTTTTATCTGAAAACAGCCCATACTATTTTTACCGTACAAACGCGGGCGCGGAAATAGACTTCTTATATTTCGATCAACAAAATAAGCCAGTCCCTGTCGAGATAAAATATTCTCTGAGTCCCGCCGTATCAAAAGGATTCTGGAATGCCTATGAAGATTTGCAATGCAAACGGGGCTATGTCATTTATCCGGGCAGCGAAACGTACCCCATAGGTAAAAACGTCACTGCCCTACCTCTGGCAAAACTTAATTACTTAACCCTTTAGAGAGCTAAGCTGAAATCGAACGAAGTGAAGTATGAAGCGTAAGGCGAATCCCGACGTCGTCGGGACGTAGCGACGCGGGACACAGAATAAGGTACTGTTGTGTCCTCCGCTGGCGGAGGTGTCCCGATGCAATCGGGACGGAGGTGGATAATTCATTTTCACGATACACACTTTTTGTATATCATTGCGAGGAGCGCCTTGCGCGACGTGGCAATCTAAAGCAAGATATTGCAAAGCCTCAAAGCTTCCAAAGCGTCTAAACTTCTTGCTTTTGTGCTTAACCCTTAAAACTTAAAACTTTTCATTATGACCAGCTCATCTTCCACAGATACAAAAGAACAAGTGCTCATCATCGAACCCGGCCGCACAGAGAAAAACTACTGGGCCGATCTTTGGCGCTATCGGGAGCTCTTTATAATTCTAGCTTGGCGTGATCTTTCCGTCCGCTACAAGCAGACCATCATCGGAATTCTCTGGGCAATTATCAGGCCATTACTTACAATGGTCGTCTTCACCGTTATTTTTGGTCGCATTGCCAAACTGCCGAGCGATGGCAGCGCACCTTACGCTCTGATGGTCTTTGCTGCCATGCTACCCTGGTCTCTTTTTTCAAACGCATTGAGTGAATCGTCCAATAGTCTGATTGGCAACGCCAACTTGATCGGCAAAGTTTACTTTCCCAGGCTGATCATACCCGCGGCAACGCTGGTAACCGCTTTCATTGATTTCCTCATCAGCTTTGTTATACTCATCGGAATGATGATCTATTATCAATTTGCACCCGGATGGCAAATGCTGTTACTGCCGTTTTTCATAATCCTGGCCTTGCTGGCCAGCCTGGGACCCGGTCTCTGGATTACTGCACTCAATGTAAAATACCGGGATTTCCGCTATATCATACCCTTCGTGGTGCAGTTCGGTCTTTATGTTTCTCCAGTAGGATTCAGCAGTAAGATTGTCCCGGAACAATGGCGGCTGCCTTACAACCTCAATCCTATGGTGGGGGTCATCGACGGTTTCCGCTGGTGTATCCTTGGCGGCAACAGCCCCATTTACTTGCCAGGATTTCTGCTTAGTCTTGTTATCATCACCTTCTTCCTCTGGCTGGGCGTCTCCCGCTTTCGGAAGATGGAAAAAACTTTCGCGGATATAATATGAGTGACGTAATAATTAGGGCCGAGAATCTTGGCAAAAAATACACAATCGGCCATCAGGCAGAAAATGGCCGCTATGTGGCCTTGCGTGATGTGTTGATGCATAATGCGATAAACCTCTGGAACAAGACCAAAGACTTGGCGACAGGGAAGCCCATCATCCAAGGTGATACGATGGAAGAAGTATGGGCTCTCAAAGATTTGAATTTTGAGATAAAACGCGGAGAGGCCGTGGGAATCATAGGCAGAAACGGAGCCGGGAAAAGTACATTATTAAAGATTTTAAGCCGCATTACAGAGCCTTCAACTGGACGAGTGACCATTAAAGGCCGCGTAGCCAGCTTGTTGGAGGTTGGTACGGGTTTTCATCCAGAACTTACAGGGCGAGAAAACATTTACCTGAATGGCACTATTCTGGGAATGACCCGAGCTGAGATCAAGCGAAAGTTTGACGAGATTGTGGCATTTGCTGAGATCGAAAAATTTCTAGATACGCCGGTCAAGCGGTACTCTTCAGGCATGTATGTGCGCCTCGCGTTTGCCGTTGCTGCGCATCTTGAACCGGAAATTCTTGTAGTGGATGAAGTGTTAGCAGTCGGTGACGCGCAGTTTCAGAAGAAGTGTTTGGGTAAAATGGCGGATGTTGGCAAAGAAGGAAGAACTGTTTTATTTGTTAGTCATAATATGAGTGCTATACAGAAATTATGTAATTCTTGCATTCTTTTACAAAATGGCAAAATTTTACTCGACGATTTAACTCAAAAAGTTGTCAGTGCTTACTTGAATGATTTTTCTTCAGGCAAGATATTCAAAAAATCAAAGGTTCTAAATGGAAAGCCTTCAATAGTATCAGCTAATTTAGAGCAGTCACAAAAACCGGCCTATTCAGAGATGGTTGTGCATCTTGAAATATATAGTGAGGTAGAAAAAGATGTGAGTATTGATCTGCGGTTCTCGGATGGTACAGGATGTGCCGTTGGATTTGGTTCGCTGGGTACATTTTGTGGAGAGCAATTATGCCTACTTAAGAAGGGCCTTCAAAAAATAGTGTTTTCTTTTCCTATTGGGAACTTGGCTGTTGGTGTATATTTTATAAGTATAGATCTGACGGAACCTGACCATGAGTACTTTGATCGAATTGAAAACTGCCTGTCGTTCGAAGTGACGCGCCCTCCTGGAGGCGATACTAGAAGAGTTCTCTTACAATCCTGGGGATATGGAGCTCTTCAATTACCACTTAACCTGATCAACTATGAAAAACATGGTGATAAAACGTGGCAGCAGGACTAAAACAAATAATAAAAGAAAAGATATATAAGAGATTAGGGGTCCCCTATAACAGATATGGCCTGCCGAATTCTCTAACAAAATATCTGCCACACAACCGTGCAATTATACTTGCTGATGTTGGCGCACATGATGGTGATTTTACAAAGATGATTGATGGATATTGTGGCATTACCCGAGGAATACTGGTTGAGGCTCTCCCAGATAAAGCAGAAAAGCTAAAAATAATTTTCAATGAGCCGCGCTTTATTGTTTTTGAATGTGCAGCATCATCTCAAAATGGAGTAACTGAATTTGAAATCAATGAAGCAAAGGCCACATCTTCAATGTTAAGAATCAAGAGAGATTTACCCGAGCTTTCTAATGTAAATCTTGGGCGAAAAACAGTTATCAAATGCGCAGCAAGAACTTTAGATGATATAGTGAAGGAGGCAAGGATAGAAAAATTAGACTTAATGAAACTAGACGTCCAAGGTGCAGAGCATTTAGTTCTGGATGGTGCTTCAGAAATAATTCGTAACACGGCAATAGTCTGGACAGAAGTATCATTTAAACCTCTTTACGATCAAGCGAGTGATTTCATAATACTATATAATCAATTTTATACACTGGGTTTTAAATTTATGGAGTTAGAACCAGGTTTTCGCGGACCTGATGGCGAATTATTGCAGTGCGATGCTTTATTTCTAAATGAAAGGATTTTAAAGTGAAGAAAAAAATTAGAAAATGGCTCTATGGAAAATGTCCAGGATTTAAAGGTGCTTTTCCCTATTACGGTACAAAGGTATATTTCCCAAAAAATTCGTATATTTTTAATTTAGCTTGTGATCAGGGAACATATGAACATGATATGGTGAAATTAATTCTCACCCTCATCAAAGCAGATACTTATTATTTTGATGTTGGGGCTAATATAGGGCTAATGGCAATACCGATTCTTTATAATAGACCAACATGCAAGTGTCTATCATTTGAACCATCACCCAATGCTATTCCTTATTTGTTACGAACGGTTGAAGAAAGTCAGTTTCACAATCGCTGGGTAGTGATAAACAAGGCCGTTGGTGAAGAACTTGGTGAACTTGATTTTAATGTAAGCAGCGCAAGTCTTAGTGCTTTCGACGGTTTCAAAAATACAGGAAGAGCACCCGTGGAAAAAACAATAAAAGTACCGGTAACAACCATTGACCATGTTTGGGCGGCGCCCGGCAAGCCTGATGTTTCAGTAATCAAAATTGATGTCGAAGGTGCGGAAATTCGTGTTTTAAAGGGTGCGACGGAGTGTATTAAAAAGTGTAAACCTTATATTTTAATTGAATGGAACGCTGTTAATTTAAAAGCTAATGGTTATAAACCAAACGACTTAATAATAATGACGAATGAAATCGGTTATGGGATATATTCATTACCCAATATCGTAAAAATTAATAATGAATCTGAATTACTTGTACAAATGCTTTTCACAGAAAATTTTCTGCTCTGTCCGATCTAATGCAAAATCAATATTATAAAGTGAAATACAAATGATAGCTAAATTACCTTCACCACCACCAAACAAAACCGGTTGGCCATGGACTAAAGAATCAAAACCATTGCCCTCTAAAATGAAAGATGGCAACTCATGGCCGAAGATCAGTATTGTTACGCCATCTTACAATCAAGGTCAATTTCTTGAAGAAACGATTCGTTCAGTGTTGCTCCAGAATTATCCTAATCTGGAATATATAATCATAGATGGAGGTAGTGCTGATAATTCAGTTGAAATTATAAAAAAATATGAACCTTGGTTAACATATTGGGTTAGCGAAAAAGATAATGGCCAAGCAGATGCTATCTATCGTGGTTTTGAGAAAGCAACCGGTGAAATCATAGCATGGATAAATTCAGACGATTGCTATCTACCTAGTGCCTTTTCGCATGTTGCTAAGATTTTTAATAGTGTACCTTATAAAAATTTACTAATCGGCAGTTCATATCATGTGACGCTTGAGTTGATTTATCTGAAAAAGTATTATGGTTTTTCTCAAACCTTGGAATCTTTATTGATAGATGGTATGCAATTTAGTCAACCAGCTTGTTTTTGGAAGAGAAATAAATTTTTCGAACTCGGTGGCTTTGATCGAAAACTTATATGTTGTTTTGATTATGATATGTTTTTGCGTTTTTGTGCGGTCGGGGAATTTACACATACATTACATCCACTTGCAATTTACCGACATCATAGCTCTTCGAAAACTGCGCAGCTTTCTAAAATTTCAAATGATGAAGCTAATGAAATTAGAAAAAAATATGGTGCTGCTATCAATCAATGTCAGTTTTCTCAAAAATCAATGAAGTTTCCTTTTCAAAGAACAAGAAAAGCGTTGTGGAGCAGATTAACCGACTTAATATTTGATCCAAAGTGGATTTTTCATCATTGGATATAACACAGGCTATAATCTGCAGGGATTCTAATATAAAGCTATGAAAACAATGACTCGAACATTATATTTATATTTCACGCAACATTTCTCAACAACTTTCCGTTGCAAAATCATCCTAGTGCGCTGGGTTGAAGATTGCGGATACTATTTTTAAAAACCTTTTTTCAAATCTGTCTGAATCATTGATTCCTGCGCAGTGTCCATGGGGACTGGTGCGGTGAGGAGAAAAACCTTTGAACATTAGGGGGACAGCAAGAAAAATTGGTGAAAGAACTTATAAAAAATAGACTGTTTAATAGGTTTGTATTATGTTTTATGCTTTAATTTTAAAATGGAAACACTTCAGCTATCGGCTTAAATCAAATAAAGCAAAGTTTACGGAAATTTACGCAACAGGCGGTTTTACCGGTAAACGACATCCTTCTTCCGGTATTGGTTCTTCATTAGAACAGACTGCCGTAATACGACAGGAAATAGCTAAACTATTAGTTGATTATAAAATCCGTTCTTTAGTGGATGTACCATGTGGTGACTTTACATGGATGAGCATAGTTAACCTTGAAGGTGTCGAATATCAAGGTTTTGATATCGTCGAACATATTATCGTAGCCAACAAGAAAAAATACGCCGCACATAACTTAAAATTCGGGGTGTTGGATATAGTGAAAGAAATGCCGACGAAAGCGGATTTAATATTTTGCCGCGACTGTCTCGTGCATCTTTCCAACCTCGATGCTCTGAAAGCGCTCTCAAATTTAAAAAAGAGTGGATCATCGTATCTTCTTACCACCACTTTCCCAAATGCTGATGAAAATGTTGATATGGTTTCAGCGAGAGGCTGGCGTCCTCTTAATCTGCAGAAACAACCTTTTAATTTACCCGAACCTTTATTGCTTATCAATGAAAACTGCACTGAATCAGGTGGTATTTATTCAGATAAATCTTTAGGCCTGTGGCTGATTAAGAACCTGTAATAATGAATCAAATAAAAGGTTGTATAGTATGCGCTGCGCCGGGGTTCAAAGAATTTGGCGGCATGGCATCTTATATTCATAATGTAGTAAAATGTTTTTCAAACAACGGGTGGGAAATTCATTGTATTGCATCTAATGACAAAAGTGACAATCACAAAATAAAAAACTATGCTAAGGCCTTTCATGATCTTTCACAGAAACCGCTCTCACTTAATAAGATTTTTCTGGTTGCCGATATTATTAACAATATTAATCCCGATATTGTGTTGCTTAATCACTGCGCACTGGCCCAATACGCATTGCCGCTTTTAAATATATCCATAAGACCAGTTTCTGTCATCCACAGTGATGATTCAAGATTTTATCAGGTTACTTCGATTTTCGAGGATAGAATATTTCGCTGGATTGCGCCAACCATAAGCGTTGCACAGAACACACTTCTTTATATTTCAGATAAAAATAAAAAAAGAATTTCCGTAATACCTCATGGTGTTGATAATGATATTTTCAATGCAAAAAGGGTTACACCTGAAATTAATTATAATATTGCATTTGTCGGTTTTGTCGCGCCAAACAAAGGCACTGATTTGCTGTTTCCTATAATGCGGCGCGTCTTATTAAAACATCCCACAGCGCATCTGCACATAATAGGATACGGGCCTTTAGGGGATGAGATAAAAAATCATTTTGTCCAACAAGGTTTTGGAAATAACTTAACCATTACAGGCCGTGTACCCCCACAAAAAGTTGCTGAAATACTAACTAAAGCTGACATTTTTCTGCTTCCCACGCGTATTGAAGGTTTTGGTTTATCCATAGTTGAAGCAATGATGTGTGGCGCGGTGCCTGTTGTTTCAAGGCTGGCTGGAATAACAGATACAATTGTGACTGACAACGAAACAGGTATACTGGTCGAAGTGGATAATGTTGAGGGCTTTTCATCAGCCATTGTCAATCTGCTCTTAAATCCGGCGCGCATGAATTTAATGAGACAAGCGGCGCAGAAAACGGCTCAAGAAAAATTTACTTTACAGCGTATGATTAGCGATTATCAGCAGTTGTTCGCAGAAAAAGACGATTGGACTGCGCCGCCACAGCGCGGTAAAGTGGGATGGATACTGGAAACATTACATGAAATGACAAGAAAAAATCCCGATGGTACTTTCAGGTTCGAAAAAAAGTATCAAACAGTTAAAGATATTCTGACCAGCTAATTAAGAAGGAAGATTTGTAATGAACGCTGATATTTATTTCATACAATTTCTCAAAGATGATGAACAAAGTGTTGGTGGCGGGGGCATAGGCACATTAATCAGTCTTATGTGCCCACTTCTGGAAAGAATGGGCCACAATGTAACCGTTTATCAATGCGCGGGACATGCATTCGATGTCAAATGGGGTAACACAAGAGTGGTAGGTTTACCTGGATATCCTGGTCGAGGCATATCTAACGAAAAAGTTGTGCAAAATCTTAGGGATATAGCAATTAAGCAGTCTGGCGCAAAAGAAAGGATCGAAATATTTGCTGCAGATTTCTTTTCGATCAAAAATGACAATCCATATTCAATTTGTGTACAGAATGGTTTGGCCTGGGATGCAGAAATTCATCTTATTACCCCTAATAAAATTTATCACAATCCTATCGGTGAAAAGATTTTTCGCTACCGCTGTCAATTAAGAGGATTACGCAGATTTGAAACCTGCTACAACCGAGTTGCCGTAGATCTGTATTTTCTCAACTGGTATCGCAGTTTTCGGGGTACAAATTTTAAAGGAAGACTTTTTTACAATCCCAATCCAGCGCCAACGGCTGAATGGGATGAGCGCCGCGAAAAATTGAATAATTGCCACCCGCTTAAAATAATCTTTGCCAGAAGGATTGTGCCGGAGAAAGGCTCTCGTATAATAACCGATGTATTCAAAGAACTGTTGGCACTTCGTCCTAATTTAGAAATCACAATAGCCGGTGAAGGACCTGATGAGGAATTTATAAAAAAAGCGCTCTCAGATGAAAAACGCGTAACTCTAACATCATATAAGACGGAGGAGGCTCTGCACGTTCATCAGAAGCATGACATTGCCGTAATTCCATCACTATGCGGCGAAGCAACCTGTCTATCAGTGCTTGAAGCAATGGCTGCCGGATGTGCAGTTATTGCAACGAATATGGGCGGCATGATAACGGAAATAATTGACGGGTTTAATGGCATCCTTTGTCCACCAACAAAAGATGCCTTGCTGGAAGGCCTGTTAAAACTTGTTGATAATTCCGAAGAACGTCAAAGGATGCAAAAGAGAGGTTGGGAAACCTCGCAAACGGCATTCAGCCTTTTTTTGTGGAAAGACCGGTGGCGTCAGATAATTAAAGAAATAGTGGAAGGCAAATAACGGACGAAGCGGGTATTAATATGGGGCGACACATTAGCGGTATTAGAACACGATTCAGGTTAATCAAAGCATTAATGACTCTTAAAACCACAAAATGGGTTGAAATTGCTACGGCAGAGTTAGAAAATCAAGACACTCATTACCGAAGTGTATACGGGAATCTAAATCCTATCGACTTTTTTAAACTACTAAATAAGCGAGCAAATAAGTCATTGAAGGAACTGCCTGCCTATTCTATTTTAAATAACTTTGATTACTTTAAGGGAAACCGCGATTTGAATCAAGTATGGTCTGCAGAACCTGACGTATCTCGTTTCGTCGCAGATATAGCTTTTTTGCTTGATGCCCAGACAGTACTAGAGACCGGCAGCTTTGTGGGTGCAACTACTACACACATCGCTTACGCGCTTTCAGCTCTTGGCGGAAAGCGCAAATTGTATTTTGTGGATGTTGAACAAAGATTTCTGGATTTAGCCTTGCATAACATTAGCACTCTAGGATTAAATGCACTGGATTTATATCCGGTGTGCGGTTCAACATTAAGTGACGCCATAATTAGCAGTTTACACACAAATTTTGACCTTATGTTCCTTGATTCTGAGCATGTTGAAACTGGATTGTGGAAAGAAATACAAATATTTTTACCAAAACTTTCCCCAAAAGGCATTCTTTTGATTCATGACTCGATTCGTTGGCCTGGTGTAAGGCGATGTCTCCTTCGCATGCAAGATACGCATCATATTCTAAACTTTGCTACGAGTAATAGAAATGGTGTTTCTGCGATAATTCCCAAAAGCTGCATTAAAGACTTTAAGTGACTTTAATGCATTCTTAAAATATACGCACAACGTGATAAATTAAAGAATTATTTTAAGCAGGAAAGTTCTAAAATTGAAAATTGCATGGTTTTCACATACGGCTGAGACAAACGGCGCTGAACTTAGCATGCTTGAAGCCTGTAAGGGATTGATTGAGCGCGGGCATCAGATCAGTGCGATTTTACCTTGGACGGGACCGCTTGTGAATCTGTTAGAGAACATCGGGGCGGTTATATATATATCACCTTACCTTTTTTGGACTTGTTCTCGTAAACCTTACCCGTCCCTAATTCAAAGAGTTCGTCGTGCCGCATCAAATTATTTATCGGGGCGTAGATTGAAGGATGTTTTGCTTCAAATTGCCCCGGATGTAGCTGTTACAAATACGATTACCATTCCATCAGGTGCTTTGGCGGCGCACTGGGCAGGCATACCGCATATCTGGTATATTCATGAGTTTGGTGAAGAGGATCACGGTTTCGATTACTATTTCGGGAAAAATTATACTTTTGGGTTTATACGTAACTATTCGGACAGAATAATTGTCGATTCTGATGCTGTATTCAAAAAATTTTGTCCTTTTATAGGCAAAGATAAACTATGTAAAATTTATTATGCTGTAGATATACCAAAGTCTAACTATCGTGAGGAAACAAAAGGTGTTCAGACAGGAACAATCAATCTTATTCAGGTTGGCAGAATTATTGAAAGTAAAAAACCTGATGATGCAATAAGAGCATTAGGAATTCTCGTGCGTAAAGATTTGGACGTCCGTTTAACTTTTCTTGGCAGTGCGAGTCTTGATTATAAAACAAAACTGGAAATAATCATCGCGGAAGAAAATCTTACGGATAAAATCACTTTTTTGCCTTTTACTGAAAATCCTGCTGCGCTAATTCGTAAGGCGGATGTTTTGCTTATGTGTTCAAGGAACGAGGCTTTTGGCAGAGTAACCGTCGAAGCGATGAAACAAGGTTTGCCCGTAGTGGGCGCGAGAAGCGGAGGCACAATTGAGCTTATTAAAGATGGCTGGAGCGGCTTTTTATATACCCCAGACAATCATGAGGATTTGGCACAAAAAATTGAAACTATATATCAACAGCGAACCCTTCTGAAACAAATGGGGGACAATGCACATACTTGGGCTAATGAGAAGTTTACTATGGGAAAATATGTGTCTGATCTAGAAACGGTTTTCGGCGAAGTCATAAACAATGAATGCATGCAAAATGAAATGAATTAAAAAGTAATCGTAGGTTTGTTCAACAGTAAGCATGTTATTTAATTCTCACATATTTATTTTTCTTTTCTTGCCGATTACAGTGCTGGTTTATTTCATGTTGGGCCGCCATAACCACCGTATAAGCGCTGTATGGCTCATTGCCGCATCACTCTTCTTTTACGGATGGTGGAATCCGGCCTATGTAGGACTCCTCATAGGTTCTATCCTTTTTAATTATTCGGTTGGTGCAGCGCTTGCGCAAGAGAATGCAGAAAAAAACACAATACACAAGAAAGCTATTCTGATTTTTGGGGTGGCATCTAATCTTTGTCTTCTCGGCTATTTTAAGTACGTCAACTTCTTTCTTTCAACTATTAATAATCTCACAGACGCTGGATGGACACTGGGAAGTGTTATACTTCCACTAGGCATTTCTTTTTTCACATTTACCCAGATCGCTTACCTTGTTGATGCGTTCAGAGGTGAGGTAAAGGAAAGAGACTTGGTTTATTATGCTTTATTCGTTACTTACTTTCCTCATCTTATCGCAGGTCCAATACTCCATCATAAAGAAATCATCCCGCAATTCAGTCGCAAAAGCACCTACTCGTTTAGTTATGAAAATATTGCTGTGGGCCTTACAATATTTTCACTGGGTCTTTTCAAAAAAGTTGTCCTGGCTGACAGTATTGCACCTGTAGCGCAGGCTATATTTGAAGCGGCTTCAAAAGGTCAGGCACTCACGTTGATTGAAGCTTGGTCAGGGGCTATTGGTTATTCATTGCAACTTTATTTCGATTTTTCAGCTTATTCGGATATGGCCGTCGGGCTTTCCAAATTATTTGGCGTGTCTATCCCTTTAAATTTTTATTCACCCTATAAAGCTGACAATATTATAGAATTCTGGCGGCGCTGGCATATATCCCTTTCTCGTTTTCTGATGGATTATCTTTATATACCACTTGGTGGCAATAGATTGGGAACAGCGCGTCGTTATCTTAACATTATGATAACAATGTTTCTGGGTGGTCTATGGCACGGTGCCGGCTGGACATTTATCTTGTGGGGTAGCCTGCACGGCTTTTATCTTGTTATCAATCAGGCTTGGCGTTCTTTGCGCAAATATTTTGGGCATGATTTGCATAAGTCCACTTTAATAGGAAGTTTAACTGCCCGATTAATGACATTTATAGCCGTTGTAATCGCATGGGTACTTTTTAGGGCGGATAATTTGGAGAGCGCTTTTGCTGTTTACAGCGGTATGTTAGGGCTAAATGGATGTGTGCTGCCTGAAGTATGGTTGAATTATTTTGGCGCGCTGGGTAATTGGCTTGAAAACAGTGGCGTCATTTTCGGTACACTGCCGGCTTTTACAAAAGCACTGCAGGCCCCTGTGCTGATTATGCTTTTAATCTGTATTGCTTGGTTTTTGCCCAACACGCAGCAATTTATGCAGAAATTTAAGCCTGCGATTAATATTTATCGTGGCCATTTAACCACATCTACCCTTTGGATTAAGTGGGTGCCCAGTTGGCAGTGGGCTACGTACTTTGCATTGGTGATGTCGATAAGCATTATAATGATAGACCAGCTCAGCGAATTTCTTTACTTTCAGTTCTAATGGATAAAGGCCCGTATTTAAGTAATGCCTGATGTGTTTAAAAAGTATGTTTTTGTAATATCATCAGTTGTTTCTTCGTGTTTAATAATTATAGTTTTGGGTGCTTTTTACATTCAGCCACTTGAAGGTGAGCTCACAAGGCTTGGCTCTTATGCGGAACGCGATTTTGGTTGGAATATTCCTCAAAGAAAAATAAAAGGTTATGCCAATATAGAAAGGAATTATAGTGGTAAGTCTGACGTTTTAATTATAGGTGACTCTTTTTCAACAAGCGGCGTGTGGCAACCATTCCTTTTTAAGGATATCGGACTTTCCTATGAAACGCTGAATATAAGAGAAACGTCAATCCCGGAATTCCTGCAGAGTAAACAATTTAAAAATAATCCACCAAAAGTTTTAATATTGCAATGCGTGGAACGCGAACTTGTTTATTTTTTCAATGATATCAAAATAAATTGCCAACAGGAAACCAATCAAGAAGTCCGCATTCCTATATTAAGATATTCAGCTAATACGCATGCTGAATATTATGAAGAGAAGAGAAAGATTTTTGATATTAAAAATATCAACCTTAAATACGCGGCCTCGGTAGTTACACATTCCATTATCAGAAATATTACAGGTAAAGATACTCGTAATACAAAAAGATTTATTCTGACAAAGAATAACCTATTTTCGAATAGAAGAAGTGGTGAAATCTTGGTATATGAAGGTGATATGAATAAACTTTCCTGGAAGAAAGATGATGTCGCAAAAACTGCCTCTGCCATAAAGTGTATTCAAGAAAGTGTTCAATCAAATGGCAAGACCCTATTCATCTTTATGCTGGCACCTGATAAATCAACCGCATATGCTGATTATATTACGATACCTTTATTCAAAAAAAGAGAGAATATCTCGAATTATTTAATGACGTATGGAATTAATATACCGAGAATAGATAAATCTCTAAAAGCGGCAATTGCCAGGGGAGAAAAAGACATTTACAGCCCTAGCGGAACGCATTGGAGTGCTCGTGGTTATGAAATGGCAGCCTCGGGAATAGCGGAATTTATCCGGCAATACTCTTTATGATTTCCTTAGATATTTTAAATTAGAAATTGCGTGAAAGCATATTGAACAAATCAACTTTTTCGATTGTAATACCTGCCTACAATGGCGAGAGATTTTTACATTGTGCCATTGCTTCAGCTTTGGCACAAACCAGAAAAGCTGATGAATTAATTATTGTGGATGATGATTCGACTGATGGTACCGCAGAAATTGCTAAAAGCTATGGTGAAAAAATAAAATATTATTTTAATGACAAGGCCACTGGCTTTGTTGATGCCTGGAATAGAGCGATATCAAAGGCAACAGGTGATTATATTACGATAATACATCAAGATGATTTGCTCCATCCCGAATATATTGAACGTGTCGAGAAAGCGTTACTACAGTTTCCTAATATTGGGCACTTTTTTACGGCTTGCAATTACATAGACGATTCCGGTTTGATTATCAAAGAACCTCCTCGACCTCATTCATTGGTACCTGTGCTTTATTCAGGCAGAGATTATGCTCATCATTATCTAATGGGCGTTGTTTCAAATAATCATATCCATCGTTGCCCGGGAGTAACTACATCTCGTGAACTGTTATTAAATAAATGTACATATCGCAAAGAAGCAGGTCTTTTAGCAGATGATGATTTCTTTTACAGAGTTGGTAGTTTTACGGAGGTTGCCGGTGTCTCTTTCCCTCTTGCAAGTTTTAGATTGCATGCCGAATCGGAAACTGCAAAAACTAATCTTACTGAAAAACTGGCAACTGATTATATATTTCAAACACTACAATCTAAAGGTTCTGAATGTATATTTGACGAATCTGATAAAAAACTTATTTACGGCGCAGCCGTCAAATACATCAACGAATTTCTTTTTTATAGATTACTTAATAATGACCATCGGGGAATATTGAAAGCTATAGAAAATGCAAATGAGCTCGAAAATATTGTTCAAGGGAATATGAAACAAAATCTGCCCCTATGGGCAAAATTAATGTGGTTGCTGGCAGAAAAGAGTAATTTGGGGATTTCTCATGGATATGTCTTCTGCCTTGATACGATAAAAAAAATGCGATCTGATTTTACTAAAAGGTAATCAACAAAAAAACAGAGCGAGTTAATATTCGTGAAAAGGCGGAAAGAAAACCATGGTCAATCATTTTAAAAGATCTATCTATATTATGTGGAAAATGATTTTGAAGAATATTTGGCGCTTGTCTGGAGGAAGGCGGGAAAGGGCTATGGGGCTTGCACTTAATCTCCACCCTGATACCGTATGGCCGGGGCGGAGGGGCCTGAAGTATCCGTCTGAAGATTGCCGGAATAAGATAGTTGCTTATTCTGATTTAGTACAAGCAAACGCAGTCTGCAATGCCATTTCTATATTACCGCAAAAACCCATCGTCATTGATGTTGGTGCACATCATGGTGAGTATGCTGTCTTGATGGGAGGAATACTCAAGAAGCGTGGTGGAGGTGTTCTCATAGCAATAGAACCGGACACTGTTAATAGCAAAATTCTCAAAAGTAATGTAGCCCGTAACACGCTGCAAGATGTCGTTCAGGTGATAGAATGTGCTGTATCCGATTTTGATGGCGTCACAAATTTCGTATCAAAGGGTTCGGAAAGCTATCTTATTTCGAAAGGTCGTACAAAAGAAACAGCGTATTGCGAAGTCAAAGTTAAAACTCTTCGCAATATATTGGCTAATTTTCAGTTGAACAGAGTTAATCTACTATTGATAGATGTCGAAGGTGCGGAGTTGCCGGTACTAAATGGATTTCCATGGGAAGCTATGCAGCCGGATATAATTTTTTGTGAATTGCATCCTTACAACTGGCCAATGTTTGGTTACTGCGGCAGGGATGTGAGCAAGTTCCTGCAGGAACATGGCTATCGCTGTTTCGACATGTATTTTCGAGAGTATATCAATTTTGAAGATTCTTCATACGTTGGACCATGTTTATTTATTCCGGAGAGATTGATTCAGAGACCCCGAAATTAATATATGCGAAAGATGTAGAATGGAATGACTCTATTGTTAAATAAAAAAATTATAATTGCCATTTCCTGCCTTATGCGCGGCGGAACGGAGATGCAGACGCTATTGTTATCACGTGCATTGATTGAATCGGGATATAATGTCGAGATTTGCTGTTACTTCGAAAATGACAAGAGCGTTGTAAAAGAATTTAAAGCAATTGGCACTGAGATAACTCTCTTGAATTGGTCAAGAACAATTGGTACTGTTCAGTTTATACGTTCTCTTGCATTAATCTTACGCAAAAAAAAACCAGATATAATTCATATTCAGTATATGACTCCCGGGCTGTTACCCATTATAGCAGCTCGGCTGGCTGGTGCTAAAGTTATTTTGGTTACAGTTAATTATCCGGGTACTCCTCATGGTTTAAAGGAGAAGATTTTATTGAGACTTGGGTCTCGATTGGCAAACGGGTTCATATGCGTGTCCGAGGCTGTGGAAAAATCCTGGTTTAATGATACGCGACTTATTGATTTGAATAATCCGGAACAAATAAAAGAAATTAAACATTTTACTGTAGCTAACGCAATTGATATTGTTGGCATAGATGTGGCTCTTGAAGCAAGCGTCCCAAAGATGTCTGAAATTGCCGACAATCTTAAGGAGAAAATTGTAATCGGCGCGGTAGCTCGTTTAAGCAGGGAAAAGGGAATAGATATATTGATTGAAGCTTTGGCAAAGGTGAAGAAAGTTCTGGGAAATGCGCATTTGTTAATTGTCGGCGATGGTGACCAGCTTTCATATCTAAAGAGTTCTGCTTGTAATCTAAAAATAGAAGACTCGATAACATGGACAGGAAAACTTCCATGGGATGAAGCTATGGGTTATATAAAGCTCATGGATGTTGTGGCCGTACCTTCACGTTATGAAGGTTTTGGCTTGAGCGCTGTTGAGGCAATGGCTTGCGGTAAACCAGTTGTGGCCAGTCGTGTTGATGGTTTACCGGAAGCTATTCAAGACGGAATGACAGGCACGTTGGTGCTGCCTGAAAATTCGTCGGAACTTGCTTCCGCTTTAATTGAACTTTTAAAAAATAAAGAGCGAAGGCAAAAGATCGGCAATGCTGCGCGGAAGTATATAGAGCAAAATTATTCTTATACTAAGTTTCGTGAGACATATAAAGTTATATATGAACACCTGCGATAGAAGATTGAACAGAACATTTTGGTATCAACACGGTTCTAAAGCAATATTAGAGGTCACGTCAGGTAATGTCTGAAGAGGTAATTTCATTTTCGGTTGTGATCCCTTTATATAATAAGGAGAGCACTGTTGAGCGGTCTATACGGTCTGTCTTGAGGCAGTCTGTTCAGGATTTTGAAATTATTGTTGTTAACGATGGTTCCACGGATAATGGTACACTTATCGTAGAGTCAATAAAAGATTCGCGAATACGACTTATTCATCAGGCGAATCAGGGGGTATCCGCAGCAAGAAATAGAGGAATAATAGAAGCGAAGCATGAATTTATCGCCTTTCTGGATGCGGATGACGAATGGTTACCTGAGTTTCTGAAAAGAATAAGACGTATGGTTGATCGCTTTCCCGAATGCGATCTTTACGCAACACGTTATTACTTTGATTCGTCATCAAGAAGAAGGTCAGCTATTGTTCGCGGCCTACCTGATGATTTTGAGGGAATTATTGGGAACTATTTCAATATAGCTTTGAATTCAAATCCCCCGGTTTGGTCAAGTGCAACTTGTGTGAGAAAGTCAGTCTTAGCGAAGATTGGTGGTTTTCCTGTCGGTGTGAAATCAGGAGAAGATCTTCTTACCTGGGCGCGCATTGCATCTCGTTATCCAGTTGCCTATTCGATGGATTGTCTTTCCGTATTTTATCAATCACCATCGGAATTCTCTGAAGGAAGGCCTACGCGAGTTCCTGCGCATGATAATATTGTAGGAAATGGACTGGCTGAACTCCAGAATATTGTCGATAAGGATGCAAGACCATTTTTGTGTCGTTATTGTGCTCTCTGGCACAAAATGAGAGCGTCATGTTATTTGCGTCTTGATATGAGATCAGAGGCTCGCCATGAGATTGTCAAGGCATTGCATTATGACGTAAGGCTGATATTAATCATTTATCTCATATTGAGTTTTCTCCCAAGCTCTATAATTCGTAAAGCTTTTAGTTTCGGATCATCCAATTAATGAAGATAGCAATTTGTCATACAGATTTCCGTATATATTGGCCACCGCGGTTGGCCGCTTTAGCAGAATTTCTTGGGAAAAACAATTCATCCCTGCATGTGATTGAGATCGCTGGTAAAGGTTCACCCTATGCTTTTGCTGGCAAATCCGCTCACGTGATTTTTCCCTGTCCCTGGACGTGTCTTTTCCCTGAAAAACGGATGGAAGATGTTAGTCCAAGGGTCGCATCCACTCGTCTTTATGAGATGCTGGATGCTGTTTCTCCTGATATTGTAATCGCCGGCGCCATCGCTTTTCCTTCCGGTGCGACAGCAGTACGCTGGGCCCGTCAGAAGAGGCGCCCTGTAATTATCATGGATGACGCCCGTCTTAAGGATGTCCCACGATCAGCTTTGGTAAATTGGGTAAAACGGAGAATTTATGCTAATGTTGATGCACTCTTTACTTCCGCCGCTTCTCATATTTCCGATTACAAGTATTGGGGCGTTCCGGAAAATAAAATGTTTTTTAGTGTCAATGTAGTGGATAATTCTTTTTTTACGGTGCGATCAGATATTGCCCGGCAGAACGCTGCGAAGATCAGAGAGAAATACAGTTTACCGAAACATTTTTTCCTGGGAGTCGGACGCCAGATCCCCAAGAAGAACTGGGGAACATTGATAGAAGCGTTTTGTGCCGTTGTTCGAGAAACAATTAATGATGAATGGGGCTTGGTGCTGGTTGGCGATGGCTCCGAGGCAACGCTATTAAAGAAGATTGTTGATAAATCGAATGCGAATATACTGTTTCTGCCGTTTCAGGATCAAGAGACAATATGTCAGCTTTATGGTCTGGCGGAATGTTTTGTCCTGCCAAGCATTTATGGAGAGACCTGGGGGAATGTTATTAATGAAGCGATGGCCAGTCATCTGCCGATAATTATAAGCCGGGAATGCGGTTGCGCGGACACGCTGGTACGCGAAGAGTATAACGGTTGGCACTTTGATCCATATAATCAAGAGCAGCTTACACAGATATTGGGCAGATTCATGCAATTGCGGGAGGAAGAAAGGAAACAAATTGGAGAGCGCTCTTTCGAAATAATTTCAGATTGGGGATTGGATAGGTTTTATAAATCTGCATGGCAAGCAATACAATTTTGTAGAAACATACCTGTTCACGGCTATGCATCGCCACTTGTTGATAGACTTATCCTCAACTTGTGGAAGGGTCGATACAGGCCAGTATAGCATTTATTGTATATATTTATGAAGTTCATCAGGATTAATCAATTTTATGATTTTTAGACAAAAGTTTGATCCATCTGCGCGTACGGGGAAAATCCCTTTTTTGGTATGGGTGGTTGTCATTTCCACTCTTCTCGCAGATATTGGTGGAGAAGGTATTCTAGGTTACCAGTTCTCAGCTCTCGGATGGCTGATTCCACTTGTCTTTTCTCTGTGGAGCCTTGCAAGAGGCCTGGGCGGATTCAGTTATCCCCTGTGGATATGGCTGCCATGGATCTGTTTTGTTGTGATTTATACGGCAGTTTCCGATGAACCAAACGCTATACAGCGTAGCATTATGATGTTATGTCCCTTAATAGTAGGCATGGCAATCTCCAAAGCGCAGGTCGGGAAAAACGCACTTGAGATGCTCCACAAGCTTATGCTTTACATGGCCATCGGCTTGATTGTAATGGTAGCGTTTAAGACGGGCATCATTTTTACCGGCGTATTGCCTTTTATAACGGGCTTGGCGGCTGAAGTTATGACAGCCTCCATGCTATGTAATTATTTTGCGGCGCGGTATGTTTTTGGCGATCGGAAGGTTTTAAAGTGGTGGACAATTCTGGCTGCTATACCGGTTATTGCGGTAACCAGGACTGCCATAGCGGTTAATGGCTTAACTTTGCCATTAACCTTTGCCCCATTGTCAATTCTAAAGCGTCTTATCATCCTGTTCCTTATTGTAATGGTCGGCATCGGCATTTTTTATTCACCGCGGGTGCAGCAGAAGATGTTCTACTCCGGCCGAGGGACATTAGAAGATATTAAATGGGAAAATAAGGACTTTGCTACCACCGGGCGCAGTTTAATGTGGAGCAAGATGTGGGAAAGAATTGATGAGCAACCACTGCTCGGTTACGGAGCCAATGCTTCAGAATCTTTTGTCAGCAAATTGACCAGAGGGTTAAAACATCCGCACAATGATTGGCTGCGGCTATTGTTTGATTTTGGATATGTAGGGGTAGTTATATTTGCTTTGAGTCTTTTGATGCAGGCACTACATGCCTACCGAAGTGCAAAGCGTACTGTTGGCGAAGTTTCTCTTCTCTTCTATGCGGGTGCTTCTTCCATTCTGTCGTTTATTCTCTTCATGTTTACTGATAACATTCTTCTATATGCCGCGTTTTTCGGAAATCTGCAATTTATGATTTTGGGTTTGGCTTATGCGGCCAGAGCTACTGCTGTGGAAGAAGAACGTATAAATCAGTGAAAGGTGAATCAAACACATGTGAATGGTGAAGAGTGAAGGGTGAAAGGAACAAGTAATTAAGTTTTAAGTAATTAAGCACCATTTTAGAAGTTTAGATGCTTTAGAAGTTTGGAGGGTTAGCACAATTAGCAGCTTGGATGTTTAGACGCTTTAAAAACATCTGTTCTATGCTTAATGTTCTAAGTTCTCTAGGTTAAGAAGATATAGATTTAAGGATTTACAGCGAAGAAAGAATATTAAACGATAGGAAATCAAGCTTGCATTCCTTGTAATCGTCTGATTATGAGGATCGTAAATCTTTATAATTGACAAATAATCGTTGTTTTGTTACTTAAGAGCTATGTTTTTACCAAGAATTTATGACAATCTTAGTTTATTCTTAAAACCAAATAAAGTTTTGGTCATTTATGGCTCACGCCAAACTGGCAAAACTACGCTTTTGAAAAAGTTTTTGTCTGAAAATGAAGGCAAACTCAGATATAAGCTCGATTCCGGTGACGATGTTAACACTCAGATTGTTATGGGCTCTTCTGATTTTAAAAAAATAATTGACTACGCCAAAGGCTATGATCTTATAGCCATAGATGAAGCTCAAAAAATTAAAAATATTGGCATGGGTTTGAAAATTTTGATTGATCAACTGTCGAATATAAAAATTATAGTTACGGGTTCATCTTCATTCGAATTAGCTGGTCAAATTGGCGAGCCGCTGACTGGAAGAAAAATAACGCTGACGCTTTTTCCGCTTTCGCAAATCGAAATGGGTAAACTATATAATGATTACGATTTGCGAAGCCGACTGGATGAGTATTTAATCTTCGGCAGTTATCCCGAGTCACTGACATCAGCAACAGTAAATGATAAGAAAAAAGTTCTTGAAGAACTGGTTGGATCTTATTTACTGAAAGATATCCTGGAATTAGAAAAAGTTAAAAGTTCAAAACTGCTTTTAGACCTTTTACGCTTGTTGGCTTTTCAAGTGGGCAGTGAAGTTTCCCTTTCGGAATTAGGCAAGCAATTGGGAATTGATAGTAAGACGGTAGCCCGGTATCTGGATTTGTTTGAAAAATCTTTTGTGATTTTCAATCTGCGTGGTTTTAGCCGCAATCGCCGTAAAGAAATCACCTCTAAAAGTAAATATTATTTTCTCGATAATGGAATACGTAACGCCATAATCGCTAATTTTAATCCCCTTGATATTCGCGATGACATTGGAAAACTATGGGAAAATTTTCTGGTTGTGGAGCGGCTGAAAAAACAAGCATATAATAAACTTTACTCAAATAATTACTTCTGGCGCACGTGGGATCAAAAAGAGATTGATTGGGTTGAGGAAAGAGAAGGCAGGTTGTTTGGCTATGAATTCAAATGGAAAAATAAATCACGCAAAGTCTCCTCCGCCTGGAAAGATAATTATCCCGATGCCAATTTAGAAATCATTGACAATGAAAATTATCTTGAATTTGTGAAATAAGATTTAAGTAGTTGAGCACAAACAAATCGTGAAGAGTCAAAATTCCTTCTTCTGTCATTCCGGACTTGATCCGGAATCCAGGAAAAACAGAAATACTGGATTCCCGCCTACGCGGGAATGACACCGCTTATTTTATCATTACGGGTTCACGACAGTGCACGTGGCAATCTTATAGATTTAAGTAGTTAAGTATTAAGTAAAAAATGATATTTTTTATTCTGCAGTTAAAATGAAGGTTCTGCTCGTTCATAATGCTTACGGTCGTGTTAGTGGCGAAGAGGTGGTAATTGACAATCTGGCTGCCCTGTTGGCGGCGCGCGGGCTGGATGTTCATCGATTCAGTCGCTCCAGTGAGGAGATAGAAACAACAAAGCTGGGAAAAATCCCGGCTTTTTTTTCGGGCATTCACAACCCTTTTTCAAGAAGTACATTCGGCCAGTTCCTGAAGAAGACTCGCCCGGACGTTGTCCACATCCATAACTTGTATCCGCTGATTTCTCCTTCCATTCTGCCGGAGTGCTCAGCGCAGAATATTCCTGTCGTAATGACGGTGCACAATTTTCGCTTGGCCTGCCCTAATGGTCTGTTGTTGAGTCATGGAGAATTATGCCATCGCTGTTTGGGAGGGCGGGAATACTGGTGTGTCCTGCGCAACTGTGAAAACAGTATTTTTAAAAGCATGGGTTACGCACTCAGAACGGCAGCGGCGCGAATTTTACGCCGATATTATAATCATGTCCAACATTTTATATGCCTGAATGACTTTCAAAGAGATTTGCTTGTAAAAGAGGGATTGCCTGCGGACAGGGTGACGGTTCTGCCCAATCCTACGAGAACACTCGGGTATGACAAAAAAATGGATCCCCGACAGGAACACTCGGGGTTGACAGGGGGCGGATATGTTGCATATGTCGGACGGCTCAGTCCGGAAAAAGATATCCTGACCCTTATTGAGGCGGCACGCAGGCTTGGCGACTTGCAATTTAAATTTGCCGGTTCTTATCATAGTATGCCGGGAGTGCTAAAACAGAAACCTGATAATTGCGCATTTTTGGGGCAATTGGATTCTGAAGCCTTGGCTCAGTTCTACCGTGATGCACGGATGATTGTTTTTGCTACGCGCTGCTACGAAGGATTTCCTACAGTTCTTTTGGAGGCGATGTCGCATGACCTGCCTGTGGTTTGCTCCCGCATCGGCGGTTTGCCGGAGATTGTCGAGGATGGAAAGACAGGTCTCTTGTATGAACCGGGCAATGTTGATGAATTAGCTGATCGTATCAACATGCTTTGGCATGATACTGCTCTATGTCGAGAACTGGGCGAAGCAGGGTGGAGGAAAGTGCAAGAGGACTATGCGGCTGATCGATTGTTGGATCGCCTGCTGGGGATTTATGAGAAAGTCATTAAAGATAGTAGAGATCGGAAGTCAGGGGACAGAGGACTGAAATCGGAGAACGGAAGTCGGAGAACGGAAGTCGGAGAACAGAAGTTGGAGGACGGAGGGTAGGGGGAAAATGCAAATAAATTCGGCAAAGGATTTGGATGTTTATAAACAGGCATATACGCTAGCGATGGAAATATTCCAACTGAGCAAGCGTTGGCCGGCTGAAGAGAAGTATGCTCTCACTGATCAAGTCCGCCGAAGTTCTCGGTCTGTATGCTCCAATCTTCGCGAAGCATGGGCCAAGCGTCGCTATGCGGCCCATTTTATCAGCAAACTGACAGATTGTGATGGTGAGAATAGCGAGACCGATACGTGGCTTGATTTCGCCTGTACTTGCGGTTATCTCTCAGCCGAAGATCACGAACGACTAATTCAATGCACCAAAAAAATTGGTGGCATGCTGGGTTCAATGCTGAAGAATCCATCGGCTTTTATAATTAATACCGACCTCTGATTTCAGATCTCAGATCTCATGTCCATGCTCTTAAAGTGATGAACTAAATGAATTCGGAGTAAGATGAAAGAAGAAATTCTTGGATATAAGGTAAATACTTTTTCTGCTGACGAATGTGCGGATCAACTACTTCAATCTTTAAAAGCAGGGGAAAGAACTTGGCTGGCCTGCTTTAATCCGCATTCGTATACTGTGGCGCTCAAAGATAAAGTCTTTGCCCGTGCGCTAAAAGATGCTGATTGGTTGGTACCTGATGGCGCGGGTGTTGTGCTTGCCTCTCGTTTGCTGGGTGGTTCGATTAACGAAAGAGTTACCGGTTCGGATGTTTTTGCCGGCCTAAATAATCGTATGAATGCAGCCGGTTCAATGCGTGTTTATTTTCTCGGATCAACTGAAGAAACCCTGGAACTAATTAAGCAAAGAATGGAGCGTGATTATCCTGCTATCAAGGTTGTCGGTACTTTTTCGCCGCCATTTAAAGATGTATATTCATCCGCTGAAATAACTGAGATGGTCAAAGCGATTAATACTGCGGCTCCTGATGTTTTGTGGGTAGGGCTTTCTGCCCCTAAGCAGGAAAGATTTATTTTTGAAAATCGGGCAAGGCTGAATGTAAATATTGTTGCTGCGGTTGGAGCGGTTTTTGATTTTTATTCAGGGAATATCAAACGCGACAAAGATTCATGGTTTGTTAATCACGGAATGGAGTGGTTGCCAAGATTATTGCAAGAACCGGGGCGGCTGTGGCGGCGAATGTTTGTTTCCGCACCTGTATTTGTGTGGCATGTGGTTAAACAGAAAGTGAAAGGTGAATAGTGAAGGGTGAATAGAAAAATAGAAGTTTAGACGGATTAGGAAAAGACAAGTGAAGGGTGAAAAGAAAAAAGATTTAAGAAAAACATTATTGAAGATACTGTAATATCGCCTTGACATGTCGAATTATCATAGTACAATATTTCCATGCAAATAAAAAGAACTAATGAAATAAAGGTCTTAAATGAGCGCTTCAAGAATAATCCTATTGTGGCGATTCTTGGACCAAGGCAATGCGGTAAAACCACACTTGCCCGGCAATTCTCTGATCAGTGGCCGAAGGATGTTACTTTTTTTGATCTGGAAAATCCGCGCGATCTCCGGCGGCTCGAAGAACCACTACTGGCGCTGGAAAATCTGGAGGGGCTGATTGTTCTCGACAAGATCCAGCGGGCTACGGATTTGTTTCCCGTTTTACGCGTTCTTGCCGACAGGCCGAACAAAAAAACTAAATTCCTGATTTTAGGCAGTGCGTCACGCGATTTAATGCGACAATCTTCGGAGTCTCTGGCCGGGCGCATAAGTTATCTGGAAATAGGCGGATTTACGCTTGATCTTGTAGGGGCGGCAAAAAAAGAAAAACTATGGATAAGAGGCGCTTTCCCCAGGTCTTTTCTCGCGTCGAACGAAGCGGCTTCTTACCAGTGGCGTCAGGATTTTATCGCAACTTTTCTGGAAAGGGACATTCCTCAACTGGGATTTAATATCCCGGCAAAATCCCTTAGTCGCTTCTGGCAAATGCTCGTGCACTATCACGGCCAGATATTCAATGCTTCGGAAATCGGCAAAAGCCTGGCCGTTTCCGACCATACTGCGCAAAGGTATCTGGATTTACTTTCCGGAACTTTTATGATTCGCCAGTTGCGGCCTTGGAATTACAACACAAAGAAAAGAATTATCAAAAGACAAAAGATTTATTTTCGAGATACAGGTATTATGCATGCCTTACTTGACCTGCCGGCGAAAAAGGACATTCTTTCGCACCCGAAACTCGGTGCATCATGGGAAGGTTTCGCGCTGGAGGAAACAATCAAGGCAGTCCGATTGAAGGAGAATGAAATATTTTTCTGGGGTATACATGCGTCCGCGGAGATTGATATGGTGTTTCAAAAAAACGGACGGCTCTATGGCGTCGAGGTCATGTATGCTCAGGCGCCGGGCTTCACTTCATCTATGCGTATAGCATCCGAAGAGTTAGCCCTAAAGCATTTGTGGGTTATCTACCCGGGTAGTGACGCTTATGATTTGAATAAAAACGTGACAGTGATTCCATTGACGCAATTGAACAAAATCAAATTCTAAGTACACCTTGTGAAAAGAGACAAGTGAAAAGTGAATGGTGAAAGGAAGAAGCTTAGAGGGTTGGGGAAAAATAGAAGTTTAGACGCTTTAGATGTTTGGAGATTTAGAAGTTTTGTAAAAAATAAGTACCGATTGTCATTCCGGCATGCTCTTGGCCGGAATCCAGGAAGAAAAAATGGATCCCCGACAAGCCCACTCGGGGATGACGAAAGAGGTGGTCATTTCGACCGCAGGGAGAAATCTTTAAGATTCCTTACCCCCGATAAATCGGGGATTTACCCTGAAGGGCACTTCGCGGAATGACATGCACCTTTGAAAAAAATAAAGAGAAAAACAAAAAATCCCTCGTTTGAGGGATGGTAAATATTTAACATTTAAGTAATCAAGATCAGTTGAGAAAAGGTTGGAAGCTTAGTAAAAAAATTTAAGTATGACGATGGTAACTGAATTATTTTTGTTGTTTCTGATATCTTTGGGATTATCCATTGTTTTAACTCCTGTGGCTCGCTTGCTGGGAATTAAACTTGGAGCGATGGATATTCCTATGGAGCGCAAAGTCCACTCTGTGCCGATACCTCGTATAGGCGGTCTGGCGGTATTTTTTGCTTTTATGTTTACCTGCTGTATTGGAAGAAGATTTTTCCCTCACGCGGGAGATTTGTATGTTTTTAGTTTTAATATTTTTATGGGGCATACCGGCGCTATTTTAATCCTGTCGTGTGGTTTGTGGGATGATTTCCGCCATCTTACTCCGTGGACAAAGTTATTTTTTCAGGTTCTGGCTGCGACATTTGCTTTTATCGGTGGGGCAACGATAAGCGGTATATTTGTTGGCGGGTATGGTATCACTTTCAACCCTTTCTTTAGTTATGTTGCTACAGTTTTATGGTTTTTGCTTTTCATCAACGCGGTAAATCTTATAGACGGTCTCGATGGTCTCGCTGGCGGGCTGGTATTCTTTACTTGTATAGTTATGTCTTTTTCTACATATACTCAAGGACAATATCTTTACACTTTTTATTTTGTTATTCTGGGCGGGGCTGTTCTGGGATTTCTTAAGTATAATTTCAATCCTGCTAGTGTTTTTCTGGGCGATGGAGGAAGTTATTTCCTTGGTTATGTTGTTGCTATTCTAGCTATTAGAAGTTCTGCTAAGAGTAATATTAGCGTTTTAATGCTTATCCCTCTACTGGCGCTGGGTGTGCCTATTTTCGATGCTATTCTTTCGCCAATCAGGCGCTTTGTTCGCGGACGACCAATTTTTCAGGCGGATAAGGGGCATATTCATCATGTTTTTTTGAGGTTGGGGCTTTCTTCCCGTAATGTTGTCTTGATCATTTACGGCATGACGATGATGCTTTGTATTCTGGCGATTTCCCTGATGGTGTTGCGTGATAAAAATATTGAGGGTCTTCTTTTTGGGGTACTTTTGATAGTTATGATTTTTCTGGTGCGGAAAATGGGCTATCTGGAGTATTTGGCATTCGATAAGTTCTACGGTTGGTTCCAGGATATGACCGATGTGGCTGGGCTTAGCCATGCACGGCGCAGTTTTCTCTCCCTGCAGATAGAGGTGAACAAGTCGCGGAATATGGAGGAGTTGTGGGTGCACATAGGTGAAGCGCTGGAAATACTCCGGTTTGATCAGGCGGAATTGTATTACTGTACAGAGCCTGTGCGTTGCTGGAGGAGTACAAGGGAAATTGATCCTTACGACAGTCTCCTGAGAATCGAGATTCCTCTGATCGACGGGGATCCGGATATTTTCGGTAAGCTCGTTCTACTTAAGGACGTAAAACTGGGACACCTCCAGCCCTACACAATACGGCGAGTGGAACATTTGCGACGCACTCTCCTTTCTAATCTTACACGACTGAAAGGAAATGGTTGAGAAAAAACCAGTGAAAGGTGAATAGTGAAGGGTGAATAGTAAAATAGAAGTTTAGACGGATTAGATGATGGGGAGATTGGATATCCACCTCCGTCCCGATTGCATCGGAACACCTCCGCCAGCGGAGGACACGAGCATAGAACAGATGATTAGAGGTTTGGAAGATTAGAAGGGTTGGATGTTTGGACGAATTAGCAAACCGTTCCTTTGTCATTCCGGACTTGATCCGGAATCCAGGAAGAAAATATTAAGATTTAAATAGCTAAGAAAAAAATCTGGTAATGTTATTTGACATAAGAAATCTATTTTAGTATATAAATTGCCAATATAAGATGTGATTCTCATATATTGAAGGTATAAATTTTCCCCCGCAACCTACATATAACAAAAATCCAGAGTAGAAGGAGAATATAAGGAGAATATTATGAAGAAATTATTCCTGTTTACAGTTTTCTTGATGGTAATGTTTACCTCTACGATAGTACAGGCAGAAGTAAATGAAGACTCTTTTACAGTTACGCCATTTGCCGGAGGTTATTTTTTTGAAGGCAACGAGAACCAGCGAAGCTCGTATACGGTAGGTTTGCGTGCAGGTTACAATATTACGGCAAATATAGGTGTGGAAGGATATTTTCACTATGTTCCATCGGAACTTCGGGATGTTCCAAACGAACCATGGCAAAATGTATATGGTTACGGTGTTGAAGGTTTGTATCATTTCTTTCCGGAGAGCCGTTTTGTGCCGTTTATAGCAGTTGGCCTCGGATGTATTCATTATGGATATCCTGAACAATATAGATTAACTAAATTTGCTGTAGAATATGGTGGCGGCCTGAAATATTTCATATCCAGTAGAGTAGCGGATTTTTTCTTCGCGGATAATATTGCTCTGCGGGCCGATGTTCGCCACGTCATACCTTTTAACGACAGGTATAACGATTTGCTTTGTACTTTTGGAATTGAATTCTCCTTCGGTGCAGGAGGTAAGGAAAAAATAACTCCCAAGGAACCTACTGCTCAGAGTGAAGAAGTTGCTCCTAAAGCTGAGGCACCCGCTCCGGTAGAAGAAGTTGCTCCGAGTGCCGGAGTGCCCGCTCCGGTGGAAGAAGTTGCCCCCAAAGCTGAAGTGCCTGTTCCTGTTGAAGAAGTCGCGGCTGCCCCTCCTGTTGTTGTAATTTCAGCTCCGGTTGAAAATACACAGAGTGAAACAAAATCGACTTTACAGGAGGATATACAAAATCTGGTAACTAAATGGTTAAACAGTTGGAGAACAGGAGATATGGAAACTTACCGCAGTTGTTATGCATCAGATTTTCATTCAAAAGGTAAGGACCTGGATGATTGGATAATCTATAAAACCAATGTGCGCAAGAGAAGTAAAAATATAACTATCAACATTGATAGTTTGCAGGTGTCAGTGGAGGGGGGAAATACCATGGTAACATTTACTCAATCGTACAGCTCTTCAATATTAAAAGATAAAGGTAAGAAAACATTGGAACTGAAAAAAATAAACAACCAATGGAAAATATATAGAGAAGTTATGTGGTCATAAAAAAACCGCATAATTCTGGATCTCATCAAAGCACTGATACAAAAAAATCTGTAAAAGTTTTAAAATCCTTAAAATATATACACCATTAAAAATACATGCACATCGCCATGATCTTACTGGACTAAAAGTCGTTATATGATTAAATAATTCGGGATCGATGCATACAGTATCGAAGCTGTTGGTTATGGACCGGGCAGACCGGTTGCCGGCAATGACACGCTGGAAGGTCGCCAGAAGAACCGCGGAGTTGATGCTGTTCTCGAAACTGTGGTTGTAAAATAAGTAACTAAGAGTTTGTAAATTAGAAAAACAGAGGCCCCGAAACCGAAAGGTTAGGGGCCTTTTGTTATGAGTCCAATGTGAAAGGTGAACTGTGAAAAGTGAAAAAAGAAATTCACCCTTCACCATTCACTCTTCACATTTCTAATAATGGTTCTACTTCGTCACGGATATTTTGCAGGCTTTTTTTCGATGTTGCTTCAAAGCGCAGGACAATAACAGGTTGGGTATTGGACGAGCGCACTAAAGCCCAGCCATCTTTAAAAGGAATGCGTATCCCGTCGATTTCAACAATGCCGGGAGTGTTCTGAAAATGTTTTTTGATTCTTTTTACTGTTTCCGCTTTTTTATCATCAGGACAATCAACCCTAATTTCCGGCGTGGCAAATGTTTTCGGTACATCGGAAAACAATTCGCTTATTTTCTTGCCTGTGAGGGAGAGGATTTCCAGTAATCTGAGCGCCGCGTAAATGGCGTCATCATAGCCGAAATAACGGTCGGCAAAGAAGAAGTGCCCGCTCATTTCACCGCCCAGCACCGCTTTTTCTTCTTTCATTTTCGCCTTTATTAATGAGTGCCCCGCTTTCCACATTATTGGTCGGCCGGAATGCTTTTTTATATCGTCAAATAAAACCTGTGAACATTTAACTTCGCCGATGATCGAAGCGCCGGGATTCTTCTTCAGAATCTGGCGGGCAAAGAGAAGCAAAAGTTTGTCACCCCATATTATTTCGCCTTTGTCGCTGATCACACCAAGACGGTCGGCATCGCCGTCGAATGCTATTCCCAAATCCGCTTTTTTACTGCGGACTATTTTGATTAGTTTATCCAAATTTTCTTCCACGGTGGGATCGGGGAAATGATTAGGGAAATTACCGTCAGGTTCGCAATAAATGGGAATAATCTCGCAGCCATAACGTTTTAAAAGGGGAAGGGCAAAGTGTCCACCTACGCCATTACCGCCGTCAACAACGACTTTAATCTTCTTTTTGATTTTAATTCTGTCGAAAAGATAATTTTCATAGTCGGTGGAAATGTCCTTTTGCCGCGCTGAAGAGTTTCCTTTGGCGTATTTGCCGTTTTCCATAATTTTTCTTAGTTTCTGAATGTTTTCGCCGTAAATGGTACTGTTGCCGATACAAATTTTGAAACCGTTGAATTCCGGCGGATTGTGACTGCCCGTAATCATAACTCCTCCTCCAACATGCAGATGGCGAATGGAGAAATAAAGCATGGGAGTGGCACAAAGTCCGATATCAATTGTGTTGACGCCGGAAGCATTGAGGCCTTTGATTAAAAAGTTGTGATAGGCGTCAGAACTCAAGCGGCAATCGCGCCCGATGGTCATATTCTTTATTCTGTTTTGGGCGGCATAAGTTCCTATGGCCCGACCCAGGTTGAAAACAAATTCTTCATTCAAGTCTTTGTCTACAACTCCTCTTACGTCATATTCTCTAAAAACATTGGGATTAAACAATCGCAAAACTCCTTTAATGATTTATGTTTTGAATTTAAGTGATAGTTCGTAAACACCGCTGTCAATTTTTCTCTTTATATCAAAACCGCCTTTTTCAAAAACATGAAGCATGGGTTTGTTTTCGACGAGAACATCAGCGGTAAATCCGAGCAAACCCTGTCTTTTGGCAAGATAAGTAAGATATTTTAACAGTTCAAATCCTATTCCTGAATTTTGCTGGTCGTCACGAACGGCAAAAGCAACTTCGGCGGTATGAGAGCTTTCATCAATTCCATATTGGCCAACACCGACAATTATCGGGTTCTCCCGATCTCCCCTGATAACTACCAGTAAAACTTCTTTCGTGTAATCAATAATTACGAAATTTTGCAGTATTTCATGCGGCATGTCTTTGCGGGATGACATGAATCTTCTTTCGATGCTCTTATCGGAAAGAGAATAGAAAAAATCTTTTAAAAGGCTTTCATCGCTGATTTTAACAGGCCTGATAAAAATCTGCACCCCGGTTTTTGTTGTAATGTAGGTTTCCAAATCTTCGGGATACTCGCCTTTTTTCCCGGGAATAAAAGCCTGATCTTTGAAAATCAGACCGCGTTTTTTCGCTTCTTCAATCAACCATGGCCGGAATTTGGGATGAGCTATGGCAATTAATGCCATGGCTCTTTCCCTGATGTTTTTCCCATGCAGGTAGGCAATGCCGTATTCCGTTACTACATAACGTGTATCAGCACGATTAAGAGTTACTCCGGCCTGCTCCTTTAAAGCAGGAACGATGCGGGAAATAGTATCGTTGCGGGAAGTGGATTTAAGCGCCAGAATGGTTTTACCGTTTCTGGAAAATAACGCGCCTCTCATAAAATCCTGATGCCCGCCGACACCGCTGTAAAAGACGCCGCCGATTGATTCCGAAGTCGCCTGTCCGCTTAAGTCTATTTCCAGAGTGCTGTTAATGGCGACCATGTTTTCTATCCGGGCAATGATTAACTGGTTATTGGTGTAGTCAAGTGTCCGCAGGGCTATGGAAGGATTGTTGTCGAGGTAATCATAAGTGGATTTGTTTCCCATACAGAACGCAGCGACAGTTTTTCCGTGGTCAATGGTTTTTCTGGAATTATCGATAACACCGGCTTTAAGTAAATCTACCAGGCCGTCGCTTAAAAGTTCCGTGTGTACTCCCAGATTTTTTTTCTTGTATAGGCTGGCCATAACAGCATTGGGCAGGCCGCCCCAGCCAACTTGAATAGTGTCGCCATCCTGCACAAGACGAGCAACATTTTTACCGATGGTTTTAATTACTTCGCTTGTTGGTGTTTTTGATACCTCTAAAAGCGGCTCATCGTAGGGGATAATGAAATCAACGTCTTTAATGTGAATGAAGCCGTCGCCGTGAATCGTGGGCATACTGGGGTTTATCTGAGCGATGACTATTTTCGCTTTTTCTGTGGCGGCTTTTACTACGTCCACACTGACCCCAAGGCTTAAGTAGTGATGAGGATCCGGCATTGATGTTTGTATCAGCGCCACATCGATTTGGATGACGCCGCTGGATAACAGAGCCGGAACTTGTGAAAGGGAAATAGGTGTATAGTCGGCCATTCCCGCATTAATGGAATCCCGAGTACTGTTGCCGATAAAAAAAGAATTATGGCGAAAATTCGCTTTATACTTGGCGCCGGCATATGGAGCAAGGCCCAATGAGTAAATATGGATAATTTCCGCATCAAAGAAAGCTTTGGGGTTGGATTCTACATAGCGGATCATAGCCTGGACAAGGTACTGAGGTTCCCCGCAACCGGAGGCAACGAAGATGTGATCTCCGCGACGAATATGACTAAAAATTTCATCTTCCGAAGCGAATTTTTCCGGATATGCTTTTTTGAAGCCGTCAAGGTATTCTAAAAATAATTCTGGTTTCATAATAGACCCCAATGAGTATTATTTTTCCATCTGAAGTTTTTTAATATCTACAACGTTGCTGATAACTTCTGGCTTAGCTGAACCTTTCGACTTTGAAATGTCTGCGTGGCTGTGCAATGGTTCCTGAAAAAAATCTTCAACCAGAGTCAGAAATTCAGCCAGCAATTTGCGGCTGACTACAAAAATATGCCCGATGTTTTTCTCAATGACACGGTTAAGCCCATCGCTGGTGAACTTGACATTACCTTTATCCACCATTCCCCATGTCTCACCGGCCACGCAGGAACCGGCCGGGGCTATGGGATCTCTTAAACCTTTGTAATCAAAAATCCTGACTCCCGCCTTTTTCAGTATGGACATATTGACCGGCTTGCCGTCGAATTTGGGATTGGTGGAAGGAAGACAATATTTCTCTTCATAAATCTGGTTGCCGATGAATATGTTTTGAATCCACTGAATATGAGAGGACACCGGGAATCTGGTTCCGTGTGTCAGCCAGTAAAGAAAGGGCGCCGCGTCGGTAATCGATTCTTTTATTTCCGCACGTCCGTAAAATCCTAAAACAACTGTATACTGCACGCCGGGTTGTATTTCATTCATGCCCGCTTCGATGACCTGCGGTGGAATATTGACTGCGCCGAAGAGTTCTTTCATTAGATAGGGATCGTAATCGCGGCGGATGAGTGAACGGATCGGATTGTGTCCGCTGTCTTCATCATCAAATTTCATCGGTGACGCCATCAGGGCTATTTTCTTTATATCCATCGGTAAGCCTGCGGCTAAAAGTTCTTCCGCCCGTCTGGCCAGATAAGGAAGAATAAGAGTGCCGCCCATGCAATAAGCCATTACGTATATTTCATCTTGAGGATGCCTTTTTTTGATTATATCCAGATATAAATCATGGATTGTTTTTCCGTAGAAATCCAGCCCCAATTCGGTTTCTTCCCATCCCGGATTGTTATGATCAACCATGTAAATTATGTAGCCTTTTTTTAATAGGGCTTCTACTACGGATTTTCCTGAAGCAAGGTCGAAAAGTTCCGGTTTATTAATGAGTGGAGTTGCCATATAAATAATTTTGCCGTTTGATGTAATCCCTTCGGGAAGAGGGTAATAACGCAATTTCACCCTGTGATTGAGTGATCCTTCCACATATTCATAGGCGGAACAACCGATTTTCCCCACTGTTGCTCTTTCGGCATACTCTTTAATGTCAAATGCATTTGCTTCGTATAGGTTTTCCATACGGATACGATTTTCGGCAAGGTATTGCTCAAAAGAAATCGCCAGGGTGCCATCCGGATTATTTTTGGCAAAAGGTAATTGACCGCCAGAGAGAGGTTGCTCCGTAATTAAGACCACCAGACACTTTAAAAGCTCTTTCATGGCTTTAAGACGGGTCAATCCGATGTTGTTATATTGATATTCCAGTTGGCAGAATTCATCCATATAGTTTTTTAAATATTCTTTACCCTTTGGTGTTGTGCAAATCATTTGGGCTTTTTCCCGATTGAATTTTCCGTCTTTAATAAAAAAACCGGTTAAGGTGTAAAGAAGCCGGGAATAGCTTTTGTAGATCCAGCCGTTCATATCGGCGATAGCGTCAGGATTTCTGGAAGCGCCGACGGCGAGACGGGCGCTGGCCTTTACAGGACGCAAAAACGAATCAAGTATCGCGCTTTGCCATATCGCGGAAATAGCGAAAGGTCCGAACATCCACAAGTCCTTGCCGATGGAATCAAGAGTTCTTTTATATTCAAACAAACTTCTGATCTGCTGGCCGACCAGTTTGCTTTTCCAGGCGAGCGCTGTAGGAATATTTTCCGTGTTATCGGCCGGGGAAAAACCGCAAGCATGCATCAATTCGTCCGGTGTGATTTTCGTGTTGTTCTCATTGGACATATTTTCACCTCTTTGTGGTTTTGTAAAAATAGTGTCACTGATCAAAGCTCTTAATACACTATTATCAGCAATAATGCATCAAAATGCGTTGACAAATAAGTTCATTTATATTAAAAATGAACGAAGTTCTTTATTAACATTCAATCTACAATTTCTTCAATAGTTTTTTTTCAACATGAGGCGAAAAATGGCTGACGAAGACAAAAAATCTCCGTTAAAAGAAGTTCCTTTTTTTCCGTGGATGCATACAGCAGCGGATATGTGGTTCAATCTGTTGAAAGCGATGCCTTCCAATCCTGATACATCAGTCATGACACAAACTGCAGTGCAGAACCGCTTCACTCAGCATTTGGACAGAAATTTGAATCTGCTCAAATCCTTTTCGCGGATGATGAGTGAGCCGGAATCGGCATCAGCGGCAGCCAATTCCTTCAACGCTCTGCCGGAAATTCTCCTGAAAATGGCCAAGTCGGGTTTTGATGCGGCGATGCAAATACAAAATCATTTGATAGAAAAAGCAGGCAATATCGGCAAGCGCACGGAAGCGTATAATTTTGAAAATCTGGATCAGGATGTATTTAAAGCATTGAGCGATGTTTATGAAAAGGAATTTAGACAATACTTTAAAATTCCTCCAATGGGTTTGACCCGTTTTTATCAGGAACGGTTCAATGAAATGCTGGATAAACACAATATCTTTGAAACTATGCTGGCTGAATTTTTTTCCATTCTTTATTTGCCGATAGAAAAATCTTTTAAGGTATTTCAGGAAAAACTGCAGCAAATGGCAGAAGAAGGGAATCTTCCGAAGGAAGCAAAAGAATGTTACGCGATATGGATAAAGATACTGGAAGGTCATTACATTAGTTTGTTCAAGTCCAAAGAATACACCGAAGCTTTGCATCAGACACTCAATACGCTGGAGGATTTTATAATTGTCAGAAATAAAATGTTGGAGGATTATCTGCAATTGCTGCCGGTTGTAACGCATAGGGAAATGGAAGAATTATACAAAGAATTCCATGTCCTTAAAAAAAGGGTGAAAGAGCTTGAAAAGCAGCTCAACATTTCACCGAACACACTGACTGTCGTAAAATAATAGCCTTCTCACATCTGGTGGGCAACAATTGGATATTTTCGGAGTGAAGAAATTCTTATGAGCTCGACAAAAATTCCTTTAGATCTGATTCTGGAAAAAATGGCCGAAGACGCCGAAAAGGCGCAACAACGAGTTACCAAGGCATCCGAAATTTTACAGGGGCAACTCAACTATGAAATTGCTTCGACGCCTTATGAGATAGTATATGAGGAAGACCGCGTCAAAGTTAAGCATTATTTTCGCAACGATAATGAAGAAAACAAGTTGAAAGTTCCGCTGCTGGTGGTGTACGCGCTGATCAATCGTGAAACAATGCTGGATCTGCAACCTGACCGAAGCGTCGTCAAGACGTTTCTGGAGGGTGGCATTGATCTGTATATGGTAGATTGGGGATATCCCACGCGTAAGGATCACTTCCTGACAATTGACGATCATGTCAATGGTTATATGAATAATATTATCGATTTTATCCGTAAAAAACATAATGTTCCAAAGATAAACCTGATGGGCATATGCATGGGCGGTTCGTTCAGCGTAATGTATTCCGCTCTTCATCCGGATAAAATAAAAAACCTGATTACTACCGTTACACCGTCGAGTTTCGATACGGATAGGGGGCTTCTGCATATCTGGATGAAAGATGTTGACGTGGATCGCATGATTCAAACTTTCGGTAACATTCCCGGCGATCTGATGAATTTGGGATTTCTATTGCTTAATCCCGCACGTTTGATGATCGATAAATACGTCAGTTTTATGGAAAATATGGACAATAAGGATTTTGTGGAAAATTTTGTAAGGATGGAACGCTGGATTTTCGACAGCCCTGACGTTCCCGGAGAAACTTTCCGTCAGTTTATTGAAGATTGCTACAAAAGGAATCTGCTTATTCAAAGCAAGATGTTTCTGGGCGGCGAGCGCGTTGATTTGAAAAAACTGACGATGCCGCTTTTAAATTTTTTCGGCGAATATGACCATTTGGTTCCGCCTTCGGCTTGCAATCAGCTATCTGGAGCTGTAGGCAGTAAAGATGTGGAAGATGTCTGTCTGGAAACCGGACATATCGGTATTTACGTGAGTTCCAAGTTTCAGAAATTATTTGCTCCAAAAATTGTTCAGTGGCTGAAAGAACGCGATAATGATGATATTCTTAGACAAAATAAATTGTCAGCAGTCAGGAAAAAATCTGCTAAAATCATCACATCTGAAGCAAAAAGTGTAGGGCGTGCCAAAAATAATTGATGAGGTATCAAACATAAAATATAAATTATTATTCATCCCGAAATGTTTAATCCTTATAAAAAAGGGAGATTAAAATATGTCAACTCAAAAAGAGTATTTTCAAAGCTTAAGTAAATTGAGCAGGAAACTAGGCGAAACGGATGATCAGGAAACGATGCTCCACGCAATTGTTTCCGAAGCAGTCGAAACACTCAAGGCAAAAGCGGCTGTCATCTTTCTGAATGAAAAAGATTCGCAGGATTCTATTCGTAATGTCGCTGTAGCCCAGATAGGACTTTCCGAAAAATACATTCATGCGGGAACGGCTCACGCCGTCAAAATTAGTCCGCAATTGCTTAAAGAAGGTTATATGTATTTTCCTGATGCTACAACAGATAAGCGGCTGAAGAATCATCAAGCAAAAAAAGCGGAAGGCATTAGCTCTATTCTATCTGTGCCGGTAATTTATAAAGGCCAGATGATGGGCATTATGAGTCTTTATACCAAAAATATTCGTAAATTTACCAAAGATGAAATTGATTTTCTCTCCATTCTGGCCGAACAGGGAGGCGTTGCAATTAAGAATGCCCAGTTAGTACGGAAACTGCGCAATCATTTACAGATATTTTTGAAACTGGCCGCGAGTATCTCATCAAGTCTTGATGTCAAGACTATTTTGCAAGCCATGACTGAAGATCTGGTGAAAGTTATGCAGGTCAAAGCCGCATCAGTAAGACTGCTGGATGAGAATACGCGTACGGTGAAATTAGTCGCAAGTTTTGGTTTGAGCGAAAAATATCTCAACAAAGGGCCAATTATGGCGGATAAAAACATTGGGAAAGCCCTGAAAGGGGAAACCATAGTCATCAAAGATGTGTTTAAGGACGACGGAATTCAATACAAAAAGGAAAAAAAAGAGGAAGGCATTGTCTCTATGCTTTATGTTCCGATTAAATCCAATGACGAGATAATTGGAGTGCTCAATGTGTATAGCCGACGTTCGAGAGAATTTACGGAAAATGAAATATTGCTGGTAACCGCTCTGGCCTATCAGGGCGGACTGGCCATTAGAAATGCCTGCATCTATATGACGATGCAGGATGACATAAAGGATTTGAAAGATAATATTTATAAGTGCTGGTTCTAACATATGATACCAATTCTAAATCAAAGCGCTATTTTTGTTGGCATCGTCGTCGGCTTCCTCAACGTATTAGTAATACGCCTGCGGAGCCTCCTCCTTGCCGCCTCAATATCATCATTGATTTAGAACCGGTATGAAAAACAATGCAGAATGGAAAACGACGCAAGGAAATGTCATTTCGAGTCCCGCATACGCGGGATTATACGCCGCGAGAAATCTTAATAATTTTATTAGAGGAACAAGATATCTCCCTTCGGTCGATATGACAATTTAGTTGTAGTCATTTTAATTATACCAAAGATAAGGGGAGGTGGAGTTTTTGTGATTACAGGAAAGAGTATTGATAAGCTTAAAGTTGGGGATGTGGCGGAATTCGCCAAAACAGTGACAGAAACGGATATATATTTATATGCCGGCATTACCGGTGATTTTAATCCGGCACATGTCAATGAAGCCTATGCGAAAACGACGTTTTTTAAAACCCGCATCGCGCACGGTATGCTCACGGCAGGATTTATTTCCGCCATTATCGCCAATCAATTACCCGGTCCTGGAACTATTTATTTGAAACAGGATTTAAGTTTTCTTGCGCCGGTGCACATGGGCGACACTATTACCGGGCGAGTCGAAGTTATTGAATTAAATGTAGAGAAAAACCGCGTTAGGTTGAAAACCACCTGCAGTAATCAGGATGGTGTGATGGTAATATCCGGCGAAGGACTGGTAAGCCCGCCAAAAGCACCCAAATCATAATACGATTTGCAAGTTTCAGTAAAAAAGCCACCGTGATTTAAAGCGGCGGCTTTTTAGTGTGAAGATGTGAAATCTTACTTTGATGCGAAAAAGATTTCCACTTTTTTGAAATTTTCATCAGCTGCGGTCTTGAATTCCTCGCGGCCTTTTTTGATTGTTTTAATCCACTCGTTAACAGCCTTCTTGCCTTCTTCTGGGAAAAAAGCAGTTTGTTCCATCGACGCGCTTATCATTTTTTCGGCCTGATCCTGAATAACGGACATCGCGTCAAATGAGTTATCGAAAGCTGTTTTGTTAAAATCCACCATTTGCTTGGCAATTTGTTTGGGGTCCATAATTTCCTCCATTTTATTTTAGTTGTTTATTGTTTTATACTTAATGATAATTTAACGTTTATCTATTTTTTGGTCTTTGTTTTGGGTGTTTCTTGGTCTGATGTTAAGAATTCTTCCATCTTGGAATAATTCTGATCGACAGCTTCTTTGAAATCGCTCGTAACTTTTTTATAAATGCTGACCCATTCGTTAATGAATGACTTTGTTTGGGCCGGAAGCCAAGGCGACTGTTGAAGCATATTATCCAGAGCCTTGGTTGTTTGCTCTTGCAACATAAATATACTATTATAACTTGATTCAAATGCCGCCTTATTATAATCGATCAATTGCTTGGCAATTTTCTTGTTTTCCATACAAAATACTCCTTTCGTGTTTATTCTCTGTGTTTGTATTATAAACAGCATTTTTTGTTTGTCAATAGGAAAATGTTGCATTGCAACATTTTCCTATTATCCTGATATGCTGAAGATAAATCGTATATATATTAATAAATACAATTATTTATATTTATTATCAGAATTCTATTGCCGAGATCGTAATTATTTTATGTTGCAAGAATTATCATAATGTCGTAAGAGAGGGACAGGGAGCATAAATATGAGTGATAATGTCCTTTTGCTAAAAAAATACACAAATCGTCGGCTGTATGAAACGGAAAAAAGTATTTATGTAACGCTGGATTATGTAACCGATGCCATTAAGCAGGGCAGGCAAATTAAAGTAACGGATGCAAAAACCGGCGAAGATGTTACCTCGGCGATACTTACACAAATTGTTTTTGAAGAGGCGCGTAAAAAAAAATATCTGCTTCCCGCTCCACTACTATACCTGATTATTCAGTATGGCGAAAATGTACTGACAGATTTTTTTGAGAAGTACCTGGAGCAAACAATTAAGAATTATCTGTTGTTCCGGGATATGGCTGATGATCAATTTAAAAAATGGCTCGAATACGGCGAAAATTACTCCAAAATGAATCCTCAGAATTTGGCCAGCCTATCGCCATTTAAATCTCTTTTTGATTTATTTGCTATACCCGCTAAGAATAATCAGAAAGATGAGAAGAAATCCTGATGGTTGCTTAACTAATCAATCCCAAAGTGTGATCCGTGTAATCCCATACAAAAATCGTTTAGATATCCTTCGGATTAAGATTTTGATGACATGTAATTAGTAGTCAAAACTTTAGTTATTATCCGGGAGGTAGCGAAGGCAGGCAGGTTGTCATCGGAAACTATTCGCAAAAAATTATCTATTATCTTCAATGTAGCACCCCATAGAATATCTTCACCTCCCTGACCATCAGGAATAACTATACAATTATATTTCATGGATGCTGAATCATTTTTGGGGGATGTTTTGATGTTCAGTATGGCGTAATTGGCACTATCGAAAAAAAAACTAAGAGGAATTTCTAAGACCTTTTCTACTTCGGAATTCAGTTTATATTTAAAATGTTTAGGCGTAATGCATGCCAGAGGAAAAATAGTTCTGGCGAATAAAGTCAGGGAATAAGAGGGCAGGGCGCCTAAAAATAATACGTTAAAAGGATTTAAACCGACTTCTTCCCACGCTTCTCTTAGGGCGGTAGTTAAGAAAAGGCGGATCAAATAATTTGTCTCTTTGTCTTTACTTTGAGCGAGTCTGACTTTTTCTCCCGGCATGGAAATTATTCCTAACTTTAGAAAATGGCTTAGGATATGATCTAAGCGTGGATGCAGCATTCCGCCCGGGCAACTGATATCGCCGGCTTGAGAAACTTTACCCGATCGTTTTATTAGTTGAAAAACGTATTCGGGCTTGTCCTGATTTGATTTGTAGTTAAGTAACAAAACTACTCCGGCCTGACGATGAAATGAACCGTTTTGATTAGCATCGTTGTTTGAATTATATTTTTCTTTATAATCAACCACCACCCTGGTTAATTTATCAGTCACAAAACGGGGGAAGATATCTTTCTGGTGGAAGAGAGACAAATCCATAAATGTCCTGCAATATTAATTTATAATTTCTGCAATTTTTTGATTATACCAGCATCTTACAGGAAATAAGTCGATAAAACCACAATGGCCGCCGAATTTTTGTTTTGAAATTTGAAAAAATTTATTTTCTTTTACATTGTAATAGTCATCATGTGGAATTACAGGGTCGTCTTCTGCGATGAATATTTTAACGGGAATGTTCAAATTTTGAAAAGAATCGTTTTTCAATGTATATAAATTAAAATAGTCGCGGTATGAGGACATACCGGGGAAATAAGGCATAATATCTTCAGTCAATTCCATACATGTTTTAGCTTTTAACATTTTATTAAAATCATATTTATTAGGGAAAAGCTGCTGTTTTTTAATCAAAGACCGCTTCCATTTTTTCAGGAAATATTTACGATAAAAAGAATAACTGTTGTCGATAGCCAAAGAAGACTTATAAGGATCAAGTGGCGGACTTATGGCAAAAACATGTTTTAAATTTGCTATCGGCGTGAGCCGGTGTTTCATGGCAATGCGCAAAGCAAAATTTCCTCCCAATGAAAAACCTATCAGATACACGGGAATGTTTCCCGAGCTTTGGGATATGTAATTTACCGCTTCAAATGTTTCTTGAAGTAGAGCACCATGAAAGAGTCCTTCATTTAGATGGTGTGAATCTCCATGGTCCCGCAAATTCAAACGACAAATTGAAAATCCCAGACTGTAAAAAAATGCTCCGGAAGAAAGAATGTAAGCTGACGAAGACGAACCTTCCCAACCATGTAGAAGAATAACTAGTCCTTTAGAATCAGGATGAAGAGAAAGAAAGGATAATAACCTTGAACCCGCAGAAGTGCTGATTATCATTTCACGGGACTTTTTTTTCATAGGATTTTTTAAAGGTACGCGCAGTTTGGAACTGGCCAGGATAGACTGTAGATGAGGATTTCTGAAAAAGAATGAAGGGTTGAATTTGTTTCCGGATTTTATTGATTTTTTGTTCATTTTTTAATCGGTTTATGATTCCTTCATCAGATCAGGAAACCTTTGGCTCTGGCCCATTCTAATAATTCGCAGTCTCCCAACGCGCTAGCTGTTTGTGCATCACGGCATCCAAGACGGTTATTGCCCTGCTTGAAGTAAACGCCGCCACGGTTACTGTAAGTCCTGGCAAGGTCCGGTCTTAAACGAATGGTTTCATTGTAATCTTCGATTGCCCGGTTATACTGGCCCAGAGAATCGTAAACAACTCCCCTGTTATTATAGGCCTCGGCATAATCAGGATCCAAAAGTATTACTTTGCTGAAGTCTTCAATTGCATTCTTATGCTGACCAAGGTTAGCGTATGTGCGCCCCCTGTTGTAATAGGCATCGACATCATGTGGTTGCATGCCAATGACTTTATTGAAGTCTTCGATTGCATGCTCATAATTGCCCAGACAATCGTAAACAATCCCTCTGTTGTAGTAGGCAAAAGCCTCGTTCGGGTTGAGTTCGATAGATTTACTGAACGCATCAATGGCAAAGGCGTAATTACCGGAGGCTTCAGCATTAATGCCTTTTTTACTCCAGTCGTCGGCATTGCGCATTTCTACTACATTACTTACACTTTCTTTCTGTTCTTCTTCAGAATCCGCCATAAAAGCTTTATTTCAACCCGGCCTTGTTCAGCTTTATTATTGACAATATAAACCCGATAATACTGCAAGTCAATGATATACTAATTAATGACTGGAAGGAAAGATTTAAATTAAAATGCCTGGCGTAATAATGATTGGTGGCGGTGCCTGGATTTGAACCAGGGACTCTACGGATATGAGCCGTATGCTCTGACCAACTGAGCTACACCGCCTTTGTGGTAATAAAATATTATCAAAAGGTGGATATCCACTGCGGGGACGCTATATCTAAGTATAAAACTTTTGTCAATGACTTATTGAGCGGTATCCAGCTTATAAACAACAATAACACTTCTATCACGAATAGAAGCACCGGTAGATTGGACTAATGCCAGCACAATTTCCTGCTTGCCGTCGTTATCTATATCTTTAATGCAATAATCAGCCACATAGCCGTTAATTTTCTTTGTATGCCAGTTCTCCGCCATTCCCATGCCATCCCATTCCAGATTGTATATTTCACTGGCGGTAAAAAGTTTAAGTTTCTTGAAAATGCGGCCACTGGAAGACAGATTTTTAACTATGATAATTTCTTTTTTGCCGTCTTTATTTGTGTCCATAGTAAGAATACGTAAATTGGCATAGGCATACCTTTCCTTATCGCTATCTGTGGGATTGGACTTATTTTCAATATTTTCAAAGTAATTATTACTGCCGCCGTATACATCGTCGCTTTTCCAGATAAGCTCGTCACTTGTAAAACCAATTGAGGTGAGACGACCCAAAGATTTAGTTGTTTTTTCAGTGATGTATATATAATCCAAATCATCCAGTGCAATTATCTTTTCGCTTCCAGCAATACCCAGATTATCGATAGTCAATCCATAAATAGACAAACCAAAAGGTATCTTCATTTTCTGATCCGCTATTAATTTACCGTCTCTCCAAACCATTTCGTAAATCGACGAATCGAATGGTTTTCCCATACCATATTCCTGACCAAGAAGCAGAGGAATGCCGGAAGGAGTATCGATGACACGTAAAAACCAACGTATATCGGAAGCAATTTTTACGTATTTGCTATCTTTAAATTCCATGACAAAAGAGTCTAACAATGCATCGTTTAGTGATGTCAGGATTATCTCGGGAGTGCCGTTTCTGTTGATATCAGCAACATCTACAGCCACATAATTATTATAAGAATTACCTTTTATTTTTTGTAATAATACCAGTTCCTTATCCACTTTTTTGTATATGTAGATACTGTTTTTATCGATGGCAACAATTTCATTTATACTGTCGTTGTTCACATCTCCTATAGCCATTCCCTTGAATTCGGTAGGAATCTTTTGGCTCATCCAGAATTCTTTTCGATTAATAGGTTCCGCAGCATTAATAAATTCAGAATTAATTACAGATGTTAATGTTCCTTTTTTACCATCGGTTCTCATTTTTGCAATTAATTGAGATTCACGGGATAACGCCGAAGGTACTTGGGGTGAGGTAGCAGGCGCGGGTGCGGAAACCGGCGGTGTGCTTGGCGATGGCGTCGTGCCCAGAATGTTTTGAGTAACTCTTTCGGAAAAATCGTTGATTTTAGGTATTACATCGTCAAGTGTTTGTGATTGAGAAAAAATGCCGACATCAGATTTGTTATTGAGAACGTCTACAAGTTTTCCGTCAATGCTTATACTGCTACCGATTTTGGTAATGCTTCCCCAAACCACATAATCGGAATTTAATTTTTTCCCTAAATTATAAACATCAGCTTCAGTTATTCCTTTTATTTTAGATTTTTTGAGCGCATCAATGACAATGTTTTTATTGATAACGTTGATTTTATTAGGAACAGAAATACGTGAGGCAAGCATTTCTTCTATCCCTTGTTTTATGTAATCGATGTTTTCTGCGCTATTTATTGTAAAAGGCAAGACGGTTACCGTATAGGTATCTTTTGCCCAAAGTGAACCAACAGCCAGCATAAAAATAATCAAACAAAATATATATCGAAAAGTTTTTTGCATATTTATCTCCTTTTTAAATACTGTACATTTATACAAGCAGTTTTCTAACATTTAAAGAGTGATAATTCAAGAATGATTTAAGAAGGTAAGGCCAACCAGTCAATCTCCTGATGTGATTAGCTTATTAGCTTAAGCTTTTAGCGGGATGACATAAAACATAACTGCAAAAAAATGACAAATGCTGCCGGTAAGGACAAATAAATGCCAAATAGTGTGATTAAACGGAAGTTTCTCCCATGCATAAAAAATAGTTCCCAGCGTATAAGCCAAACCTCCACAGATAAGCCAGACAAGACCGCCTCCGGGCAACGCCTGAAAAAGAGGTTTAATCGCAAAGATAATGATCCAACCCATCAAAATATAAGCAATAGTAGAGAGTATCTGAAAGCGATGGATAAAAAAAACTTTGAATAAAACTCCTGTTAAAGCTAATGACCAGATTAAAGCAAACATGCTCCAACCTATAACCCCGCGTAAAGTTACAAGAAGAAAAGGAGTATAAGTTCCGGCAATCAAAACATAAATACATGAATGATCCAATATTTTGAATACGTGTTTCAAGTTTGATTTTTGAGAAATATGATAAAGAGTTGAAGCTGTATATAGTAAAACAAGCGTAATTCCGAAAACTGTACAACTAATAACAAGACTCAAATCCCCATGAATTCTGGAGAAAACTATCAGAAGAACCAACCCGGTAATGCTAATTAAGACTCCAATACCATGAGTCAGGGTATTGAATATTTCTTCTAGAAAATTGTATTGCTTTATAGTTTGTGATTCAGACATAAATTTTACTTCCTCAATACCATGACATCGATATGCTTTCGGCTCTCGTTTGTCAATCGCGAATAAAAATGATTCTATATTAATTCTTGACTGATTGATAGAAGGCGTAATAATATTAATTACTATTGGATGGCAAGATGAAGCATCTAAACTATTATCTAAAATGATTAGAGGAGAAAAACGTGATCCCAAGATATTCACGAGAGGTAATGACAAAGATTTGGAGCCCGGAAAACAAATATCAAAAGTGGTTGGACGTGGAAATATTAGCTTGTGAGGCAATGGCCAAGCTGGGCAAAATACCAACGAGTGCGTTAAAAAATATCAAAAAAAATGTTTCGATAAATGTAGAGCGAATTGATGAAATTGAAAAGATTACAAAGCATGATGTGATTGCTTTCTTAACTTCCCTGACGGAAAAGGTCGGCGAAGACGGACGTTTTATTCACATGGGTTTGACTTCTTCAGATGTTCTGGATACTTCACTGGCTGTTCAATTAAAAGAGTCAGCTGAAATATTATTAACAGATATTGATAATTTATTGGTTGTTTTAGAGAGAAGAGCGTTTGAAAATAAAAACACTTTAATGATCGGCAGATCTCATGGGATTCATGCGGAGCCGATTACTTTCGGTTTGAAGATGGCTTTGTGGTATCAGGAGATGCGTCGTAATCGTCAGCGCCTCGTGCAAGCCAAAGAATCTATCAGCTATGGTAAAATATCCGGTGCTGTCGGTACATTTTCTTTTATCGATCCTTTTGTGGAAGAATATGTTTGTGCTAAGCTCGGGTTAAAACCTGCGTCTGTGTCTTCTCAAATTGTTCAACGTGACCGCCATGCGGAATTCTTTACAACACTCGCTATTACTGCCTCTTCAATGGATAAATTCGCTCAGGAAATAAGGCTTCTGCAAAGAACGGAGGTTAGAGAAGCTGAAGAATATTTTTCGGAAGGGCAGAAAGGTTCTTCAGCAATGCCGCATAAGCGCAATCCGGTTCTTTCGGAAAACATCTCCGGTTTAGCCAGATTGGTGCGTTCCTACGCTGTTGCTTCTCTGGAAGACATTGCGCTCTGGCACGAAAGGGATATCAGCCATTCTTCCGTGGAAAGAGTCATAGGGCCGGATGCGACAATTGTCCTTGATTTTATGCTGTCCAGGTTTACAAACATGATGGATAAGCTTTTGATCTATCCCGACAAGATGCTTTATAATCTGAACATGACTCATGGTGTTATTTTTTCGCAAATGGTTCTGCTGGGACTTATTGAAAAGGGGACAACCAGAGAAGAAGCTTATGCCATTGTGCAGAGAAACGCGATGAAATCCTGGAAAGAAGGAATAGAGTTCAAAGATTTACTGGAAAAAGATTCCACGGTAACCAAGTATCTCAAGAAAAAGGAATTGGTGGCAATATTTAATGTGAAAAATTTCTTGAAGAATTTAGATTTTATCTTTGACCGTGTGTTTAAAAATGATAAATAAATTCCGGAAAGTTATTCCTTCACAATAATTGTGTCTTTTTTGAACTCATCAAGCGTATCCGGATAATCAATATTATAGTGTAAACCGCGGCTTTCTTTCCTGAGTGAAGCGCTCCGGACAATTAATTGAGCTACGGTTGTAATGTTGCGCAGTTCAATAAGATCCTTTGTGACTTTGAAGTTCCAGTAATATTCATCAATCTCTTTCCGAATAAGTTCAATCCGGCGGGACGCTCGTGCCAGTCTTTTGTCCGATCGGACAATTCCAACGTAATTCCACATGCATCTTCTTATCTCATCCCAGTTATTCGTAACAACGACGCTATCGTCACTTTCCGTGGTTCCGCTGGGATCCCACGGGGCAATATAAGCGTCACTGTCTTTTGTTTGATTAAAGTTACGGGATATTTCCTCAAAAACACGATGTGAGTAAACGACCGCTTCCAGTAAAGAGTTGCTGGCTAAGCGGTTGGCTCCATGCAATCCTGTGCAGGATACCTCGCCACAGGCAAACAGGTTATCGATGGAAGTCTTTCCATTATGATCTACGGCAACACCGCCGCAAATATAATGAGCGGCCGGCGCGATGGGAATCGGCTGGATGGCCATATCAATGCCGTATTCCAGACATTTGTTGTAAATATTGGGGAACCGGTCGATCAGAAAATCGCGGTTGTGATGAGTGATATCCAGCAATACATATTCATTACCCGTCTGTTTAAGTTCGTTGTCAATCGCTTTGGCAACAACATCGCGGGGAGCGAGACTTTTCATAGGGTGATATTTTTCCATGAATGTCTCGCCGTTTTGCAATTTAAGTATGCCTCCTTCGCCGCGGACAGCTTCGCTGATGAGAAACGCCTTGGCTTCCGGATGAAAAAGACATGTGGGATGAAACTGGATAAATTCCATGTTAGCAACATGAGCGCCGGCGCGAAAAGCCATCGCAATGCCGTCGCCAGTGGCAATGTCCGGATTAGTAGTAATCAGATAGACTTTGCCCGCGCCGCCGGTGGATAGGATGGTATATTTAGCGCGATATGTATGGATTTTGTCGTTGTTAATATCGAGTACATATGCGCCCAGGCAATTCATCGTATGACCTTCGGCATCTTTTTGGATGATGAGATCAATGCCGATATGATTTTCATAAATTTGAACATTCTTCAGAACGGCAACTTTCTCGTGCAGTGCCCGTTCGATTTCACGGCCGGTCAGATCCTTTGCGTGCAGAACGCGCCTGTGATGATGGCCTCCCTCCTGCCCTAAATCGTAAAGATGAGGTGGCACTTCTGATTTTGTGAAATTGACGCCCCACTCGATGAGCTCTTGAATTCGGGGAGGGGCTTCTTTGACGATGAATTCGACCACGTCTTTTTTACAAAGACCGCCACCGCAAATTAAGGTGTCCTGAATATGTTCATCAAAACTATCTGTATGATCGGTAACAGCAGCGATTCCGCCCTGCGCGTAATTAGTATTTGATTCTGATTTTTCTTTTTTGGTCACAATAGCGACACTACCGAGAGTCGAAGCTTTAATCGCCAGACTCAAGCCGGCTATACCGCTTCCCAGAATTAAAAAATCTGTTTTAAATTCCATTGTGTTCTCCAATAAGATACGCTTATAAAAGTTTGTTTACAAATTACGTTTGCTTTTATATAGAGATTTATCTTTTTTAGCAAAGAGAAAATAGAAAAGGTTTCATAATGTTAGTTTTAGGAATAGAATCATCGTGTGATGAAACGGCAGCAGCTGTAATCAACAACGGAAAAATATGTTCCAATGTTATTGCTTCACAAATAACGGTTCATTCTCTCTATGGCGGTGTTGTGCCTGAAATCGCTTCGCGAAAACACATTGAAGCTATATATGTTGTATTAAGACAGGCGTTGAATGATGCCGATGTGACGCTTCAGGAAATAGAAGGCATTGCTGCAACTCGCGGTCCCGGCTTAGTCGGATCTCTTTTAATAGGTTTATCCACAGCCAAGGCTCTTGCTTATTCTTTGGATATTCCCTTCGTTGGTGTAAATCATATTGAAGGACATATTGCTGCGGCTTTTCTTGCTGAAAAAGCGCCGTCTTTTCCTCTCGTGGCTTTGGTTGTTTCCGGTGGTCATACAAATATTTATCTTGTAAATGATTATCATAATTTTCAACTCCTTGGTCAAACTCGCGATGATGCTGCCGGAGAAGCATTTGATAAAGGCGCTAATCTTCTCAATCTTGGTTATCCTGGTGGTGTAGTAATTGACAGGATTGCCAAAAGTGGCAATCCTCGGAAAGTCGCTTTTCCCCGTGCGATGAAAGATTCTAACGATTTCAGCTTCAGTGGTTTAAAAACTTCTCTGCTGACGATGTTGAAAAAACTCGACCGGAATCTCAGCGCTGAAGAATTACCTGATATAGCTGCAAGCTATCAGGAAGCGATAGTGGATGTGTTAATGGACAAAACAATAAAAGCGGCAGAAGACAATGGCGTCAGCCGTATAGTTGTATGCGGCGGGGTGGCGGCTAATAGCAGACTGCGTGAAAAATTCGCAAAAGAAACTGCCATGCGAAATATCGAATTGTTCATTCCTCCGGTTTTATTATGCACCGATAATGCGGCAATGATTGCGGCTATCGGCGAAATTATGTTGAGAAACGGCCGGAGAGATTCGCTGGATTTGAACGCCGTGTCCCGCTGGCCTTTAGCGTAATATTTGTTATTTATTTTTATTTTCATCAGAGAAATTGTCATGAATTCACCTAAAGAAATAATCCGTCTTTATGAAATTAAACCACGCAAAAAGCTGGGGCAATCATTCCTTATGGATAAAAGTGTTATTGAACAAATTTGCACAATAGCGCAGGTGACAAAAAATGATATTGTTGTGGAAATTGGAGCAGGGATCGGTGTCTTAACCCAAGAGTTAGCTCAGAATGCCGCAAAACTTATTGCGGTGGAAGTAGATAATAAATTAGTTGGAGTATTAAAAGATAAGTTATTGAAATATAAAAATGTAGAGATATATTCGGGTGATATCTTGAAATTCGACTTCGAAACGATTAGCAGAAGCGAACAACAGAAAATTAAAGTTATTGGCAATATTCCATATAATATTTCCTCTCCCGTGTTGTTTCGTTTATTATCTTTCAGAAAGGTTATAAATTCCTTTGTGATAATGTTGCAAAAGGAAGTGGTTCAGCGATTGACAGCTGTCCCTGGAGGTAAGGATTATGGAGTGCCTTCCGTGATTTTGCAGATGTTTGCAATGGTAGAAAAAATTATGGATGTTCCCGCCGGTTGCTTTTATCCTGTTCCCAAAGTTGAGTCATCGGTAATGAAAGGATTCTTTCTGGAAAAGCCTGTAGTAGACCTTGCTGATGAAGATTTCTTTATAAAGTTGGTCAGAGATGCTTTTGCACAACGCCGGAAAATGTTGATTAATAATTTAAAAAAATCGAAATTACTGGAAGAATTTTCAGAATTATTATTAAAAGAATCGCTGGAAATTACAGGAATTGATGGCCGGAGAAGAAGCGAAACTCTTTCCATCAAGGAATTTGGATATCTGAGTAATATTCTAAAAGAGAAACAAAACCATTTATAAGATAGTCGGATAATCTATTTATTGCCGACCATACTTTTCTTAAAATGTATTACTGCGCAAAATATTGGCCTGAACCATATATGCCGTAAGAATTAGGACGAATATATACCGTCACTTGACCGGGAGGAATATCAGCCTTGATGCCACCTACATACACGGCTCCTAATGTCTGTGTGCCGGAAAGTGCATTATCTGTTCCCAGTTTAAATGTAGCATCAATATTCATACCAGTAGTGCCGCCTATAATAATCTCAGGTGTTGCGGCTTTTACCACCGTAACACCGTTGTTGTAAGTGATATCTATCGATACGATACCGTTAAACTTCGTTGTCTCACCGGTTATAGTAAAATCTGTCGTGCCGAAATAACCCGGGTCTGTGTAGCTGGTAAAGCCATTTGCGTCAGCCCATATAATGCTCAAATTACTCACATTTTGTAACGGCCAGCGTTTGCTCATATCAATGGAAATACTAACTTGACCGGTTATTGCAGCAAGATCACCATCCGAAATAGCGATCTTGGCAAATGATACCGGGGGCATCATTAATAATATCGAGATAACTGCTAACATTATACTTTTCTTCATATTTCCTCCTTAATAACATTTTTAGGAAGCAAAATAATCATTGTCAATTACACGGAAATTTAGTTTTCCATTCCGCAGTTAACCCAAATCTGATTTACCCGTAGAGTATAATATAATACATTATCACACTTTATTTTAATAAAACACTTAAATTATACACATTATATGACGCTTGTTTCATAATATAAAATTAATATAATGTAAAGAATATTTTAGTATATTTATTCTTTTATTTAAAATTTATCTGGTCATTTTTTGACGATGATGTGTATAATTATTTTTTATTTGTATTTGAATTACATATGCACTATTTGAACGCATTTCTAAAGACTTCAGATGGTATCCTGTAAGTTCTTCAATTTAAGAAAAATATTGAAAAACTTATTGACTAACTTTTGGTGAAATAATAATGTTATTCAATAATTAACATGGTGAAAAATGAAAAACAAATTCCTGTATATTCAAACATTTGGCTGTCAAATGAATGTTCATGATTCGGAACAGATGGCAGCATTATTAGCCGGTGGCGGTTATAAACTGACCGATAATATCAGGTTGGCTGATTTAATTATTCTTAACACTTGCTCCATCAGGGAAAAAGCGGCGCATAAAGTATACAGTACGCTGGGCAGACTAGTAAAAATAAAGGAAAAAAATCAGAAATTGATTATTGGTGTGGGCGGTTGTCTGGCTCAGCATCTAGGAACGAAATTTCATAAAAAATTTAGTCATCTGGACTTTGTTTTTGGCACGCACAATATTCATCGTTTGCCTCAACTGGTTGATACTGTCAAGGAGAATAGAGAGAAAATTACCGAAATTGATTTTTATGAATCGCTGAATTCCATAAATATTTTTGCTCCTCCACGAACTGGCGCAGTCAGCGCTTTCGTCACAATTATGCAAGGTTGCAATAACTTTTGCGCTTATTGCGTGGTTCCTTATCTGCGCGGTCCGGAGATGAGCAGAGCATCTGATGACATACTTGAAGAGATAAAAAAACTTGCTGATCATGGAATCAAAGAAGTCATTCTTTTGGGACAAAATGTTAATTCCTATGGCAAAACTTTGGGAAATGGATTGAGCTTTACGGCATTGATTAAAAAAATCGGCAGAATAGCTGGCATTGAAAGAATCAGATTTACTACATCACATCCGCGTGACCTTTCTGATGAATTGATCAGATGCTTTGCCGAAGAAGAAAAATTATGCGATCATATTCACCTTCCGGTGCAATCAGGATCAAACAGGATATTAACATTGATGAACAGGGGCTATACCGTTGAAGAATATATGAGAAAAGTCGATCATTTACGTAAATTGAGTCCCCGGATTAGCATTACGTCGGACATAATCGTTGGATTTCCGGGTGAAACACAAAATGATTATCAAGAAACCATTGACATGATGGAAAAAATCAGGTTTGATTCTACTTTTTCATTTAAGTATTCTGAAAGAAAAGGAACGGGAGCTCAAAAATTAGAGAGTAAAATAGAAGAATGTGAAGGTTTAAGACGGCTCAAACAACTTCAGATGTTGCAGGATCAGCATACACTGGAAAAAAATATAGCATTAGAAAACACAAAACAGGAAATATTAGTTGAGGGGAGAAGTAAAAATTCTGAAAGTGATTTAATGGGACGAACCAGTTCATGGAAAATTGTCAATTTCAAGGGTGAATTGGAGTTAATCGGGAAAATGGTTAATGTGAAAATATCAAAGGCTTATCTACATTCGTTAAGAGGGAAGATGATTAATAAGGAGGTTGGTAGTGTTAATTGAAATGAAGGTTTCGGGATTGACCATTGATCCTATTACCAATACACCCATCGTCATATTGAAAAATATGCAGGAGAGCAAAGCTGTTCCAATCTGGATAGGTCTTTTTGAAGCCAGTGCAATTGCGACGGAACTGGAAAAGATTGTTTTCCCGCGACCCATGACTCATGATTTGCTTAATGAATGTTTAAAATCTTTAAATGTGACAGTAAATAGAATTGAAATTGTGGATATCCGCGGCAACACTTTTTTTGCTAATATTTATTTAAGCAGGGAAGGTGAGGATTTTACGATTGATGCACGTCCCAGTGATGCGATAGCCATAGCTCTGCGAGCACATGCGCCAATATTTGTCGATGAAAATGTTATTGAAAAATCTCGTAGTGTTGATTTGGTGATTAAACTTGGCGATTTGGATCAATTAAAAGAAGATAAAATTAAAGAATTTCTGGAGAATCTTTCAACAGAAGATTTCGGCAAGTATAAAATGTAATGAGGCTCGCTGAAAACGAGCGAAACGAAGTTTGAAGCGTTAGCCGAATTATCCCCGAAGCGAAGCGTCAAGGGATAATTGTCATGTCTGATAGCTAGCTGGTATAGATATTATGGGAAACATAATTCAGGATTTTCAAATTTATTTGGAAGTGGAGAAAAATGTTTCCGCGCATACGCGAATAGCTTATATTGCCGATATTAAGGACTTTTCCCGTTTTCTTCATGATAACAATTTTATAAAAAATCAGGATGAAATAATTAATGCGAAACCGGAAACTATTCGGGAATATCTAAGCTACCTGTACCGGCAAAAGGTGAAGAAAGTTACGGTTAACCGCAAAGTATCGTCGTTGAGAGCTTTTTATAAATATGAGTTACGTACCGGTAAAATTAAAACTAATCCGGCAGAAATGATTCAAACATTGAAAACAGAAAAATATATGCCTACTTTTCTTTCGGTTGATGAGATGTTTGAATTATTAGGGGCAAAAAACGAAAATTCGGTTTTGGGTTTGCGTAATCGCGCTATGTTGGAAGTATTTTATTCTTCAGGATTGCGACTTAGTGAATTAGCCGGATTGGATTTAATTGATCTTGATTTTAATCAAAAGCTGCTTAAAGTGCGCGGGAAAGGAAGGAAAGAAAGAATAGTTCCCGTTGGCGGGCCGGCAATAAAAGCTGTTCTGGAATATTTAGAAAAGATCGGAGAAATAAGAAAAGATGCGGGTGGAGATATTTTTAAAAAACCATTATTTTTGAATTCACGTGGAGAAAGAATAACCACAAGGAGCATTGCCCGAATAGTCAATGAAGCATCCAGTAAAAGTGGTATTGGTAGAAAAATCAGCCCGCATGCGCTGAGACACAGTTTTGCCACTCACCTCTTGAATGCCGGCGCTGATTTGCGTTCCATCCAGGAATTGCTGGGGCATGAGAGCCTTTCGACAACGCAAAAATATACAGCGGTCAATATTAATCGCATGATGGAAGTTTATGACAAAGCGCATCCGCGTGGCAGGAAATAAAGGAGAAAAAATGAAAATTAGAGGTACCACAATATTAGCGGTGAGGCATAATGGCACGGTAACCGTAGCAGGCGATGGTCAGGTTACTCTGGATACGACAATATTGAAACACGGCGCACGCAAAGTTCGCCGTCTTTACAATGATGAAGTTATTGTCGGTTTTGCCGGCGCGACAGCTGATGCATTTACTTTATTTGACCGGTTTAATCAAAAATTGGAGCAGTACAACGGAAATTTATTGCGGGCGGCCGTGGAATTGACAAAAGATTGGCGAACAGATCGTGTTTTAAGACATTTGGAAGCATTGATGATTGCCGTAAATAAAGATAAATCATTGATTATTTCAGGAAACGGAGATGTCATTGAAGCAGATGACGATGTCATGGCTATCGGGTCGGGTGGACCTTATGCGCAGGCTGCTGCCCGTGCGCTGTTACGTCACAGCAATCTGACATCATCAGAAATTGCTAAAGAGGCCATGAAAATAGCTGCGGAAATTTGTATTTACACAAATAATAATGTAACACTGGAAGAAATTGAAGACGCTACCAATGGAACAAAGGAAGCAAAAAAGAGCAAAAATAAGGAGTCGGAATAATATATGATAAGCAAAGGGTTAACACCCCGTGAAATAGTAGAAAAATTAGATCGTCACATAATCGGTCAATCTGATGCGAAAAGGGCTGTGGCTATAGCGTTACGTAACAGATGGCGCAGGCAAAACGTCCCGACAGATCTGGCGGATGAAATATCACCCAAAAATATTATCATGATCGGGCCTACCGGTGTAGGCAAAACAGAAATTGCCCGCAGGTTAGCCAAGCTGGATAATTCTCCTTTTTTAAAAATAGAAGCATCTAAATTTACGGAGGTCGGCTATGTAGGACGCGATGTCGAATCCATGATCAGGGATCTGGTGGAATTATCCATGAATATGGTTAAGTCGGAAGAGCAGGAAAATGTTCGGGCGAAAGCAGCCGAAATTGCAGAAGAAAAATTGCTGGATCTATTGCTTCCTCCACGGCCTAAAGAAAAAATGGTAAGTGATATGCTGAATAATGCCGAAGAAGCAGATGAAAAGGATCAACATGATGAAGATCAGGCGCAGAAAACTGATGCTACGCGGGAAAAGTTACGGCATTTACTTAAAGAAAACAAACTCAACAATCGGTTAGTGGATCTGGAAGTTACCGAAACCAGAAGCGGACCCATGATTGAAATATTTTCTGCCGCAGGAATGGAAGATATGGGACTCAATGTAAAAGATATGTTAGGAAGCGTATTTCCGCAAAAAAAGAAAATAAAAACTGTAAAAGTACCGGAGGCACTGGAGATTCTTGAGGAAGAAGAAGCTCAAAAGTTAATCGATATGGACAAGGTAACGAAAACAGCATTGGATCGGGTTGAACAGTCGGGTATAATATTTCTTGATGAAATTGATAAGATTGTCGGCGGCGATACATCCCATGGACCGGACGTATCGCGTGAAGGGGTACAGAGAGATCTACTGCCGATTGTGGAAGGTTCCAATGTTAACACCCGTTATGGAATGGTTAAAACAGATCACATACTCTTTATTGCCGCTGGTGCATTTAGTTCTTCCAAGCCGTCCGATTTAATTCCGGAATTGCAGGGGCGCTTTCCAATCCGTGTCGAGTTAGATTCATTGGGTAAAGAAGATTTTATCCGTATTTTAACTGAGCCCAATAATGCTTTGGTTAAACAATATACGGAAATGATGGCCACAGAAGGACTGAAGTTATCGTTTACAGAAGAAGCGATAGCTTCCATTGCGGAAGTAGCAACAGTAGTCAACGAAAGAACAGAAAATATCGGTGCCCGAAGGCTTTATACAATTATGGAAACTTTATTGGATGAGATTTCTTTTGAAGCACCGGATATGCAAGAAAAAGAGATAATAATAAATGCCCAACGTGTAGAAGAAAAACTTAATGAGATAATAGAAGATGAGGACTTAAGCAGGTATATCCTGTAAAATGGAGCCGAAAATGGGGAATATAAAAAATATGATGGAAAGGGCCGATATACTGCTGGAAGCCTTGCCTTACATCAAACGATTTTACAACAAAACGATCGTTATTAAATATGGCGGTCATGCGATGGTTGATGATGAATTAAAAGACAGGTTTGCCCAGGACATCGTCATGATGAAATATATCGGCATCAATCCGGTTATTGTTCATGGCGGCGGTCCGCAAATAGGAACATTACTTAAAAAGCTTGGTAAAGAATCGAAGTTTATACAGGGAATGCGGGTTACTGATGAAGAAACCATGAATATTGTGGAGATGGTTCTGGTAGGCACGGTAAATAAAGAGATTGTTGGTCTGATTAACCGTCACGGTGGAAGCGCCGTAGGACTGAGTGGTAAAGATGGTAACTTGATCAGGGCGGAAAAGTATTATTTAAGTGAAGAAAAGATAAAGAATACACCGCCGGAAATTATAGATATCGGTCTGGTCGGCAAGGTTAAAAGTATAAATTCCCAATTAATCATTTCGTTGGAGCAAAACAACTCTATACCGGTGATCGCTCCTACGGGAATAGGCGATAACGGTGAAACATACAATATAAACGCAGATATTGTTGCCGGAGAAGTTGCGGCAGCGCTGCAGGCGGAAAAACTTTTGCTTCTGACTGATGTGCCAGGTGTATTGGGTAAAAACAAAAAGCTGATTAATACGATGACCAATAAAGAAGCTCTAAAATTAATCGACAATGGCACTGTTGAAGGAGGGATGTTTCCAAAAATCAAGTGTTGTCTGAAAGCTCTCAAAGGAGGAGTAAAAAAGGCTCATATAATTGATGGACGTCTGAAACATGCCATTTTGCTCGAAGTATTTACCGACAAGGGAATAGGTACGGAAATAGTTTTATAGCGGCTTCGGAGAAAGTCCGTGTGTCCCGATAAAATCGGGATTGCTCCGCAGCCTCTCGTGATTGCGGCGTATGAACAAATACGTCTCATTCCGGAGGCCTTGAGCGCCTTGCCTCTGGAACTTTTTACGAAGCCTTAGCGATTAATCAAAGGTGAAGAAAATGGGTGAAAAAGAAATAATGGCTTCGGCCAATGAATACATAATGAATACCTACAAACGTTTTCCGATTGTTTTGGTGAAAGGATCAGGTGTAAAAGTATGGGATGTCAATGGCAAAGAATATCTTGATTTTGCCGCCGGGATTGCCGTTTGCAGCCTGGGACATTCGCATCCGCAAATTATTGCTGCTGTAAAAGAACAGATAGAAAAATTAACACATGTTTCCAATTTATATTATACTGAGCCGCAGATTCAACTGGCAAAATTGCTGGTTGATAATTCCTTCGCGGACAAGGCTTTTTTCTGCAACAGCGGCGCGGAAGCTAACGAAGCAGCCATCAAACTGGCTCGAAAATATGCCCATGAAAATATGGGGCCGGATAAATTTGAATTAATTACCATGAAGGATTCCTTTCATGGCCGGACCATGGCCACAATTACAGCCACCGGACAGGAAAAATTTCAATTTGGATTTACACCTCTGCTCGATGGTTTCACTTACGTGCCTTTTAATGATCTGGAGGCGCTGGAGAAGGCTATTTCAGCGAAAACCTGCGGTGTAATGCTCGAACCGATTCAGGGTGAAGGCGGCGTCAATATTCCTGATGAAAAGTATCTGGCTTTTGTGCGGGATATTTGCGACCATTATGGAATTTTGTTAATCGTTGATGAAGTTCAAGTCGGTATGGGCAGGACAGGAAAACTTTTTGCCTATGAGCATTCAGGGATAAAACCCGATATAATGACTTTGGCAAAAGCTTTAGGAAACGGCTTTCCCATAGGAGCTATGCTGGCAACAGATAAAATAGCGAAAGCTTTTGTTCCCGGTAATCATGCGTCAACTTTCGGCGGTAATCTTTTGGCTTCGGCTGCGGCGAATGCGACGATGAAAATAATGCTGCAGGGAGGCATCTTAGAACACTGTCGAAAAATGGGTGATTATTTTTTATTACAATTAAAGAAGCTGCAGCAAAAACATAAAATTATTAAAGATGTCAGGGGAACGGGCTTAATGCTCGCGGCACAACTAAATATAGAAAGTGTCGATATTGTGAATGAATGCCTGCAGCGGGGATTGCTCATCATTTCTGCCGGCGTCAAGACGCTGCGGTTCGTGCCGCCTTTGATTATTACTACGGGGGATGTCGATCAGGCAATTGGAGTGCTTGACGAAGTGATGGAGGGTAAATGAAGAAGGATTTATTAAGTATTTACGATCTGGAACCGATCGATTTTGAAAAAATATGGGCGAAAGCTAAAAAGCTCAAAAAGGATTTGAAAAGCGGAAAATCTCACACGTCACTGCAGGGGAAAACGTTGGGAATGATTTTTGATAAATCTTCCACCAGGACAAGAATATCCTTTGAAGTGGGCATGTATCAGTTAGGCGGGATTGCATTGTTTTTAACTTCGCGCGACACGCAAATAGGCCGTGGCGAAACTATTTCTGATTCGGCCCAGATGATGTCGCGTTATCTCAATGGAATTATGATCAGAACATTTTCTCAGAAAAGCGTTGAAGACTTTGCTCTCTATGCTTCAATTCCTGTGATCAATGGTTTAACTGATCTTTTACATCCGTGTCAGATTCTGAGCGATTTGTTTACGATAAAGGAAAAAAAAGGATCTTATGATCGACTAAAAATAGCTTACATCGGCGATGGTAACAATATTGCTAATTCATGGATTGAAGCCGCCGCTAAATTACCAATTCAGTTATCTCTGGCCTGTCCTAAGGGCTACGATCCGGACAGGGAAATAATGGCCAAAGGGAAGAAAGATGCAGTGGAAGGCGTTACTCTTTATCGTGATCCATTAGATGCTGCAAAGAATGCTGATGTTTTGTATACAGATGTATGGGTGAGTATGGGACAGGAATCAGAGAATGAAGAGAGAAAAAAAATATTTAAAAATTATCAAATTAACAAAAAACTTCTGAAAGAAGCGAAGAAAGATGCAATAGTAATGCATTGTTTGCCGGCGCACCGCGGGGAAGAAATCTCTTCCGATGTTATAGACGGTCCACAATCCGTTGTTATTGATCAGGCGGAAAACCGTCTACATGTGCAAAAAGCTATATTGGAAATACTATTGTAGGAGGAATGAACAGTGTCAGCAAAAAAGAAGAAAGTTGTTTTGGCCTATTCCGGCGGATTGGATACATCGGTGATTGTCCGCTGGTTGATCGAAACTTATAAATGTGAAGTAATCTGCTTTGCCGCGGATGTGGGACAAAAAGAAGAATTGACCGGATTGAAAGAAAAAGCGCTCAATACCGGAGCGAGTAAAATATATATTGACGATTTAAGGGAAGAGTTCGCGCGGGATTTTGTTTTTCCGGCTCTGCGCGCCAACGCTATTTATGAAGGTACATATCTTTTAGGCACATCTTTGGCACGGCCATTGATAGCCAAGAGGCAGATCGAGATAGCCAAAAAAGAAGGCGCGGATACGGTATCGCACGGCGCGACAGGCAAGGGCAATGATCAGGTCCGGTTTGAGCTTACTTACCTCGCTTTAGATCCGTCCATTAAAATTATTGCGGCATGGAAAGACGACAACTGGAATTTTGATTCACGCGAATCAATGATTGATTATGCCAAAAAATATAAAATCCCTATTCCTCTGACTAAGGCAAAGCCTTACAGCTCGGATCGCAATCTTTTGCATATTTCTCATGAGGGAGGAATTTTAGAAGATCCCTGGGCGGAAGCGCCGGAAGATGTTTTTGTGCTGACCAAATCTCCGGAAGCGTCGCCGGACAAACCCACATATGTGGAAATTGATTTTAAAAATGGTAATCCTGTGGCCGTTAATGGGAAAAAGATGTCACCGGCAAAACTCATGGATTATATGAATACGATTGCCGGTGCCAACGGTATCGGCCGAGTGGATATGGTGGAAAATCGCTTTGTCGGAATGAAATCAAGAGGTGTTTATGAGACTCCCGGCGGCACAGTTCTTTGGGCGGCCCACCGTGCGGTAGAATCCATCACAATGGATCGCGAAGTTATGTTTATGCGTGATTCGCTGACGCCGAAATATGCTCAGCTCGCCTATAACGGCTTCTGGTATTCACCTGAAATGAAGACTCTCCAGACCTACATAGACGCGACCCAGGAGAATGTAACAGGCACGGCGCGGATGAAATTGTATAAAGGAAATTGCGTGGTAGCCGGAAGAAAATCACCTTATTCACTTTACAGCGAATCTTTTGCCACTTTTGAAAAGGATCAGGTTTACAATCAGAAAGACGCTATAGGATTTATTAAACTGAATGGATTGCGTTTGATAATCCAGAATATCTTAAAAAAATAAATTTTAACCAAGCGGAGAAAATTTATGGCTACCGGTAAAAAACCATGGAGTGGAAGATTTCAAAAAGCAACGGCTGAAAATGTGGAAAAATTCACTTCCTCTATTCATTATGACAAGAGACTTTATCCTTATGATATTGAAGGTTCTATAGCTCATGCTACAATGCTTGCCGGACAGAATATAATATCGAAAAATGAAGCGGTAAAGATTGTATCCGCTTTGAAAAATATTTTAAAAGATATAGAAAAGGGGAAATTTAAATTCAACACTGCTGATGAAGATATTCATATGGCCGTAGAAAAGGAACTTATTAAACGTATCGGTGAAACAGGTGGTAAGCTTCATTCGGCAAGAAGCCGCAATGATCAGATAGCTCTGGATGTCCGACTGTTTTTGCGAGCGGAAATTAAAATCGTCATCGATCTTATGAATTCCTTGCAGGCATGTTTGATTGAAATGGCCAAAAAGGAAATCAAAACTATTATGCCCGGTTATACCCATATGCAAAAAGCACAGCCGGTTTTGCTTTCCCATTATTTTCTAGCGTTTGAAGAAATGTTTGCACGAGATGTTCAAAGACTCAATGATTGTGCCAGAAGGCTGAATGTCTTGCCTTTAGGTGCTGCGGCGCTTGCCGGCACTAGTCTGCCCATTGATCGCAACCGGACAGCAAGAATATTGAATTTTCCGGAAGTAAGCGGGAATAGCATGGATACGGTTGCGGATAGGGACTTCGTCGCGGAATTTATTTTCGCGGGTTCGCTTATTATGATGCATCTGAGCCGCTTTTGCGAAGATTTGGTTTTGTGGTCTTCGGACGAGTTTGGTTTTGTTGAAATATCCGACGCCTATACCACGGGTAGCAGTATAATGCCGCAAAAGAAAAATCCCGACGTGGCGGAGTTAATCAGGGGGAAAACCGGACGGGTTTACGGAGATCTTTTTGCCATAATGACTCTGCTGAAGGGGTTGCCCATGACTTACAACCGTGACTTGCAGGAAGACAAGGAACCTCTATTTGATGCCGTTGACACCGTAAAAGATTGTCTGAAAATATTTACGGAAATGATTAAGCATACGCAGTTTAATGCCAGAAAAATGTTTTTTGCGGCTCAAGGAGGATTTTCGACGGCCACCGATATAGCCGAATATCTGGTAGGAAAAGGCGTGCCCTTTCGCCAGGCGCATGAGATTGTGGGGAAAATAGTCGCTTATTGTCTTAAAAATAAAAAAGGATTGGACAATCTAACATTAAAAGAATATCAGGAATTTTATAAAGATTTTACTTGTGATATTAAAAATATTATCAAGTTGGAAAAAGCGGTGAATTCGCGCAATCACACAGGCGGGACCGCAACAGCGGCGGTGCTTAAAAGGATAAAAGAATTTGAAAAGAGTCTCAATAAAATATAGCATATTATTTTTGTTGCTAGCGTTTACAAATTTTATCGGATGCGGGGTAAAAGGGAATCCGGTTATTTTATCAAGTTTGTCAGATAACGTACGGATCGTTCAAAATCTGAAAATTGTTTCTGCCGGCAACGCGGTTATGTTAAGCTGGGATTATTACGGCAAAGATTCAAATATTAATTATATAGCTATAGAAAAAAACGAGTTGGGCAGCGCCGGAACTGAATGCAGAGATTGTCCTAGAAAATTTGAACGTATCGCTCAGGTTTCTGTAAAAGAGATAAAACAGAAAAACAATGAATACAGGAATCTTAATTTTACCGACAAAGAAGTCGTAAATGGAAAAACATACAATTATCGTTTATTGATTTGTGACGACTTTAATATTTGCCGGGAAAGCTCGGAGACTGAGGTAAATTTTAAATGAAGAAATGTTTAAGGAGGCATTTTTATGTTTAGGGGAGCCATCACCGCTCTGGTGACGCCTTTTAAAAATGGTCAGGTGGATGAAGACGCCCTGAGGAATCTGATTGAATTTCAGATTGCCAATGGTGTTGACGGCTTGGTGCCCTGTGGTACAACCGGTGAATCACCGACATTGTCCCACGATGAGCATGACCGAGTGATTGAAATGACTATCGATGCAGCAAAAAAAAGAGTGCCGGTGATTGCCGGAACTGGATCAAACAGCACGGCGGAAGCGCTGAGACTGACCAAGCACGCCTATGAGGCAGGTGCAGACGGCGCTTTGATTGCCTGCCCCTATTACAATAAACCTACTCAGGAAGGACTTTATCAGCATTTTGAACTCATCGCTAAAAACATTCCTATCCCGATTATACCTTACAATATTCCAGGACGGACAGGAATCAACATGTCGCCGGAACTGATTGCCCGATTGGCGAAAATAAGTAATATCGTCGGAATCAAAGAGGCTTCCGGTTCAATCAAGCAAATGAGTGATGTTATTAATCTTTGTGGTAACGATTTTGCCGTTTTATCGGGTGATGATATATTCACTCTGCCTTTGATGGCAATTGGCGGTGACGGTGTTATTTCCGTTATTTCTAATGTGGCTCCGGCGGATATGGCGGGACTTGTTGATGCGTTTAACGCAGGAGATATGGCAAGAGCAAAAGAACTCCATTATAAGATGAGTGCATTGATTGATATGCTTTTTATTGAGGTTAATCCCATTCCAGTTAAAGCGGCTCTGGCGCTAATGGGTAAAATAGAGTATGAATACAGGTTGCCGCTTTGTAAGATGGCTGAGGCTAATTTTGAAAAGTTAAAAAAAGTTATGATCAATTACGGCTTGATATAATTATTTAGCCGGGAACTGATACTTAGGAGATAATTTATGGTCAAAGCGGTTGTTACCGGAGCCGGTGGAAGAATGGGCGGGAAAATTATCAGCCTTATTTCCTCTACGGAAGGTATCAATGTTGTCGCAGCGGTAGAGATAGCAGGGCACCCCATTATCGGCCGTGATATAGGTCAAGGGTTGGGATTAGGCGAGACTGGTATTCTGGTTTGCGACAAATTAGTTGATTGTATTGATCTGGCTGACGTTGTTATCGACTTTACAAATCATGAAACATCTCTTAAATATTTTAAAATAGCCAACCAAAGAAATTGTGCCATTGTTATCGGATCTACCGGATTTACTGACTCTGAAAAAAAGGAAATTAATGAACTGGCAAAAAATACACGATGTGTATTAACTCCTAACATGAGCGTTGGTGTAAATGTGATGTTAAAAGTTTTGGAATATTGCGCAGGGATACTCAAAGATGATTATGATGTCGAAATTATTGAAGCTCATCATCATTTAAAAAAAGACGCTCCCAGTGGGACGGCGCTGCAAATGGCAAAGGTTATATCTGACAAACTGGGGCGTAATATGGAAGAATCATTAGTTTATTCACGGCGAGGTTTGATAGGTGAGAGAACTAAAAAAGAAATAGGTATACAAACAATTCGTGCCGGGGATATTGTTGGAGATCATACAGTTATTTTTGGTGGAATTGGAGAAAGACTGGAATTCATTCACCGTGCCCATAACCGTGATAATTTTGCCAAAGGAGCAATTCGTGCGGCACAGTGGATTGTCAATCAGCAAAATGGCCTGTATGATATGCAGGATGTTCTGGGATTAAGGGAAAAGACATAAAAAGGCATTTAAAAATTTGAACGGCGTAATATGCTATATCGGGATTGGTTCTAATTTAGGCAACGCTTTGCAAAACTGCCAGTATGCCGTTGAAAGTCTTTCCCAATACAAAGAAATGCAGGTAACGAGGGTTTCGTCTTTTTATGAAACGGAACCAGTAGGTATTGAAGATCAGAATTTTTTCATAAATGCAGTTGCAGAAGTTAAGACGGTTCTCTTTGCTCATGATCTATTCGAAAAATTGCAAAACATCGAAAAGGATATGGGACGGAAGCGGGAAGTGAAAGGTGGCCCGAGGATTATAGATCTCGATCTTCTTTTTTATGGTCAGGATCTGGTTCAGGAAGCTGGTTTAATAGTGCCACATCCGGAAATGCACAAAAGGCGCTTTGTTTTGGAGCCGTTATGTGAGTTAGCATCTTATTTAATTCACCCTGTTTTTTGTATTTCGATTCGCGGATTGAAAGACAGATTAACTGATAATAAAATTGTCAAAATAATCAAGGATAAAAATCAACCTTTTTAGGAATGTTATGTTTTTTCGTCTTCTTTTATTTTTCTTATTGATTTATTTAATGTATAAGATATTCAAATCACTTCGACAATTAAAGTCTCCCGGAAATTTGTATGATAAATATAAAACAGAGGTTAAAAAGGGAGAAGATTTGATCGAAGACCCTGTTTGCCATATCTATGTTCCGATTAGCCAGGCCTTTAAGAAGGAAATATCCGGCAGGGATTATTACTTTTGTAGTAAAGAATGTAGTGATAAATATAAAGTAGAAAAAAATATGTAAACTCAACAGGAGAATTTATGAAATTTTTTATTGATACTGCTAATGTTGAAGAAATCAAAGAAGGAATTGCTTTAGGGATGGTAGACGGCGTTACAACCAATCCATCGCTGATTGCCAAAGAAAAAAAAGATTTTGACTCTGTTGTTAAAGATATATTAAAAATTGTAAAAGGACCGGTAAGTCTGGAAGTTATAGCTCTGGAGGCAAAAGCGATGTTTTCCGAGGGTAGAAAGCTGGCGCGCCTGGGAAGTAATGTTGTGATTAAAGTTCCTCTATCCACGGAAGGATTGAAAGCGACAAGGATGTTCGCCGATGCCGGTATCGATGTAAATCAGACCTTGATATTTTCTCCGCTTCAGGCGTTAATGGCGGCAAAGGCGGGAGCCCGTTATGTCAGCCCGTTTGTCGGCCGTTTGGATGATATTGCTCATGATGGTATGGAGATAGTTGATCAAATCATTACAATCTATGAGAATTATTGTTACGAAACAGAAGTTATAGTTGCCAGTATTCGCCATCCTCGTCATGTTTTGGATGCGGCTTTAATGGGTGCGGATATAGCTACAATACCTTTTAAAGTCATAGCCCAGTTAGTAAAACATCCATTAACGGAAAAAGGAATAGCAGCGTTTTTGGAAGACTGGAAAAAGGTACCTAAAAAATAGATCAGGCAAGTTTAATTTACTGCAGGAATAAAGTAATGATTTCAAGGCGCGAAACCTTCAATTTGCCCAACACCATAACATTGATGAGAATCAGTGTTGTTCCTTTTCTTTTTATCTTGCTTTCTGATCCAGGCGAATTCTGGAGTTTAGTTATAGCAGGATTATTTGTTGTGGCTTCCATTACAGATTTCTTTGATGGTTATATCGCCAGAAAATATCACATGATTACCACAATGGGAAAATTCCTAGATCCCATTGCCGATAAAATCATAGTCAATACAGCAATGATTCTGATGATTCCTATTGGACGCATACCGGCCTGGATAGTTGCCATAACAATTATTCGGGATTTAATTGTTGATGTAATAAGAAGCATAGCGTCTTCTGAAGGAATTTACATACAGGCAAGTATTCTGGGAAAACAAAAAACTGTAACGCAAATAATAGCTGTTACCGCTTTAATGATACATTATTCGATTTTTGGCATTAATGCTCATATTGTTGGAACGATGGTTCTTTATATCGCTTTATTCCTCACAATTTATTCAGGGATTGATTATTTTATAAAGCTGTACAAGAGCGTAGTGAATTAAATTCTGTTACTCTTCCAACAGGCATTACTAAATTATAAATTAATATGAATATCCGTAATCAATTATTAATTTTTTTATTATTTTTGCGTAACTCAGTGGTAGAGTGCTACCTTGCCAAGGTAGACGTCGACGGTTCAAATCCGTTCGCCCGCTCCATTTTTTTTTAGGCGGCATAGCCAAGTGGCTAAGGCAGCGGTCTGCAAAACCGTTATTCCCCGGTTCAAGTCCGGGTGCCGCCTCCAGTGAAATTAAGGAGTTTACTTCTTTTCGGGAGTAACTCCTTTTCTATTTAAAAGATACTTAAATATCAATAACTTATCATTAATGCTTAGAAGTGTTTCTTTAAAGATTTTGCTATTCATCTCGATGATTAATCATTCAATATGGATTGGTCATTGACTAATAGTATAAATAATGATAAACTACTTTATTGTTATGGAAAGGCAGGCGAAGAAAAAAATGTTTAAAGTAGGGGATTTGGCTGTATATCCGGCTCATGGCGTAGGAGTCATTGAAGCTATTGAAAACAGGGAAGTAATGGGTAAAAAGCAACCATTCTACGTTATGAAAATTATGGGGAATGGAATGAAAATAATGATTCCGATGATGAGCGTTAAAGCCGTCGGATTACGTGAAATTATTTTGGAAAAAGAAATACCCAAAGTATATGAAATTCTGCGCAATAAAGATGTTACGATCGATAAACAGACTTGGAATAAGCGCTATAAGGAGTACCTCGAAAGAATAAAAACCGGTTCAGTGTTTGAAATTGCCAGTGTTTTGCGGGACTTATTTATATTAAAGAGCGATAAAAACCTTTCTTTCGGGGAAAGAAAAATGATGGATACGGCAAAAAATTTGCTGGTAAAGGAAATATCCGTAGCTACTAATGCGCAAGAATCTGAGGTTGAACACAACCTTCAAATGATCTTCACGGTTCAATAGCGCCAGCTTATTTAATTCCTGTCAACAGTTCTTTGGAAATTTAATATAGGCAGATTACTTTTTCTTATTTAAGGGAAACCGTAAAAGTTGCCTCCATATTTTTATAAATATTTTTTATAAATGATCAGTTTCGATACTAATATTAAATACCAATATAAAGGAGGTGAAGCGGTTGATCGTTAGGATTATCTTAATTTTGGCATGTTCTATAAGTGGCTACGCTATATTATATTATACATCTGAATCCAATTCTCATTTATTTTTTAAATCAATTGGCGGCTTTATAATTGGATTATTAACAGCATTATCGGTTATAGGAATTGAAAAAGAAATTCGTAAATTATCTTTAAAGGTTATTATCGGTGGCGTAGCGGGGATGATTATTGGTCTCCTGATTGCCTTAATATTCGGATTTGGTCTCAACTTCGTAAGTAAAATAAGGGAAAATCAGCAAGTAATACCTTGGATTTATTTGCTGATAACGGGTATCTTTGGTTACCTTGGCCTTTTTCTTGGATCAAAAAAAGTAGAAGAATTTAATTTTTTAAATTCCGAACCAAAGAGTAATCATGATTATCGTGTTCTGGACACCAGTGTAATTATTGAAGGAAGAATAGCTGATATTTGCGACAGTGGATTTATTGAAGGTGAATTGATTGTCCCTCGTTTTGTTTTGAATGAATTGCAGTTTCTAGCCGATTCTTCCGATTCGATGAAGCGATTGCGTGGAAGACGAGGGCTGGATATCCTGAATCACATGCAGAAGAGTTCGAATATAAACATAGAAATAGTTGAACAGGATTTCCCCAAAATAAAAGGCGTAGATGGCAAACTGGTAGCCTTGGCCAAACAACTGGACGCCAAGCTTTTAACCAATGATTATAATCTTAATAAAGTAGCACAATTGCAAGGGGTTCGCGTTCTTAACGTCAATGAATTAGCCAATGCCATGAAACCCGTTGTATTGCCCGGAGAGCAAATGACTGTGAAAATTATCCGGGAAGGCAAGGAGTCAGGGCAGGGTGTCGGTTATTTGGATGATGGCACAATGATTATTGTGGATAGCGGACAGAAAATGCTCAATATGAATGTGGATGTTACTGTAACCAGCGTGCTGCAGACGACTGCCGGCCGAATGATTTTTTCAGAATTAAAGAAGTAGTGGATAAAAATAAATTAATTAATTATTAAATTTATTTGTTAATGTAAAACTGAAAAATATCATTTGTAATAATACATGACGTTTTTAATGTTTGAAAAATAAAAACACAAAAAAGCCCGGGGAAATAATTTCCCGGGTTTTTTTGTGCGCTATTCCATTTTTAAATGAAAGGTGATATCGAAAGAACAAAAATAGGAGGCAACAAAGCATTCGCCGGCCTATCGTCAACTAAAGAGATCATGCATTGATTTAAAGTATGGATTAATTTATGAAAACAGTAGCTATAATTCCTGCCGGTGGAGCCGGGAAAAGATTAAAGACTCATGTGGCCAAACAGTATCTGATGTTAAATCAATTACCGGTACTGATCCATACTCTGCAGGTATTCCAGAAATCAAAAATAATAAATGATATTGTTTTAGTTCTGCCACCGGATGATTTGGCTTCCGTCCGGCAAAAGTTAATCGATAAATACGAATTAACAAAAGTAACATCTATTATTGCCGGTGGTAAGGAGAGGCAGGATTCAGTCAGAAACGGCCTTGCTGCTATTGATGGTAAATGTGACTTCGTCCTTATCCATGATGCTGTAAGGCCACTTATTACCGAGAAAATGATCAGGCAGGTTGCTGCTGCTGCGAAAGCAACAGGTGCGGCATCACTCGGAGTTAAAGCGAAAGATACAATAAAGGAAACCGGAAAATATGACATCGTGTCCGTTACAATTCCAAGGCACAATTTGTGGTTAACGCAAACTCCTCAGGCCTTTAAATTTGAAATTTTAAAAAAGGCATACAAGAAGGCCTATAATGAAAACTTTTATGGTACTGACGATGCGTCCCTGGTCGAGCGTATTGGCGTAAAAGTAAAGATGATTGCCGGTTCATATGACAATATTAAAATTACAACACCGGAAGACTTAGTAATGGCGAGAGCTTTGCTGAAAAACAAATCAGGAGGCAAAATGCAAACATGCATCGGATGCGGCTATGACAGCCACAGTTTTGTAACCGGTAGAAAGCTTATATTAGGTGGAGTGGAAATTCCCTTTAAACAGGGGTTACAGGGTCATTCCGATGCCGATGCACTGATTCACGCTATTTGCGATGCCCTGTTAGGTGCGGCAGGTTCAGGTGATATTGGCCGGCATTTCCCGGATACTGATCCACAATATAAAGATATTTCCAGCAGGGTTCTTCTTGGACGAGTAAGGAATGTTATTACCGCCAAAGGTTTTACTATCAATAATATTGATGCAACAATCATTATGGAAAAGCCTAAAGTCACTTCTTTTATTGACAAGATGATTACCAATATAGCCAAAGTATTAAAAATACCTGCGGATGACATAAACATCAAAGCCAAGACGAACGAAGGTATGGGGTTTGTAGGCAGAGGCGAAGGTATAGCCGTATCGGCAGTTGTTACATTGAATAAGGAATAATTAAATGGATAAATACAGGGTAAGATTTGCACCTTCTCCGACCGGAGAACTTCACGTGGGCAATGTCCGTAACGCTACGCTATAGTTGTGTCGCAAAGACCCAAAAAATGCCAGGAGAAGAAAAAATGTCCAAACAAACTATGCCAGGATCCGCAATTCAGAGGAATAGGCCCGTTTTTCCCAAGCGCGCAGTTATCACAGGAGGCATGCCCTATGGTA